>NZ_LAUM01000007.1:0-215250 GCF_000972265.1 Vibrio sp. ECSMB14106 | reverse complement strand
GTCTCACCTTACCCGATTGGAGTGCTTATTATCCATACAAGCGTTTAAGGCAGATTCGCAACGCTCGGCATTTTCAGCTTACTTTAGGTTAAGTGTTTATGTCACAATGGTTTAGGTAGGGTGGTAGCGTTGCTCACCACTTAACGCGGCGTTAGTTTGCAAAGGGCAGAAAGGCGTTTATGATCTAAAAGCTTTGTTCTACGTTCTAGCTATACACCTGTTATTTTCCAAAGACTCTTCATCGAAATAGGCATCTCGCGTAGCACGTTTTTCGGTTAATTGGCGGTCGTGTTATTCAATTCTTCCGTGTTAGTAAGGTTCATTTCTCAATATTCTTGCACGCTGCTTCTTTGGTTTTGAAAGTTAAGCGGGAACATTGAAAGGTGGTATTTGTGGCTGTCGGCATCTACGAAAGTCTTCTTAGCCAAGTGCGTTTTGTTGGTTGGGTTTAAATTCTGAGCTGCCCGTTTTACTTTTGCGTTCAAAGTCATTAGTTTTATAGCTAATTCAGCATCTTGGCGCTAAACCTCCGGCTTCATCGCGGTGGCAAACTAACAAAGCGCTTAAGACAGATTCGCAACGCGTGGCATTTTTACTATGCGTTGATTTATGTGTTTAAGGTGTTATGCGGTGACTTCGTATTGCGTTGCTCACTACTTAGCTTAGCGTTAAGTGCATTTATTTAGCAAGGAATGAGCATGAGAAATATCAAAACGAACTTTGTAGATAAAATTGAAACTTCTATAACAGAAGCTCTGGGATTTCACACACTTATCAGATTTGGGCTGATGAAGCATGCAGAACAAATTGGGGTAAATCTAAATGCCAGAGCCATGTTTGGGGTGGGGCATCCTAGTAACCCTCAAAGAACCGTTTCATATGCGCCTAAACATATCGATATTCAGAGAAAAGTTGATGATAAACCTAATGTTGTTCTTGAGTTATATTTAACCGAAATCATTCAACACTGGTTTGATTTTCTTGCTGATCTCTATCAAAAAGCACTTGAGGAAAATTATTTCAATAGTGGTAGCTATGCCATTCCACCCTCTAAGGTGAAATTGGACCTAACTCTAAAAGATAATGATCTTTACAATAGTATTATTGGTTCCTGTGTTAGAGATTTTGACTTCCTGCAAGCAAAAGAGAAATTAAAACAAATAAAACGTACATTAGCTGCCGACTTGTCAGGTTTACAAGCTGATGAGCACCTAATCAACGAAAATATACAGATTCGTAATATACTTCAGCATCGTTTGGGGAAAGTTTCATCGAAAGATTTGTCTGATCTGGGAATCTCATCTTTTTCTCAAGATCAAGGTGATTCAATAAATCAAATTTCAGCAGGTGCTCGGATCACAAGAACAGTTTACGATCTCGAGAAACTGGTTATTTCGTTAAAGAGAGTTGCGGATAAATTGGTGGAAAATTGCACTTAACAAACTGCTTAAGAGGGATTCGCAACGCGTGGCATTTTTACTATGCGTTTGTTTAAGTGATTAAGGTGGTGTGCGGAGGCTTTGGTATTGCGTTGCTCACCCTTAACAGGGCGTTATGTTGCAATGAGCTTTCGATATGCTCTAATGTTACATAAATCGTTATTATCCCGAGAGAAATTGAATCATGTATCAACTACGCTGCACTAAGAAATCACAAGAATTGCTTGGTCTTAGGCCCCAAGACCTGTTAGATATTGAAAGCGAACATCATATTCTCGGTAATTGGTACATGCATACATTTACTCAAGAGCGTCGAAAATGTCTCTTTTTCATGGAAGAGAAAACTCTGATGTCTTTTGTGCTTATCGGTTTCAAAAAGTCAGAATTCAAGCATTTTAATGAAGCTTTCAAAAGTGGGTTGTTAAACTTACTAGAGCTTGAAAATGCTCCAAATGAGATTCTTTCTTCGTTTGAAAATGCAGAGTCGAATATTAGCTTTACCAAAACTGACAGTCGAAAGTTACTTGGTCACGTTAACGATAAAATGTCGTTGTACCAAGATTTCATATATTCAGATGGCGGTTTTGAGCATTGTGATCTAGCACAGATCACCGCAAAAATTAATAGAATGCCTCAAAAAGAGCTGGGTTGGGCATTATCAGTAGATGTCTTCAATGAGCTCTTCAACTAGCAACTTAGTATCAAGTTTGAAGTGCGACACTTTTTATAGATGCGCATGAATATAATCCGTTGGCGTTCTATACCCAAATCTTTTACGTGTGCGCGTATTTAATTTGTGTGCAATTTCATTGCAGAGCTTTTGTGTCACGTGTGACATAGAAGTTCGTTTTGGTAAGTAGTGTTGTATCAGCCATTGGTGTTTTCATTAGTACCTCGTTCCCATGAATGGTATGGATTTGCAAAGTAAAATAGACAGTTATGGTGTTTTTCTAGTTGTCCGTAACCGTGGAATTCAATGCCGTTATCAGCAATTATCGTTTTAAAAGGTAAATCAGAGCGGGTCATGATTTTACTCATTCTCACGTTGAGTGACTCGCTTGTTCTATCGTCCATTTGACCAATAAATGTGTAGTTAGTCATTCTGTCGACTAAAGTCACGATACAGTGCTTGGTTCCGCGACCAACGACGGTATCAACTTCCCAGTGGCCAGGCTCTTTTTGATGCTCAGCTTTTATAGGCCTTTCGTAATATGACGCTTTGCTGCCAGCCGTCCTCGGCTGTCTTTTGAGTTGTATCTTTTACGCCTTTTTTAAGTTGATTGTCGTAGGTGTTTCCATAGCGTTCCGCCGAGTACTTTGTCGTTCCAAGCGTGCTGATAAATGAGTTTGTGGCTGATTGTTGGATAGCCACTCCCCTTAGGTAACCGACGATTTGGTCAGGGCTCCAGTCCAGCCGTAGCAAGGTTTCAGGAAGTTTGAAGTCAAGTTTGTCATAGCGTTTATTTCTACGTGAACGACTCAACCGGTTACGAGTCATTTGTTGGCCTCGTTCGGGTTCGTATGAGTATCTATTGAAGAACTTGTTGTACGGGAATTACGTTCGATTTCTCGATGTATGGTGCTTTGTGACGACCCAGTTGTTTGGCTATTTTAGCGGTACTCATTCCTTGCTTTCTGAGTGCAGAAATCATATACCTTTCATTCTCGGTGAGGTGCGTGTATTTCATGTTTTTTACTTCTTGGCGGGAGCAAACTTCATGATTATCGCACCTTATTGTTTGTATGTTCAGGGGGGCCACTTCGTACTTGAATCCAGTCTGATAAGATTTGCTATCTTTATTTTTTAGTATAAATTTAAGTTTGATAATTTATAACTATATGAAATTAAAAATGAATAAAGAATCCACAGTTGCTGGACAAGCTGTCTACTCTAAGAAAGTACTCTCAATATACGATCTCTGGGTTTTAGGTATCTCAAATAACTATTTTTGGAAATGCCCAACTAAATTTATTAGTGAGCAATTTTCAATGTTAGTTTCATCTAACCATTTAGATGTTGGTGTTGGCTCAGGTTATTATCTAAAGAATTTTCTACCTCAATCAACAAAACGTATCGCTTTGCTAGATTTGAATCAAAATAGTCTTGATACAACTTCAAAAGCAATCAACCACTTTGAACCTGAAGTTTACTGCGGGGATGTGCTTGAGCCTCTTGAGTTAAATATCGATAAATTTGATTCAATTAGTGTTAATTATTTACTTCATTGCTTGCCTGGAAATCTGATTGACAAGTGTATTATGTTTAAGCATCTAAAGGATCATCTGAACGATGGTGGGGTATTGTTTGGTAGTACAATTTTGGGCAAGGGTACAAAACTAAACTTTTTCGCCAAAAAATTGATGGATGTTTACAATAAGAAAGGAATATTTAGTAATAACAACGATGATCTAGACACATTGCTGTTATTGTTAAACAAACACTTTACTGATGTAAAAGTAGAAGTGATAGGATGTGTTGCGTTATTTTCAGGAAAAAAAACATAACAAATGCATCAACACGTTATACTAAACTCGGCAATCTCAGTTTGCCGAGTGTTTCTCGTTTTAAGGCGTCAATATTAAGTATAATCGCATAGAAGTGAATGTGTTATGCAGGCGTTATATGTTTTGGCCAATTTAGGATTGCTAAGAAAAGCAGAGGCTCATGAGTTAGACTTCATCTACTCAATGGGCTTCGATGTCTGGGGTGATGGTCTTTCGTCCGAGGAGTACCTAGCAGGTTGTCGTAACAGTGAAAAATACTTATCAGGTACTTGGTACGTATTGGTTGAAAATGATCAAGTCGTATCATCTCTTATTGTTTATAGCGGCATGTTCGGTCTTAAAGAGAACTCTTTTGGTATTGGCTCTGTGGCTACATCCCTAGAACTACGACACCAAGGCTATGCGTCAAAGTTGGTTAATCTAGTCAAATCTGAGTTATTTGATAAAAACGATGGTAAGGCCTTGTACCTACATAGTGATATTGAACAGCAGTTCTATATGAAGCTTGGTTTTGTTAGTATTCAGGGTTCTGACTGCATGATTTATACAAAGGAACCAGTGGCTTCTAATGGATCAATACCAGCATACTTTTAGCTTTGAGTTCTACATATAACAAGAGACTATGAGACCAATAGTTATTTTGGCGCTATCTATGTTTTGATACCATCACATCTAAGCTACAAATTTAGTGCCGTATTATAAGTTTCCTACTGCCACAGAGCCAGCAGAAACACAAAAAGACCAATTCCAAGCGTTACTTTTAGAAGTAAGCCAAGAGGGGCACCACCTTTTGGCGCTTTATTGCAACATCCCATAATCGTTTCCTAATTCGTCGTGGATTTCATGTCACCATAAACCTTTCCCTTACGGTAAGGTCAATGCATTTATGACTCAGATTTCAGGCAACAAAAAGGCGAACCAAATGGTTCGCCTTTTCTTATTTTGTGCTGCTTAGCGCCGCTACGAATTAGTCTTCGTAGTTGTCGATGCTTGGGCAAGAACAGATTAAGTTACGGTCGCCGTATACGTTGTCTACACGGTTAACAGTCGGCCAGTACTTCGAGTTCTTCGTTGCTTTTGATGGGAAGCAAGCCAGTTCACGAGAGTAAGGGCGATCCCACTCTGCGCCTGAAAGGTCAATTTGTGTGTGCGGTGCGTTCACTAGAGGGTTGTTGTCTAGTGGCCATTCACCGGCCTTCACTGCTGCCATTTCGTGACGGATTGCGATCATCGCTTCACAGAAACGGTCTAGCTCTTCTAAACCTTCAGATTCAGTTGGCTCAACCATTAGTGTGCCAGCGACAGGGAAAGACATAGTAGGTGCGTGGAAACCAAAGTCCATTAGACGCTTAGCAATATCTTCTTCGCTGATGCCTGTGTCTTCTTTAAGCGGGCGAATATCGATAATACATTCGTGCGCTACGCGTCCGTTAGTGCCACGGTAAAGAACAGGGTAGTGAGGACGTAGTTTTTCCATCACGTAGTTCGCGTTCAGAATCGCTACTTTCGTTGCATTTGTTAGGCCTGGTTCGCCCATCATCGCGATGTAAGCCCAAGAGATAGGTAGGATTGAAGCACTACCTAGATCTGCAGCCGATACCGCGTAGTCAGAACCTTGTACACCGTTTTCGATGTGACCTGGTAGGAAAGGTGCTAGGTGCGATTTAACGCCGATAGGACCCATACCTGGACCGCCACCACCGTGTGGGATACAGAATGTTTTGTGTAGATTCAAGTGAGATACGTCTGAACCGATGAAGCCAGGTGAAGTTAGGCCTACTTGAGCGTTCATGTTCGCGCCGTCTAGGTAGACTTGCCCGCCCGCTGCGTGAACTTGTTCACACACTTCTTTCACTTGCTCTTCATATACGCCGTGCGTAGAAGGGTAAGTGATCATGATGCTTGATAGGTTTTCTTTGTGCTTCTCGATTTTCGCTGCTAGGTCTGTCATGTCGATGTTGCCATCTTCATCACACTTAACAACCACTACCTTCATTGAAACCATAGACGCTGTTGCAGGGTTAGTACCGTGCGCAGAGCTTGGAATCAGACAAACGTTACGGTGAGCTTCACCGCGGCTTGCGTGGTAACGTTGAATCGCGATTAGACCTGCGTATTCGCCAGATGCACCAGAGTTAGGCTGTAGTGAAAAATCGTCGTAACCGGTGATTTCACACAGCTTCTCTTTGAGATCTTTTGCTAGTGCAGTGTAACCAGCGGCTTGCTCTAGAGGTGCGAATGGGTGAATTGAACCAAACTCAGGCCATGTTACTGGAATCATCTCAGCAGCAGCGTTCAGCTTCATCGTACAGCTGCCCAGTGGGATCATGCCGTGCGTTAGTGAGAAGTCTTTGTTCTCAAGCTGTTTTAGGTAACGCATCATTTGCGTTTCGCTGTGGTGCGTGTTGAATACTGGGTGAGTTAGGAACTCTGATTCACGACGGCAGTTTTCTGGAATTGCTGCAAACTCATTTGATGCAATGTCAGAAGATAGCGCTTGAACGTCTTCTTTCACGTCGAAGATTGCGAACAGTGCGTTCACGT
This sequence comes from Vibrio sp. ECSMB14106, assembly GCF_000972265.1. Taxonomy (NCBI): domain Bacteria; kingdom Pseudomonadati; phylum Pseudomonadota; class Gammaproteobacteria; order Vibrionales; family Vibrionaceae; genus Vibrio; species Vibrio sp. ECSMB14106. The sequence continues at coordinate 208,762 of NZ_LAUM01000007.1, read as the reverse complement.
CGTCGACCGTAGTTGTTTCATCTAAGCTGATACCGATTTTTCCAACAAGTCGACGAAGGTTGATGTCTGCTGCTTGCGCTTTCGCGTACAGTGAATCTGTCTTGTCTTCTGTGTTCAGCGTGATGGTATCAAAGAAGCTGTTGTTGGTTAGCTCGTAACCCGTTTTAGTCAGGCCAGCCGCTAGGATAGCTGTCATGTGATGTGTACGACGAGCAATAGTACGAAGACCTTCTGCACCGTGGTAAACAGCGTAGAAAGACGCCATGTTTGCTAGAAGTGCTTGAGCTGTACAGATGTTCGATGTCGCTTTCTCGCGGCGGATGTGTTGCTCACGAGTTTGCATTGCCATACGTAGCGCTTGGTTACCGTGAGTATCGATAGATACACCGATTACACGACCTGGCATTGTACGCTTATGCTTTTCACGAGTACCCATGAATGCAGCGTGTGGACCGCCGTAACCCATAGGAACACCGAAACGTTGCGCTGAACCGATTACTACGTCTGCGCCCATTTCACCCGCAGGCTTAAGTAGAGCAGAAGCAAGTAGGTCAGTAGCCACTGTAACCAGTGTTTTGTTCGCTTGAGCTTTCGCAATGATGTCTGTTAGGTCACGAACTTCACCCGTTGTACTCGGGTATTGAAGAAGCGCACCAAATACGTCTTGCTCTGGAAGTGTTTCAAGAGCGCCAACCATTACTTCAAAACCGATGTACTCAGCACGAGTTTTAACAACTTCTAGTGTTTGAGGGTGAACATCGTCAGCAACGAAGAATACTTTGCTCTTGCTTTTGCCAGCACGTTTACACAGTGTCATCGCTTCGCCTGCCGCTGTCGCTTCATCAAGAAGGGATGCGTTCGCGATTTCCATACCGGTTAGGTCCATTACCATTTGTTGGTAATTGAGTAGAGCTTCAAGACGACCTTGAGAAATTTCTGGTTGGTATGGTGTGTAAGCTGTGTACCAGCCTGGGTTCTCTAAAACGTTACGTAGAATAACGTTTGGAGTGAATGTGTTGTAGTAGCCTTGGCCAATGAAAGTACGTTTCACTTGGTTTAGGTTAGCGATCTCTTTAAGAGAGGTCAGCATGTCCATTTCGCTCTGTGGCGCAGCAAGTGTCATTGGTTTTTCAAGACGGATTTGTGCAGGAACCGTTTCGTCGATCAGTGCGTCTAAGCTAGTCGCGTTGATCGTTTCAAGCATTTTTTGCTGGTCTGCTTTATTTGGGCCGTTATGACGAGCAACAAACTCGTTTTGAGTACCCAGGTCTTTCAGTAATTGGCTTTGAAGTAATTCAGTCATGATATGTTCTACTTTCTTTCTGGAGCCGTGAGCTAGCCCCTAAAATTAAGCTGCTCAAAAGAGCAGCTTTATCGTAATGAGGTTACCTATTAGTCTTCTTCGATAGAGCTTAGGTATTCTTCCGCATCTTTAAGGTTGTTTAGTTCAGATGCATCAGACATCTTCACTTTAACAATCCAACCACCTTCATAAGATTCTTCGTTAATTAACTCTGGGCTATCTTCTAATTCTTCGTTGATTTCTACAATTTCGCCAGAGATTGGTGCGTAGATATCAGAAGCTGCTTTCACTGATTCAACTAGAGAGAAGCTTTCGCCAGCTTCGATTTCGTCTCCAGTGTCAGGCAGGTCAACAAACACAACGTCACCTAGCATTTCTTGAGCGTGCTCAGAAATACCGATAGTTACAGTACCGTCACCGTTGTCTTTTACCCACTCGTGGCTGTCTGCAAACTTTAGTGTATTGTCCATTGCTTATTCTCCAAAAATTTATGAGGTTTTAATTTAAATCTTAAAAACGGTTTAACGGTAAAGAGGGAAGCGCTTGCAAAGCTCTTTAACTTGTTTGCGAACACGTTGCTCAACTTCAGCGTTGCCTTCAGGGCTTTCAACTAAGCCATCAAGTACATCACCGATCCATTCACCGATAAGTTTGAATTCTTCAGTGCCAAAACCACGACTGGTTCCAGCTGGCGTACCTAAACGGATACCAGAAGTAATCATAGGCTTCTCTGTATCGAATGGTATACCATTTTTGTTACATGTGATCCCTGCACGCTCTAATGCTTCTTCAGTTACGTTACCTTTCAAGCCCTTAGGGCGAAGGTCAACCAACATCAGGTGTGTGTCTGTACCGCCAGTCACAATGTCACAACCGCGAGTTTGCAATACTTCAGCAAGAACTTTTGCGTTGTCGATCACTGAATCAATATAAGTACTAAATTCAGGGCCAAGTGCTTCACCAAACGCCACTGCTTTAGCTGCGATAACGTGCATAAGTGGGCCGCCTTGTAGGCCAGGGAACACTGCAGAATTGATCTTTTTGTTGATGTCTTCGTGGTTAGTCAGAATCATACCGCCGCGTGGGCCACGAAGTGTTTTGTGTGTTGTTGTAGTTACAACGTGTGCGTGAGGTAGTGGGCTAGGGTGAGCTCCTGTCGCGATAAGACCCGCGATATGTGCCATATCGACCATTAGGATAGCGCCAACTTCGTCAGCGATTTCGCGGAACTTAGCGAAATCAATAACGCGTGGAATAGCACTACCACCAGCAATAATCATTTTAGGTTGGCTTTCGATAGCTAAAGCGCGAACTGCTTCGTAATCGATTTCTAGAGTGTCGCGGTCTACACCGTATTGAACTGCGTTGAACCATTTACCAGACATTGCAGGACGTGCACCGTGTGTTAGGTGGCCACCAGCGTCAAGAGACATACCTAGGATAGTGTCGCCAGGTTGAAGTAGCGCAAGTTTAACCGCGCCGTTTGCTTGAGCGCCAGAGTGAGGCTGTACGTTTGCGTATTCGCATTTGAAAAGCTGTTTAGCGCGCTCAATCGCGATAGCTTCAACGGTATCTACGTGCTCACAACCACCGTAGTAACGACGGCCTGGGTAACCTTCTGCGTATTTGTTAGTTAGGCAAGTGCCTTGAGCTTGCATTACTGCTTTAGAAACGATGTTCTCAGAAGCAATAAGTTCGATTTGTTCGTTTTGACGAGTGTTCTCTGCTTGTATGCCAGCAAATACGGCGTCGTCAGTACCAGATAAGTTCGTAGTGAAAAAGCTGTCTAAGCTATGGTTTTGGTAAGCGTTCATTGTCGAGACCTTTCATTAAGCTAATGGTGATTGTTTTTATAGTCCATTAGGTCTTACGTTGATTTCTGCATCGGTATCGTTTGCGCTGTATAGGTAGAGATAAACGCTAATTGCGTTTTAAATATACTCTTACGGCGTCTAAGCGATCGTTGTAGGGTCAATGCAGCACGAATTAATTCCCAAAAGTTCGGGTAAAAAACAGCTCTTACAAATGTTAAAATACTCATTTGGTACAAGCTGAAGTAGCATCTCTTCATCTAACAAGTCGATAACATAGCTCCGATAAAATCAATTTTCAATAAAAATTTCCAATAGGAAACAACTTTTCTTATTTTGCTACGAGGAGCACGCTTTATTTCTGTGTGTGCTCTTTAATCAACAAAGCGTTCCATGCAACAATTAAATGAATAGACAGGAAGTAAAAATATAATGAGGGACCTATGTCAGAAGACATTTATGATGAGTACCCATCTTTAACGTTGGCGAAGGAAACGTTAGATCAGAATATCGAACCACTAAAGCTCGGTCAGCGTATTAAAGATATCCGCGGTAAGCTCGGGATTACGCTAGAAGAAGCAAGCCAAAGAACGGGCTTGGCACGCTCTACGCTTAGTAAAATAGAGAACGAACAAATCTCGCCAACCTTTCAAGCTATGCAAAAATTAGCGATGGGTTTGCAAATTGACATGCCACAACTCTTTGAACCACCAAGGAAAAAAGTCGCAACAGGACGTCGTGACTTAACTAAGGCTGGTCAAGGCAAACCTCACCCAACACCCACTTATGAGCATGAATTGCTTGCGACTGAGCTTTCTAATAAGAAAATGATGCCGTTTAAAAGCCGCGTAAGAGCACGTACTTTTGAAGAGTATAGTGATTGGGTTCGTCACGACGGTGAAGAGTTCTTAATGATCATTTCGGGTGATGTGATGTTCTACTCAGAATTCTACGAACCGGTACCAATGAGCGAAGGCGATAGCATGTATTACGACGCTAATATGGGCCATATGTTGGTTTCTATCAGTACAGAAGATGCGCTCATTTTGTGGGTGACTGCAAAATAAATTAACAATCTTAGAATTTCTTATAGTGAATGCAAACGTTTGCTTTTGTTTCGAACGTTAGCCAATAGCCGCGATATTGATGTGAAAATCATCAATGTCGCGTTTTTGTATGTAACGAGTGATTGTTTTTAAATTGTTAAATGTCACATTTTGAGCTGTTTTAATCTTGTTAAGGGTGTAAAACTGATTCAGGCTTGTTTATTATAGTGAACACGGTTTACTCATGTTGATTGAAGTTTACTGAAGTGAATTCTTAGAAAGTGAGTTGTAGATATTTTATACAGCCAACCCGATGTATCAAGCTAACGATGTAAGCCTATATAAAAGGCATCACTTTTTACTATCTACTGCTTCTAAGGTTAAGACGTCAATGTTACTGACGCGAATACGCTGAGGTGACTAATGATGAAACTTATCGTTAGAAGCGACTCTAAATAGAGATATAAGCGGCAGACTCGATTTGGAAAGCCTGCAACGCTTCATGGAGAAGAAAATGACTCAAGAACACGCTAATCAAGACCTACTAACAACACCACTGCATGCACTTCATATAGAAGAAGGTGCAAAAATGGTTCCTTTCGCTGGCTACGATATGCCAGTTCAGTACCCACTAGGTGTAAAAAAAGAGCACTTGCACACTCGTGATGCTGCCGGTCTTTTTGATGTTTCTCATATGGGGCAACTTCGTCTTCATGGCGCGAACGCAGCGGCTGTATTAGAATCTTTGGTTCCTGTAGATATTATTGACCTTCCTTCTGGTAAGCAACGTTACGCGTTCTTTACTAACGAGCAGGGCGGTATCATGGACGACCTAATGGTGGCTAATTTAGGCGATCACCTGTTTGTTGTTGTAAACGCAGCTTGTAAGACACAAGATATCGATCACCTAACGGCTCACCTTCCTGCAGACGTAGAGATGGAAGTGATTGATGATCGTGCTCTGTTAGCACTTCAAGGTCCTAAAGCATCGGAAGTTCTGGCTCGTTTCCAACCAAGCGTTGCAGACATGCTGTTTATGGACGTTCAAAAAATGGATATCGACGGCGTTGAATGCATCGTGAGCCGTAGTGGTTACACAGGTGAAGATGGCTACGAAATCTCCGTACCAAACGATCACGCTGAAGCTCTTGCTCGTAAACTAACTGCAGAAGTAGAAGTAGAGTGGATCGGCCTTGGCGCACGTGACTCACTTCGTCTTGAGTGTGGTCTATGTCTATATGGTCACGATCTAGATACAACAACAACGCCAGTAGAAGCTAGCCTTCTATGGGGCATTCAAAAAGTGCGTCGTACTGATGGTGAACGTGCAGGCGGTTTCCCTGGTGCTGATATCATCCTTGATCAAATCGCGACTAAAGACGTTCAACGCAAGCGTGTTGGTCTAGTGGGTCAAACTAAGGCTCCAGTACGTGAAGGCGCTGAGCTGTTCGATGCTGAAGACAACAAGATTGGCGTAGTAACAAGTGGTACTGCGGGTCCTAACGCGGGCAAGCCTGTTTCTATGGCGTACGTTCGTACTGACCTGGCGGTTATTGGCACTGAAGTATTCGCAGAAGTTCGTGGTAAGAAGCTACCAATGACAGTAGAAAAAATGCCATTCGTACCTCAACGTTACTACCGTGGTTAATCTCTTTTAAGAGCAAACACCAAGTTTAACGAAAGCCTATTGTTTTCTTTTCTGTATTGAGAAGTATAACAGTGGGCTTTTTTGTTTTTTAGAGCGTATTTAGTTTGGATTGCTACGCTTAAGTCTCGTCATTTTAAATTGGCTTATAAAATAATAAGTATGTCATTACAGTTGAGAATATTCACTATACTGTTAGTTATGACATGCTATGGTAGCGAATCTTTCATTATTCAATAAGTAGTAGGGGTTGCAAGGAGTTACCTATGAATGAGATCCATCCAGTTAGTCCGATTCGTAAAGCCGTTTTAGGGCTCTTAGCGCCATTAATCTATACATCAAGTGTTATGGCAGTAGAAAGCACGGTCGAAATGACTGCTGACGTAGGGGTGACACCTTATATTGTGAATGGTAGTGACGCTTCAGTCAGTGAATTTTCTTCAATGGCGAGCTTGTTCATTGACCGTATCGATTACGATGGCGTCTATTCAACAGGCCCTTATTGTGGTGCGACAATTTTAAATCCAACGCATATTTTAACCGCTGCGCACTGTATTTACGGTGATGAAGAAGGGCAGCTGTTTACTTCAGTTGTCCCTCAACTGGAAGACACTTCCCAATTCCCTAACGGTAACATTCAAAAAGCGCGAGTCTCAGAAGTTTACTATCGCAGTGACTATTCAAATGCGTTGAGTGATCTATTACGCAATGATGTTGCTATTCTTAAGCTAGAAAGCGCACTTAATATCGATTCAGTTAACGATGTGGTTAAGCGTCCTTCCGATGAGAGTTACCGTGTTGGTGTTAATGACTTTGTTGCTGTTGGGCATGGTGATACACGTTCAGGCTTTGATGGCACAACGATATTACAGAGAGCGCCATTAAATTATGTAGATAACCCTACATGTGCAAAAGTATTCAATGGTGGTTCAGCACTGACGAGTAATCAAATTTGTTTTGTTGGTAACTATAGTACCTTCACTAAGTTATACGGCGGTACTTGCCAGGGGGATTCTGGTGGTCCTGTTTACTGGAAAGATGGTACTGATTATAGACAGGTAGGTATTACCAGTTTTGGACCTGAAACATGTGGTGGCAGCTCTGCTGTAACGTCTGTATTTACGGAAATATTAGACTACAAAGTTTGGATCGACAGTGTTATTGCTGGTAACGAAACCGCTAAGTTTGTTGCTACTGACGCCAAACGAACGGCTTATGTGAATGCGCTAAATTCATCTGGTTCTGGTAGCAGTGGTGGTAGCGTATCGTTTGGTTTGCTTGGTGTGTTGATATTACTTGGTGGCGTCAGAAGAGCAATATTACGTTAAGAGCGAGTCACTATTAATTAAGCTTAAATAACGGCTATTGAGTCAATGAGTCAATAAAGTCTGACTGCTATTTTATATTTTGCCCATTTTGGTGCCATAGAACGATTAGCTGATTTTTCCTCGGAGTTGTTTTGTGGTACTTCTTTGTTTTTTACTTTCTAAACGTCTCTTTTGAGAACCTTTTGTCGGTTTTGTCGCTCGTCTCACTTTTTGAACTTTTGTTGCTTCTAAGATGAGTTCTTTCAAACGCACCAAAGCATCGTCTCGGTTTTGTTCTTGAGTTCTATATTGCTGCGCCTTAATGATAATCACACCCTCTTTGGTGATGCGGCTATCTTTGTATGCTAATAGTTTCTCTTTATAGAAATCAGATAGGGTGGAGTGCTTAATGTCAAAACGTAAATGTATCGCGCTTGATACTTTATTGACGTTTTGGCCGCCAGCCCCTTGTGCTCTGATCGCTGTTAACTGGATCTCCCAGTCTTGAATCGAAACAGAGTTAGATATTTGTAACATAAACATCCATAGTTAACGGAAATATGCGGTCATGATACTGAATATTGGTTATGGTATCAGTAACTTTCTTAAAGAGTGGTAGTAGTAATGAAAATAGATTTGACGATGTATGAAGGGTTGATCTTTGATATGGATGGTACGTTAATCGATACAATGCCTGCTCATGTCAAAGCATGGCAAAAAACGGCAGAGCAGTTCGGATTTCATTTCGAAGCGTCTTGGCTACATAGTTTAGGTGGTATGCCGAGTTATAAGATCGCCGGTGAAGTGAACAGTAAGTATGGTTTATCACTCGACCCCCACGCGGTGTCGACATTTAAAATGGCTGCGTTTGCGGCAATTGAAGACAAAGGAGACGTTATCCCTTGTACCCATTCTTTGTTGTTAGAATACTTAGGCGACAAGAAAATTGCGGTAGGGACGGGCAGTCAGCGTAAAAGCGCTGAACAATTGCTAGAGAAAACGGACATCTTGAATAAGCTTGATATTTTGGTAACAGCGAGCGACGTTAAGAATCATAAGCCAAACCCTGACACTTTCTTGGATGCATGTTTAGGAATGGGTTTGCGGCCAAAGCAGTGTGTTGTATTTGAAGATACCAATCTTGGTAAGCAGGCGGCGCACGCTGCGGACATGGATTGCATTCTAGTGGTGGAAGGTAATCAATTAGAGTTTTATCCAGCACCAGACTAAAGTACAGCCTAGTATAGACGATATTACTCTCTCCGCTAGGCGATCTCGTTCATTTCAGCGTCTAGGAACAAACACACATTATTTCGACCTGCCGCTTTTGCCTCGTATAATGCTAAGTCTGCGCACTTATAATTGAGTGCAGGGTCATCTGTGAGGTTGGTGATTCCTCCGCTTACCGTTGTCACGTTGTCGAGTTCAATGCTGATAGCTATTCTTAGCCTGTTAAGTACATACTCTGCTTCTTCAGTTGTTGTATGAGGTAAAATAACGCCAAACTCTTCGCCACCAATACGAGCGACAAAGTCGGTTTCACGACATTCTCTTTGTAATATTCGAGCGACGGTTTGAATGACTCGATCACCATAGTCGTGGCCAAACCGATCGTTAATACGTTTGAAGTGGTCAATATCTAAGATAGCTAAGCAAGACTGTTCTCGGGTCGGATAACGATTTACACGAGAGCATTCGTCGCGAAGTTCACGGTCGAACTTACGTCGGTTCCAACAGCCTGCTAATGCATCTTTCTCACTCAAATTTCTTAGTTTGTTCTCAAGTTCTTTGTGTTTACTTATATCTACAAATGATGCGACATAAAATTGAATGGTACCTTTTGAGTCTTTGATGGTTTGAATTCGAAGTATTTCCGTAATCAACGATCCGTCTTTACGACGATTCACCACTTCACCTTCCCACATGCCTTTTTGCTTGATTACGCTCCACATTTTAATGTAGAACTCCTGGTTGTAGCGGCCAGAGGCAAACATAGAAGGTTGGCGGCCTTTCACATCTTCCAAATCGTAGCCACTTACACGAGTAAACTCCTGGTTCACTTTAATGATTCGATTATTTCTGTCGGTAATGACTAAGGCCGACATGCCATTCATTGCCACTTTGGCTAATTGGCTTTCGATGCTGTTCTTTTTGTGGTTTTTATTCCATAGCACGAAGCCTGCTGAAATCATTGAGATTAGTATTGTGAGTGTAATAACTTGCACAATGATCGCGTGGTTTTCTCTTTGGTATTGACTACTAAATTGTTGATTTTTAATATGAAGAACCATGTATATTGGGTCTTCAAATTGCTTTATCTTGGGGCTGATATTTGCATGGAAGTACCAATTTTTACCGTCAAAATAGCTAGAAGAAGTGTTGTCTTGAATTGCTTGCCAAAGTTCGGGGTAAAGATTTGCGTAAGTTTTATTTGAGCGTGACTCAAGAAGGTGTCCAAATGATTCTTCAAGATCAGGCCCCATGATGATATGTCCCGTTTTATTGAGTATTACAGGTACGGCTGCAGATGTGTTGATTTGATAAAGAAGGCGTTCGTAGATTTCTAGAATGTTCAGGTTTGCAATAAAATAACCAAGAACACGACCTTCTGAAGCAACTGGGGTCATAATTCGCAATGTAGGAGTCAATGGGTGAACGACTTCGCCATTTTCGACTTCTAAATCAATGCTACTTGAAATGACTTCACCTATTTTTAAGCGACTAAGCTTTTCAAAGTAGTCACGATCCGATTTATTTTGAAGCTTATGAGTTGGAACTATCGTCGCTTTCTTATTGCGGTAGTTTATACGGAAAATCTCATTACCTTTTAAGTCTAAGTAGCGAAGCTGAGAGTAATATTGTTGAGTACGAGCCAACATTATCCAAAGATCTTGCAATACTTCTCTGTGAATAATCGATGGTTCTTTAATGGCGCGAAGTAACGTTTTTGAATCAGCAATGGAAGGGACTGAATTGGATACTTGTTCCACAATAATAGCTAGCTTGTGGAAGCTGTATTCTATTTGGTTTTGACTGGATTGTTTGATATTTAGCGTGTGCTGAGCTTCAACTCTGTCAAATTCAGAGTTAATGTAGAGTGCTGGTACTAACCCTAAGGCAAACATAGTGCACAGAAATTGGCTGATCAGCTTTTTTATACTTGTATTCATCCACCGTCCTCAAAGAATCCGGTGCAATACTATATATTTTATAGGGCTTTTAATGTGATCTTGACCCAGAACTTTAAGCAATAATTGCATATTACTGCGGTTTTAGTGCAACTTTTTGCTTTGAGACTGTTAATTAAGCCATATAAGTAACAACAAGTCATCGTTAAATTGAGTCCTGCTGATGCCAGTAATACTCGAAGGAGCATGAGCAGGACCTTTGTTCGTGTTTTTATTCTATTTACTAAGGCTCTGTAATCACTAATTTAAACCAATGATGCTCCCTTCGTCATCAATGTCTAACGACATAAATGCAGGTCTATCTGGTAAGCCGGGCATTGTCATTACATTGCCGCATAACGCGTAAACGTAACCAGCACCTGCACACAGTTTGAGTTCTCTAATGGGCACATCAAATTGAGTTGGCGCGCCTTTTATGTGTGTTTCAGTAGAGATAGACAAGGGGGTTTTTGCCAAACAAACGGATAGACCGCTATAACCATGTTTGTTGAACTCTTCGAGCTGTTGCTTAGCAAGTGGTGATAGTGTGATACTTGCCGCGCCATAGCCAACTTCAGCGACTGCCATTAGCTTTTCTTCTAGGCTTTGTTCTGAGTGATACAAAGGCTTAAATTCACTCTCTTTTTGGCAAGCTTTTACTACGGCGTGAGCCAATTGATTCGCCCCTTCGCCACCTCGACCAAATGCTTCGCTCACTTCAACGCTAACGTTTGGGTCGAAGTCGGTGATCATCTGTTTCAAAGCATCTAGTTCTTGAGTTGAGTCTTGTGGGAATCGGTTAATCGCAACAACTGTAGGCACTTGGTATTGCTTGACGTTGTTGATATGCCATTTAAGGTTATCAAATCCTGCAATGAGTGCATCTTGGTTTTCATTCAAGATCGAGTCTGGTAGGGCTGTACCTAGCTCCAAACCGTATAAGCCGGAGTTAGCTTTTAATCCACGTAAAGTTGCTACAATTACTGCGCAATCGGGCTTCTTGTTTGAGGCTTTTACTTTTATATTGCACGCTTTTTCAAAACCCATGTCTGAGCCAAATCCACCTTCTGTCACAACAAAGTCACTGAGCTTTAAGGCTATCTTGTCGGCAATAATTGAAGAGTTACCATGGGCGATGTTCGCAAATGGCCCCGCATGAATTAAGGTAGGGACACCTTCAAGGGTTTGCATTAGTGTAGGCTCAATAGAATCCTTCATTGTTACTGTCATAGCCCCTGCAACGTTGAAGTCATCTGCCGTTAATGGCATACCTTGATAGTTATAGGCGAGTACGATACGACCGATACGTTTTCGTAAGTCTTGAAGGTCATTAGCAAGTGCAAGAATGGCCATCAGCTCTGAAGCGGCTGATATATCAAATCCATCTTCGCGTTCGTAACCATTGATGGTTTTGCCCGTTTCGTTTTTACCTACCGTGATCATGCGCAGTGCACGGTCATTATGGTCGAGTACACGTCGCCATACTATTCTGTTTGGGTCGATATCCAGCGCTTTTAAACCAGATCGCGCTTCAAATGCTTCTAAACCTTCGCGCTGTTCATGATACAAACGTGCGTCAATTGCGGCAGAGGCGAGATTATGAGCTGCAGTCACCGCGTGAATGTCACCTGTTAGGTGAAGGTTTAACTGCTCCATAGGGGCAACCTGAGAGTACCCACCGCCAGCCGCGCCACCTTTCACACCAAATACCGGCCCCATTGAAGGTTGACGAATGCAAGCCATCGCTGAGTGATTAATCTTAACTAGGCCTTGCGCTAGCCCAACTGTGGTAACGGTTTTGCCTTCACCGAGAGGAGTTGGAGTGATAGCGGTCACGATAACTAGTTTGCCATCAGGTTGATCTGCTAGACGCTCCAACAATGTTAAAGACACTTTAGACTTATATAAGCCCAATGGCTGGTGTTCGTTATGTTGTAGGCCTGCTTGTTCAGCAATATCAGTGATGTTTTTAAGGGGAGTTGTGCGACAAATATCAATATCAGACAGCATGTTTGATCCTTATATCAGAACCGAAAGGTAGTACGTAAACGGTTGCCTGGCGATATTACTGTATAAATCGGCCAAGTAAAGGCAACCACACGAATTATGTGCTGGAAGGTGATAGATCTAAAGAGTTATTGCGCAGGATCAATTCTTAAACGAGCAAAATATTGAAGTGGTCGCATTTCATCACGTTTATATTGATGATTAATACAAAAAGAGCTGCCTATAGCAACTCTTTTTGAGGAATGGATGATCTGGATTTGGTTCATCAAACCAATTAGCCGACTGGCTATGGCCAGATTAACGATCCCAGTATGTTTCTTCTAAGCTATCTTCGCGCTCAGGTAATGCACGAGAAAGACGCGGAGAGTGCTGAGTTAACACTTCGTAGCTGACACGGTTTGCGTACTTACAAATTTGAGACAGTGACGAGTACGTAAGACAAGTGTACTCGTGTTTCTCTGAATTCGGTACGTTAACATGGTGGTAGCTATTAGCTGCCATGTCGTGTAACAGAGCAGAAAGCGCGCCATCACCAGCGCCATTTGTGTTCTTAATCTCAAGGGGGCCACCAAGGTAAGGACCGATGTGAGAGTACACTTTTACTGGTTGTTTACAGTCTTGCTTACGCATCGAACGGCTGAATTCATATTTGTTGAATTCTGGAATATTTCCTGGAAGTAATGGAAACGTTGTTTCACGCTTCGCTAACTCGTCTGTATAGCCTGCCATGTATAAGCCGATAGGACCTGCTGTACATAGAACTAAGTCCACCCACTCAAGTGCTTTGTTGGCAGCCAGCAGCGGATCTTTCTCACCAGTTAACGCTTCACCTTCATCTTCATTCATCGCGACGATCGTTACGTTTTCTTTGAGGTATTCTTGCCACCATTCAGCGTTGCCTTCGATCACGTATTTAGTGCCAAGCGTTAGTACAACAGGCACATTGTGCGCTTTCGCGTATTCGATCGCTTTTTGTACGGCTTTTGGCATTGGATCGTCAGGGTTACCACGCATTAGGTATGAAGAGACAACTAATGCAGAGGCTTTTTCGAAAATTTGTTCAGGAATACTTTCAGGAAGCAACTGGTTCATATGCCCTTCGTTGATCGCAAACGTACGTTCGCCATCTTCGGTAATGAGCGTGTAACAACGACCAATTGGACCATCAACAGTTTGTAGGTGGTTTAAGTTCATACGTGAAGAGGTACGACAAAGGTAACGGTAACCAAATGAGCCAACTTCAATTTTCTTAGACATTACACCAAGCAGTACTGATTTACTGTCTGCTAGAACGGAATAGTTGTGCAGTGTATTGCCGATAGTATCGCCAGGGTATTGATGCGTGATCAAACCAGATTCAACGAGCTCCTCATACAGCGCATCGGCTTTACTTTCTTCCAATACAAGAGAGTGGCCTTTACTCAGTTCATATTTTTCTAGGAACGCGTCGTCAACACGGGCTTCGATATCAACAATAGTCTGGCCAACACCAACAATGGTTGCGCGGTGTAGTTTAGGTGTTTGTTGAATTTGGTTGACCAACGGATCACGTGCGTGAGTTGGAAAGTAGTGCTTAGATTTACGCTGTCCAGGAAACTTCATATGAAAAATACAGTGAAAAAATTTTGCCGCATGATATCACGTTTTTCTTCTGTTTCTTTCATTTTTATTACATTCAGAGTCACCTGTACAGACATTGTACAGGTGACTCGGTATCACTATTCTGTTGGTATTAACGTTGACGGTTCAACGTAAGCTTTTGTACCTAATAGTGGAACAGTTGAAAGGCTGTGTTTAAAACTGCCTTCTGTTTCTTTGGTTGTGTAAGACAAGTAGAGCAGTGATTGATTCGCCGCGTCGTAGATACGACGAACCTTCATGGTCTTAAAGAAGATGCTTTTTGATTGTTTAAAGACCACTTCACCAGATTTACTCTTGTCTATTTTAGCAATCATTTCTGGTGTGATTTCACCGGTTTGACGACAAGAAATAGAGCTGTCACTTGGGTCCGAAAGGCTAAGATTTGCCTCAACTGAAGCTATATGACACGTCACGCCTGGAATTTTATCATCATCCAAAGATGACATTTTTATGTCCTTGAGAGTGAAGAAGCCCAAAGAGACGTCACCAACCTCGTTGTCTGAACAGCCGGCTAACATAAAGAGGATACCTACTGCTATTAAGGCTTTTTTCATAAGAAGTCCTTTGGTTTGTATAGTTCTGTTTAGTATGAAGATTATTGAAAGTTCGCATATTAGTGTAGAGCTTTTCGCTAACTTCTTAAAGGATGTTGTTGGATAATGAAAACTAACAAGCATTTAAACTACTTGTTGGCCATGTTCATGCTCTGTATGCTCTCTGTTTGTAGCTCGGCACTTCAACCGATCATATGCCTTCCAAATAATTGTGATATTTGGGGATACTAACCGTAGGTACTAAAAGAATGAATAATGAAATACCTGAAATTGCACATAATAAAAATCAATGGCTATTTGGTCAGCTCGACATAGCGTACCCCGCAAAGGAAAGTCTTCTAGGTCGAGAGATCTATAAAAAACAACTATCCCAAAGAACTTATCAACTCCTCCCGCAACACCAAACTCCCACTGAAATAGATGAACTGCATAAAGTCGACTTCCATAAGTTGACGGTACTATTCTCACTTAACCAAGCGAGTGCTTACTCAGATAAAGCGGATAGGGCCAATATCGTAGAGTTTTTGAGCCAGATAATGTTATCGGATGAACATGAATTATATGTAGGCACTCAAAAAGGTGATGTTGTAGCGAGTGCCATCGTTACAGAAAAAGATGATGAGTTGCTGATATCGGATGTTGTGAATGAAGATGACCAAAATGTGATCGGCTTTGCTAAGCAGCTGCATGACTTTTGGGTAGAAGGTCAAGATTCTAACCGTAAAGTGTGGCTAGAAAACTAAAGGTTCCTTGAGAAAGCGTTGACCTTAATACAATGCACGGCCTTTTAACAAAGGGGGGCGGTATATATGATCACTCACTTACTGTGATTGGTGTTATATTTATGCGAACCCTCTTCAAAGCTCTTTCTCAAACTTACATTTTTATAGGACATTTGGTGACTTTTATAAGCCAAGTAATATTCATCATTGTCCAATTAAAATGAGATCTGTTGCTTATCTTGGTGCGTTAAAGTGATCCACTGCATATTTCGTGAAGAGAAATAAGAGGGTATCGGTAAACTGTTACCTTAGTCATCCTTAGGGGTGAAATAACGCTATAGGATAAAGCTTGGATTCAGTACGAGTGATATATCTATGCGGTTAGAACAGACGAAGTGTGTGATTTTTGATTGTGACGGAACACTTATTGATAGTGAAAAGTTATGCTGCCAAGCTTTGGTGAATGTATTCGCCTGTTTTGGGGCTGATCTAAACGTTACTGACTGCTATGCACACTTTCAAGGCGGAAAGTTGGCCGATATCTTAATGGATACACGAGAACGTCTTGGGCTATCTATTTCTATTGATACACTTGAACCACTATATCGTGCAGAGCTAGAAGCACTATTCCAACGACATCTAAAGCCAATGGATGGTGCGATCGCTCTTATTGAGTTCCTAAAGCAGCAAGACATTGAGTTTTGTATTGCCTCAAATGCGCCTAAATCTCGAGTTGAATCGTCATTGGCAATGACAGGAATGCTCGATGACTTTAAGGGGAAGGTGTTTTCAGCTTTTGATGCAAATAGCTGGAAGCCAGAGCCAGATCTGATTATGTATACCGCAATGAGCATGGGTTTCTTGCCCAATGAGTGCATCTATGTTGATGATACCTTGAAAGGAGTGGAAGCTGGTGTTCGTGCCGGTGTTCAGTCATTCCGGTTACGTCCAAGTGTTGATGAGTCTATAGTGGATCCAGAAGCCGACTCAGCAGAGCTAGCGGCTCAGGATATATACAGTTTAGAAGAAATTTCGGTTTGGCTTAATGGTAAGCACTGTTTAAGTGATGGTATACCGAACTCGGAAGCTTTGGCGGGTTAGCACCTAACTGAAGGCTAACGATTTTACTGAATTGTTTGGTATGGAAACCACAAGATGCACACGTAAACTTTTCTCCACTTTCCGAAAGTAGATATTCGTCGTGTTGACATAAAGGACATGTAACGTTTTCGATATTTGATGCTTTTGTATTATTCATTATGTGTCACCTGCAGCAAGAGGGTAAGCGAAAGTAAGACCTGCTCCATTAGATTACCCCTAAGCTCGATTGTTAGACAGTTTTGATGTCTCATAATCTTTCCTTTGCGACTTGCTTCATGGTAATGATAATTCGATAGTTAGTGGGCAACCGTTGTGCGTCTCGTTTTAGATGAATACGTTACTTTTTCGGTGCTAGTTTCGATGTTGTAACGGTAGGCTTTGCAGCCAATGGTTGGATTGAAACTGTGAGATCAGACCTCAGAGCGATATATCTTTAATGACAACCTAGCTTTCAGTGCAAACGAATTTAAAACACTCATAAGGAAGAAGGACTCTATCGAGCCCTTCTTAGTTTCGTTGATTTTAACTTAGAGTCACTTAGTGTTATTTAGATCGAACACTAAGTACGGTATCTTGCTAATGTTTTAGATAAAGACACCGATGCTTCTGTTAGCTTAGATACGCCGTTTGAAGAGTTTTGTACCACGTCTTTAATCACATTGGATTGACTACGGATATCGTTAAGTTCCGCTGCGACGGTATTCGCGACGCTACTTTGCTCATCCGCTGACGTTGCTATCTGGATACTCATGTCCATTAGAGCTTGAGCTGAATCGGCGATAGAGTTCACGTCATCACCAATATTTGAAATCAACTGGCTACTGGTTTGTGCTTGATTGACCGTTTTCTCGGTGATCTTTGCGATATTTTGACTTTCTTGTTGTAAACGTTCAATCATTGCATGGATTTCAACCGTAGCTGATTGAGTTCTGCTCGCAAGGGTCCTCACTTCATCAGCAACGACCGCGAAACCACGACCTTGTTCACCCGCACGAGCTGCTTCAATTGCAGCATTCAGTGCAAGTAGGTTGGTTTGCTCTGAAATAGCATTGATCGTTGTGATAACTTCGTTAATTTGGCTGGTGTTTACATTCAAGCTGGTAACAGAAGAAGAGGTTTGCTCAATCAAAGATGAAAGGGTGGTGATCTCTGAGATTGCAAGTTGAACTTTAGCGTGGCTGTCATTGATTTGCTGCGTATCGTGCTCAGTTTGCTCTGTTGCACGCGCGGAAATATTAGTCACTTCATTCGCAGATGCCGTCATCTGATCCATTGCTGTCGCAACAGAGTCTAGGGATGAGTTCTGGCTAATGATTTGTGTTTCGCTGCGCTTCATCTCTTTTTCGAAAGAAGCAGACGTTTCACTTAGTGAGGCTGCGCTGTGATTAACGTTATTAACCAACTCACTTAGGGTGTCCATTGAGCGATCGAGTGCACAACCAATCGTACCAAATTCATCACGGCCAGGGTGGAAACCAAGGCGTGAAGTTAAGTCACCATCACCAATCTTTTGAGTCGTTGAGTAAAGTACCCAAAGAGCGCCACCTAAGAAGGTCGCTACCCAATAACAGAAAAGACCAAAAGGCACACACCATAAAAAACTGAGTAAAAAAGAGTACAGTGCCTGCTGCTTTTGATTTTGTGTATTGATATCTGAGTTGGTGAGAGAGTAGTAGTTGCCGTCTCGCGCTAAGGCTGTTGCCGTAACCGCGCCATTCTTAAGAATAGTGGTTTCTTGAAGCTTAGATTGCTGACTCACTGAGCGAACAGAGGCCGGTGAATCTGAAGCCGCTAAAATACCTTTCAATTGATACTCGACTTGCTGTTTTTTACTAGCGTCAATTTGCTCTATTTCGTTGACGTAGTTGAGTCCGGCTAGGCTTGCCAGGGCGGCAAAAAAGATCAAGAAAATGACCCAAAACTTGTCATTAATAGACATTTTAATAAACAATTTGTCTATCGTTCGAAATTGTACTTCTTTCATAAAAACTCCACGGTAAATCCTTTACCGTGGACTCTAAATAACCGATCTCAATAAAAATGTGACAACAATCAACTAATTGTGAAAATTAATGATACCAACATGCCATTTATGAGATCTCCATCAAGTGTAATTGTTAGATATGGGTTTATTAACCTAATGAAGGTAGTAATCCCACTGAAATAAGAATTTGAGTGGCAATGATAAATACACCAACGCTGCCGGCTAAAAATAACGCTTTGCTTCCGCCTAACACTTGGTAGGTCGCTTCTGTACCTTGAGGCTTTGCTGAGAAATTCGTGTAGCGCACTTTGTATACCATCACGGTTGGTAAAAGAATTGCCAATACTGACAGTGCAATTGCAGCATAACCCAAGGCCATGATGAAACCTTGTGGATAAAATAACGCAAAACCCAGCGGTGGCAAGAAGGTGATAGCGGCTGTTTTAACGCGTTTTGCCTTGCCTAGTTTCTTGCTCAATGAATCGCCCATGAATTCAAACAAACCTAAACTAACGCCAATAAAAGAAGTCAGAAGCGCAAGATCGGCAAATACACCAACTATCACGCTTAAGTTTGATTGTTGAACGGTTTGTGACAGTGAGACTAAAAGTGCGCCTAAGCTTGTGTCTGATAGCAACTGTTCTTGGCTAACTACACCTAAAGTTACGCTCTGCCAGAATACGTATATAACCAACGGCAGTGCAGAACCAATAATCATTACCTTACGTAAAGAGCGAACATCACCATCTAAGTACCGGACGATTGATGGAATACTGCCGTGAAAACCAAAAGAGGTAAATACAACCGGAATCGCGGCAACAACAAGGCCTTGTTGTAAAGGCATGCTCATTAGGTACTGCGAAGTGATATTTGGAGCTAAGAAGCTGAGCACGATGACCATTGTGATCAACTTTAATCCAAATAAAACTCGGTTAACTTTGTCGACACTATGTGTACCAATGGTCACAACGCATGCAACCAACAGTGTGAACAAAAGCGTTGTGATTTGGCTATTAAGTTGAATGTTAGTGATTTCAGAGATGCGCTGATTAAATTGTGCACCACCACCGGCTATGTATGCCGCACATAAAGCGTAGAAGAGAAACATAACGGCGAAGCTCGCTATCCACTTTCCTTTGGTCCCTAAAATTGTGTGAGCTAAAGTATGTAGGGTGGCGTCCGATTCTGCGAATTGGTGAAGCTCCACCATTAATAATGCAGTGAAGGCCATTAGAGCCCATAACCCCAGCATTAAAAAAAGTGAAGTTGAGAAACCAATTCCAGCTGAAGCGAGTGGAAGGGCGAGCATTCCAGCACCAATTGTAGTGCCTGCAATGATCAAAGTACTACCAAAAACCTTTGATTTATTCATCGTATATAATTCTTTACGTTAAGGTGTGTTTACGTTGTAATTCTTCTAGCTTAAGAGAATAAACCCAAAGAATATCTCGATTTTTAAGTATTCTGATTGAGTTTAATTTCAAATGCAATGCTTAATGTAATTTTAAATATCCACTGTAAATATTATTGTACATGTGGTTGAGTTCGATGAGTGGAATGAAAAGGGCAAACGTTTGACTATGATCCGCTTCAAAACTTTTAGAGTAATTAGTTGTACTTAGTGTAAGGTGTTAGTACATATGTCGTTCGCGCATACCCCTTTAGCGTAACAAGCGTTAATGATCGCGAGTAGCTTCAAGCTATAAATATGGAATGGGTAAAGTAGAGTGCGTTCATCAAAGTGACATAATATAAGTCCAAGATGGTGCACTAGTTAACAGGACATTATGTCCACACCAAGGAATAGAGGGGGCACTATGAGTGACCAATCTTATAATGACGAAAGTCTTGAGTTGTTAGATGCTATGGAAATCGGCATTGATTTATCTGACTATGAGCAGACCGTTCAACAGTTGGCAGAAGAACTTTTTAAATCTTCAAACTAAGCTTTCTTAGCTAAAGATTTTGTAGTTCAACATTCTCAAATTAAACAATTCTTAAACTGAGCAAATCTCATTCGCTCACACTTCATAGCAAAACTATCCTCATTAAAGTTCGCGAAGATAAACGAGTACGTTTACCATGTTACTTAGTTCTCGATACTTTAATGAGGTTCAATGAACTTTCTCGCACACCTACACATCGCTCAACACTGTCACAGCAACTTAGCCGGTAATTTGTTAGGTGACTTCGTTAAGGGTGACCCCAATAAATACTATTCAGATTCGCTTTCTAACGGCATAAGACTTCATCGGTTCGTTGATAGCTATACTGACCGTCATGATGTTTCACGCTCTGCAAAATCTCTCTTTTCAGACCAAACAAGACGCTTTGCGCCTATTGCGCTCGATGTATTCTGGGATCATTGTTTGGTTAATCATTGGGAGAAGTTCTCGACACAATCGTTAGAGCACTTTTGTTTAGACAGTCATCAACAGATTTTTGAGCATCAAGAGTCACACTGGCCTGAAAGCTTCATTACTATTCATCATAAGATGGCAGAACAACGATGGTTGGAAAGCTATCAAGACATGTCTTCTATTGAGCTGGTATTACAGCGAATGGCTTTAAGAAGGCCTAAGCTAGGCATGTTAAAAAACTGTTACCAAGACCTCGAACGCCACTATGATAAGTTGCAGTGTCACTTTAATGAGCTATATCCAAGCGTTTTAGCGGAAGCAAACCAGTTTAGTACGCTTCAATTGATGAAAAATCAAAAGGAAAGGTAAACAGCGTAATGCAGGTTTGCTACAATCCGCGCCTATTTAATCTTTGAGCATCATACTATGTCTGAACCTACTAAATCTTTTAATCAACTTGGATTGTCTGAGCACCTTCTTACTACGCTATCAGAGCTAAATTTTACAGCTCCAACCAGTGTTCAAGAGCAAGCGATTCCGTTGGTATTAGAAGGTAAAGATGTATTGGCAGGTGCGCAAACGGGTACCGGTAAAACGGCAGCATTTGGTTTGCCTATTATTCAAAGATTAATCGAGACTAAAGACAACGTTATCCCCAACCCTAAGTTAGTTCGTGCATTGGTTTTAGTACCAACTCGTGAACTCGCACAACAGGTGTTTGATAATGTAACCAGCTACGCGAAAGGCACAGACCTGAAAGTGGTTGTGGCTTATGGCGGTGTAAGCATGAAGGTTCAAACTGACAACTTACGCGCAGGCGCAGATATCTTGGTAGCAACACCTGGCCGTTTGATTGATCATATGTTCACTAAGAACATTATGCTGAGCCAGACAGAAGTATTGGTATTGGACGAAGCTGACCGTATGCTTGATATGGGTTTTATGCCAGATATTAAACGCATTCTTTCGCGTATGAATGAAGTTCGCCAAACCCTGTTCTTCTCGGCTACGTTCGATAACAAGATCAAAGCAATTGCGTATCGCATGATGCAGTCACCAAGTGAAATTCAAGTGACGCCTAAAAACAGCACAGCTGACACAGTGACTCAGATGGTTTATCCGGTTGATAAATCACGTAAAAGTGAACTATTGGCATACTTGATCGGTTCAAAGAACTGGCAACAAGTGTTGGTATTCACCAAAACTAAGCAGGGAACTGATGCGCTCGTAAAAGAGCTTAAGCTAGACGGCATAAAAGCGGCATCAATCAATGGTGATAAGAGCCAAGGTGCACGCCAAAAGGCACTGGATGATTTTAAATCAGGCAAGGTGCGAGCGTTGATTGCAACTGATGTTGCAGCACGAGGTATCGATATTCAGCAGCTAGAACAAGTAGTGAACTACGATATGCCATTCAAAGCGGAAGACTACGTTCATCGCATTGGTCGTACTGGCCGTGCAGGTAACAGTGGCTTAGCAATCTCTTTGATGAGTCAGGATGAAGCGTACCTATTGGGTGATATCGAGCGACTACTGGATACGCGTTTGCCTCAAGAGTGGTTAGAGGGCTTTGAACCAATTCTTGAAAAAGACCTTGCCCCCGAGCGCGGTGGTCGTAGTAAGAGTCGTTCATCAGAAAAGCGCAAGATGAAAGCGAAGCTTAAGATCCATCAAAATCGTGGTAAAGCGCGTCGTTAAGAAAGGGGTTGTGCATGGCTCTTCTTCTATTAGTCTCGATGCTTACATTCCACATCTTATTAATTTTGAATAAACAATTTTAACTCTTCGTCTAATCGGTCAATCGATTTTTATCGGAAAATATTGCTGGTGTTACCATGTCGTCTATCTCTTAGGGCCGCCCCTTCGAATTTGTTCAAAGGGAGCGGTAATTGTTGGTAGGTTTGTGAGTAGGAGCATGCGCGGCTATTTTGGCTGCCACTGTTTAGATGTAACGAGGTTATCCATCACTTTGTTGACCGCTTGATGCGCTTTATCGACAATAGTGTCGATGTCATTACGATTCGCGATAAGCGGTGGAGCAAAGCCGAGGATGTCACCATGTGGCATGGCGCGAGCGATTAAGCCTTGCTCTAAACAGGCCGCCGCGATTTGAGGACCCACTTTCAAGTTTGGATCAAAGTGTGCTCGGCGGAGTTTGTCTGAAGAAAACTCCAACGCATGCAACAAGCCAACGCCACGAGTATCACCAACCAATGGATGATCGTTAAACGTCTCCGCCATGCGTTGCTGCAAGTAAGCGCCGATTTCGGCTGCGTTTTGCACCAACCCTTCACGCTCAATGATATCAAGGTTGCAGTTTGCGGCCGCTGCTCCCATTGGGTGACCGGAGTAGGTGTAGCCGTGTCCAATAGCACCCCATTGGTCGGTACCGTTTTCTAGCGCACTCCAAACTCGTTCACCTACGATCACACCGGAGAGTGGTTGATAGGCTGAGGTTAACCCTTTCGCTACTGTTATTAGATCGGGTTTCATGTCGTAGTAGAGCGAGCCAAAATCGGAGCCGAGGCGACCAAAGCCGCACACCACTTCATCCGCAATCAAGAGTACGTCGTATTTGTCGAGTACTTTGCGAATTGCTGTCCAGTACCCTTCTGGTGGTGGCACAATACCGCCAGTACCGAGCACGGGTTCTGCAATCATCGCCGCTACCGTATCTGGGCCTTCTTCCAAGATCATCGCTTCGAGTTGATCTGCACAATATTGAGAGAATTCAAGCTCAGACATACTCTCGTCTTCACGGCGATAGTAATACGGCGCCATGGTGTGCTTGATGCGCTCAAGCGGTAAATCAAAATGTGCGTGGAACAGAGGCAGCCCTGTCATTGAACCTGAAGCGATACTTGAACCATGATAGCCACGATCACGGGAGATGATTTTTTTCTTCTCTGGTAGACCACGAGCATTGTTGTAGTACCACACTAGCTTAAGTTGAGTCTCGTTCGCGTCACTGCCTGACATGCCGTAGTAGACTTTGCTCATTCCTTCAGGAGCCATTTTGATAATGCGGTCTGACAGTGTCACGAGCGCTTCGTTCGTATGGCCGACGTAAGTGTGGTAGTACGCCAGCGCTTTGGCTTGTTCATAAATAGCATCGGCCATTTCAGTCCTGCCATAGCCAATGTTCACACAATACAACCCGGCAAAGCCGTCTATCAGCTCGATGCCTTCTGAATCGGTAATGCGTATTCCGTTTCCGCTCGAGATAATTCTTCCCGAAAGCTCCCCAGCCGCATACTGCTTAAGGTGGGTTGAGGCATGAAATACTCTCTGACGATCGATCTCTAAAAGTTGTTGGGTTTTGTTGCTCATGATCCTTCTCCTCTTGGATATCCATCTTTCGTATCTTAACTGCCACTGACGGTAGGCAATGCGCCTAAGCAGCAGTATTTGATTTCACTGTATTCTTCAAAGCCGTGGCGACTGCCTTCTCGTCCAAGCCCTGACTGTTTCACGCCGCCGAATGGGATAGGGTGGCCAGTCATCTTGACCGAGTTCACGCTCACCATGCCAAACTCCAAACCACGCATGCAGCGCCAAATTTGGTGAATATCGTGACCATAAACATAGGCAGCTAAGCCGTACTCAGTGTCGTTGCTCATTTCAATCACGGTATCTAAATCTTGGTAGGGCAATACGCCTGCCACAGGACAAAAATTCTCTTCGCGATACACCGCCATGTCTGGGGTGACATCGGCTAGCAATGTCGGCGCGAAAAAGTTTTTGCCTGGTACGGGCTGATGGTATCCCGCTAACAATCGCGCGCCTTTGTCGAGTGCGTCACGCACCAAATCATGCGCTTTATCCACCGCAGCGCGATTGATCAGCGGCCCCATGGTGGTTTTTTCATCTAAACCACTGCCTAAAACGATGTGGTTCATTTCTTTGGCAAACGCTTCCAAAAACGCTTCGTACTTATCGTCAGGGACGAAGATACGGTTCGCGGCCAAGCAGTCTTGTCCTGCGGTTTGAAACTTGGCATCCACGGCGGCTTTGGCTGCTTGCTCTATATCCATATCTGGCAGCACGATGAAAGGGGCATTACCGCCGAGCTCCATACTGCATTTCTTCACGGTCTGTGCCGCGTCGCGCAGCAACAACTTACCCACTCGAGTTGAACCTGTGAATGAGAGCGCTTTGACTTTATCGGAGTGGCAAAAGGTTTGTGACACCATCACCGCATCGCCAGTAATCACGTTAAATACACCAGGTGGAAAGCAAGCTCGGTCCGCCAATTCAGCCAAGGCCAATGCGGAAAAAGGTGTTTCACTAGCGGGTTTGATAAGTACCGGACAGCCTATCGCTAATGCCGCGGCGGCTTTTCGTGTGATCATGGCATTAGGAAAGTTCCATGGCGTAATCAATGCAGCGACACCAATCGGTTCGCGCATCGTCGACAGTTGCGCATTCGGAATATGACTTGGGATGGTTTCGCCATAGTTACGTCGTGCTTCCTCTGCAAACCAACGAATAAAGGAGGCGCCGTAGTCAATCTCACCTAAAGCATCACCTAATGTTTTGCCTTGTTCCATGACCATCAAACGAGCGAGATCTTGTTTTGATTCTAGAATCAGATCGTGCCAACACATGAGAATTTCAGCGCGTTCTTCTGCTTGCATTTTTCGCCATTGACGAAAGGCTTGATCGGCTTCATCAATCGCTTGATAGAGTTGTTGTTGAGATAGCTTAGTGATGTAGCCGATGACCGTACCATCCGCTGGGTTAACCACCGGGTGAAATTGGTCACCACTTACCCATTTGCCATTTACGTACGCTAAACCTCTCACCAAACGTACATCTTTCATTATCGCCATCATGTCGTGCGAGGCTTTTAATTCCTCTGCATGTAAGCTGTGCAGTGCTGTCATGAGTCCCTCTCCCAGCATCGTGTCCATCGTTAAACTGTAGTGGAGAAGTGAACGGAATAATTTCTGATACCGAGGTTTAAACCATCAGAATTTTCTTTTCCGCATCGTTAGATATGACGAATTTTCTGGTTGCGTTTTAAGCGTATTTTCTCTTTTAGAACAAGACGTTTTGTTTGACTTCTAATTTGTCTGCATCACGTTTGATTGTTTTCATCACGATGTAAGTAAAGTAGCGCTCAATACCCACTTCCGACTCCAACCAGTTGTCGATAAGTCGCTGATATTGATCGATATCTTCAGCCTGAATTTTGAGGATGTAATCGACACCGCCACCTGTGGCATAGCAATCCGTGACTTCTGGTGAGTGTTGAACCAGTTTCTCAAAACGTTTGAATGCTTGGGCGCTGTGTTCTTTGAGCGTGACTTCAACCATCACCGACGTTCGTTTGAACAAAACATCGGTATTTATTTTTGCACCGTAACCTTCAATAATGCCTGCTTCTTCCAGTTTTTTAACACGCTCCCAGCAAGGGCTAACGGATAGGTTAATGGCCTCGGCAAGGTGAGATTTGGTGATACGGCCGTGGTCATGGAGTATTTGTAGAATTTTTATGTCGTAGCGATCGAGGCGCATAATGGTTCTCCCTGTAAAATACCAATCAGTTCCATTCGCCACAGTCTTTAGCGATCACGGCGACAGTGTCACCAGTATTCACCATGGAGGGGAAACGACGTGCAGCAAAAATACCACTACGTTGAGCTTTGTATTCGATAGGGGCGGTCCCTGTGCGCTCGGTCGAATAGATCCTCATCAAAACATCGCCTTGTTTGATGGTGTCGCCAAGCTCAAATAAGTATTCGGCGATGCCATTGTGCTGGCTTTGCACGTAGCAACTTGCATCGGGCATATCAAGTAACTTGGTTGGCTGGGTTGTTCTTTCGTAATCACCAGATAAGTTGCCTGAAAAACGTAAGAAATTGCGGATTCCACGGTCGGTATAAGCGATGGTTACTGGGGTACTGGTTCCGCCGCCTCTGAGTTCTGTGGTGACAAATATTTTGCCTTGAGATTCGACGGTAGTGTCGTACAGGCTAGTGGTGTCCATTTCGAGCAATATCATGGTGTAAGGCGCGCCAAACAGTTTTGCACCTAAGATGCATGCTTCTTCTTGGTCGAGGTTGTCGAGACGGTGGGCTGCGGCGAAAGGTACGATGTCTAGCGTTTTACCACCAGAGTGAATGTCTAATGCAAACTCGCACATGGGTACCAAGTAACGAGTAAAATAATCTGCGATCCTCTCGGTCACAGAGCCAACAGGGTTTCCGGGAAAGCTGCGATTTAAATTCCCTTTATCGATAGATGACGTACGCGAAGCATTTTGTACCGCAGGTAAGTTCATCATAGGCACAATAATAACACGGCCTTGGATTTGCTCAGCTTGAAGCGAGTTTGCTAATTTAAGTAGGCTGGTGATACCTTCGTATTCATCACCATGATTACCGCCAGTAAGTAGTGATGTTGAACCGTGACCATTCTTAATCACGGTTATAGGTATCATGATGTTTCCCCAAGCGGAGTCATCGTGGGAATAGGGTAGCGTTAAAAAACCGTGCTGTACGCCTTCTCGGTCAAAGTCTACGGTGGCTGTGATCGAGGTCTTTTGCATATCAACTCCTTCTTGTTCTTAAGCCTAGTTCACTGAACTTAAGGTTTGAAAAATTAGTGTTTAATAAATAGGTGTCGTGGAAAATCACACAGGGTTTTTGCACCATCACGAGTGATCACAATGCTTTCGGTGGTTTCTAACCCCCAATCTTCAAACCATAGTCCCGGCATAAAGTGAAATGCCATGCCTTCTTTCAATACGGTTTTATCGGTGTCTCGTAAACTCATGGTCCGCTCCCCCCAATCTGGTGGGTAGCTCATACCAATTGGATAACCACAACGCGCGCCTTCTCGTGAGAATCCTGCTTTATCGAGAACTTGGTTTAATGCATTGGCGATTTCGGCGCAGGTGTTACCGGGTTTTGCCACTTCTAAGCCTGCTTCGAGACCTAAATTTAATGCTTCATCGGCACGTTTAAACTTGTCGTCTGGTTCCCCAAGAAAAATGGTGCGAGAGAGTGGGCAATGGTAACGGCGGTGCGCCCCAGCGATTTCGAAAAAAGTACCTTCGCCTTTTTTGAATGGTTTATCGTCCCACGTTAGGTGAGGTGCAGAAGCATCAGCACCAGATGGCAAAAGGGGCACTATCGCCGTGTAATCGCCAAAATGATCTTCATGTCCGAGCACCGCTTGGCGGTTAATCTCAGCGACAAGGTGGTGTTTCGGCAACCCTGGCTCGATCATATCGAATGCAACACGGTGCATATTTTCAACAATGCGAGCCGCACGGTACATGTAAGCGAGTTCTTGATCGGATTTAACAGCGCGACACCAGTTCACCAGCCCGGTAGCATCGAGAAGTTGAGCATTCGGTAGGTGAGTGATGAGTGATTCATAGGCGGTGGCACTAAAGTAATAGTTGTCTTTTTCTACACCGATACGACCGCGATCCCAAAGATGCGGAACTAGTACGGCTTCTACCAGAAAATCCATCGGGTGTAATGGCGGGTTCATAACATAATGGTCAGGGTAATAGGTGATGTTTTCTGCCGACATATACGCAGTTCTGTACGCCCCATTTGCATCTTGGCAACGCCCAAACCAAACCGGCTCGCCAGCGGAGCCCACAACGACACATTGTGGTACATAAAAAGACCAACCGTCGTAACCTGTCAGCCATGCCATGTTAGAAGGATCGTGAATGATAAGGACATCCAATTCTCGTTCTTCCATCGACAGCCGAACTTTTGTTAATCGGTCCTGGAACTCATCCAGTGTAAAATGCAAAGCAACGCCTCTCATAATCTCTCCTTGTTAAAAGTCCGACGCCTTATGGGCCTTCGGAGACGTTGAGGTATTTCTACCTTCCACTAGGTCGATAGACCTGCGTTTAAAACTGTTGCAACTCACCACTGCGGCTGTGTTTGATTTAAACGATGTCATTTAGCATGCTTGCTGAATCTATACCTCTCATGTCAATCATTACAAGTGTGGCTCATTTTTGTGGTTCACACCGTTTTTATGATTGAAATTCCATCGATTGTTAGTTTTTAGTTACAGTTCTCATCGAGAATTAATCAATTAAAATATTGTGTCATGCATATGGTTACGCGGAGAAAAAGGGGTACTCGAGGCTTGGGGGAAATGGAGCGTTTGTAAGATCAGGTTTTTAATCGACCAATGCCTTATGTGCGATGTCTGGTGCAGCTTACGTACTCTACGTAAGCAATAATTGGTTATGTTGGACCGATAATGTGACCAGAAAATACTGGAGTATTGCTACGTTAAGTTCGACACAAATAAAAATGCGCCGTTACAGTAGGATCTGTAACGGCGCATTTTTTATCGAGTAAACTAATTTACAACCAAGATATATTCAAACATCGGTTTACTGGTGTTCTGGATTACACTTCCATACGCAAGGCACATCATAAATCAGCTCTCCAATAGATCTTGGATTCAACACCCATTCACTGTCGACATTAAACTTACTGACCATTTGTGTATTGAACAACTGCCAATGCATGTGCAAGGCTTCTTCTGGAGTTGCTTCCATTTCACCTTCGTTCCACGTACTTTCCATAAATGGTGTTAGGCACACAGCACCATGTGCATACATGATCATTTGCCACTTAACTTCATAAATATTGATCATTTTGTCTGGATTAGCATCATTATATTGTTTCGCCAGTCCATTAATTTCTTTCTCAACATCGCCAACGTTGTCGATAAAGTAATCAACTAGGTGATCTTCTTGGCGGACTGAATCAGAAATGAGCTGCATTGGTCTGCGTGAGTGAATCATGTTGCTAAAAAGGCGCATGCTAAACAAATAGATAGAAATGTTTGGTGCTACGTCTTTGGGAAGCTCTTCCATAATTCTACTAATGTAAGACTGAAAATATACGTGTAAACAATCACTTATCGCATGCCAAATTTTTTCTTTACTACCAAAATGATGGCGAATAAGGCTATGTGATACGCCTGCTTTTTCACTGATGTTTCGCAGTGATACACGATCGTAGCCAAAATCACAGAACATGTCTGCGGCAACGCTCATGATCAAAAAACGCGTCTCTTCGGCGTCTTTTGCACTTCTTCTACCTTGCTTCTTTTCGGTCATCTTCATTTCACATAATTACCTGATTACCACATTCTACACTGTTTTTACTGAAATAAAAAATACTGCACAACTGGAAAGTAAATCTTGAGAATTATTTAATATTAAATATACTGCCCATCTGTGTAATAAATCATAATAATTTAACGGAGAGACATCATGCAGTCCAATTTGTCTATCAATGCCATATCGAGCAAGCGCATGGGAGCTGTTATTGCAGCACTATTGCTCGCAGGCTCTCTAACTGGATGTGACAAAGTTCAGTCAGAGGAAAATGAGCAGGTAATCAAGCCAGTCAAGCTGTTCGAAATCCCGCAACAGACTGATATCGATCTTGATAGCTTCATTGCAAAGGTTGATGCAACCGACCGTGCGGCACTTTCTTTCCAAGTGGGCGGAGATATAGAAACCTTCGATGTTCGTATGGGGCAAGAAGTGAAGAAAGGTCAGGTGTTAGCTGTATTAGACGCGACGGATTACCGTATTGCCGTTGATGCAGCTCAAGCTAAATTTGATCTGGCGAACAGCCAATACAAACAAGCTTCTGAGTTGTATGCGAAAAAACTGGTCAGTACTGATTACTACGACCAAGCCGTGAACACCTTTACTGCCGCTGAAGTTGAGTTGGACCAAGCAAAAACAAACCTTGGCTACACTACCTTAGTTGCTCCATTCGATGGCGTAGTATCGATGGTGTTTGGAAAGCAATATCAATTGATCGCAGAAAAGCAGCCTGTACTGAATATTTTGAATCACAGTGAAATGGATGTGACGTTTTCTATTCCAGTATCAAAGCTTGAAGACCGTTCTATTCAAGATCTAACGAGCTCAAACATGTGGGTTGTGATGGACAGTCACCGCGGCATTCGTATCCCGACTCGCTTTAAAGAAATCTCAACGCAACCAGATGAAGACACCAACAGCTACCAAGCGGTTGTGTCTATCGAAAAGCCAGAAGGCATCAATCTACTTTCTGGTATGACAGCGCAAGTTGAAGTTCAAAAAAGTAAACCTGACTACGGCATTGGTATTGTGGATTCAGCTTGGTTAAACAAAGACGCAGGCCATGGTGAACTATGGCGTTATAACCCTGACTCTCAACTGATTTCTAAAGTACAAGTCCTTCTTGATGAGCAAGGCAAGGTTATCGACGGATTGTCGTCTGGCGACCTTATCGTTGAAGCAGGTGTGGATGTGTTATCAGACGGACAACAAGTAAAAGCTTGGCTTCGAGAGGGCGGTATTTAATGAACCTTTCAAAATTATCAGTTGTTGTCGCATCGGCTCTGTTACTTCAAGCCTGTAACAATGAAGCTGTACATCGTGAACAACCGCCTTTGTTGGTTTCTACCTTTGAAGTTGGCGCGCCGCTGATTAATCAGTTCAGAAGTTTTAATGGGCAGGTGATGCCAGCTGAATTGACTCCCTTGGCATTTAAGCTAGCAGGCGAGATTCAACAAGTATTAGTCGAAGCGGGCGATAACGTCGAAAAAGGGCAGTTATTAGCCACCTTAGATAATGCAACGTACGTCCAAGATCTGACTGATGCTCAATCTCAATTCAAACTGGCGAGCAAACAGTTGGCCCGTGGTACTGAGATGTTTGGCAGCGAAATGTTATCGCAATCAGAACACGACCAACTGACGGCTAACTACAAGCTCGCATCGGCGAATTTGGCGGCGGCAAAACGTAAGCTAAGTTACACAGAACTTTTAGCGCCATTCTCAGGAACTGTTTCAACTGTCGATAAGCAACGGTTCGAAAATACGACGCCTGGAGAAACACTACTGAGTGTGTACCAGAACGACAAGGTGTATGTGCGAATTCAAGTATCAGATTCGATCTTGGCGTCAATTAGCCCAGACATGCGTTCAAATAGCTATCGTCCTGAGGCGACCTTTGGCGGTCACACAGGTCAATATCCACTGACGTATCTAGAGCACACCAGTGAACTGCACCCACAATCACGTACCTACGAGTTTTGGATGCAGATGCAGCAGCCTGAGAGTGAAATTCTGCCGGGCACGAGCGTTACGGTTAATGTGGATATGGCGAAAGCGGGCCTGAGCGATGTTCAAGGCTACCAGTTACCAATGACAACGCTAGAAGCGGGCTCTGAAGCGAATCAGTTCTATGTGTGGAAAATAGAAGACGGACAAGCATTCAAAAGCGAAGTAGAAGTCGACAAGATCAGTGGCCAAGGCGCATTAATCGCTCATGGCGTTGAGCAAGGTGATCGACTCGTAAACTCGAACCTAAGAAAACTCCGTGACGGAATCCAATTGTCAGGAAAAGCAGAATGAACATCGCAGAATATTCAATAAAAAACAAAGTAATCAGCTGGCTGTTTCTAGTCATTTTGGCCATTGGCGGTGTGTCGTCTTTTGGTAATCTATCCCGTTTAGAAGACCCAGCTTTTACCATTAAAGATGCCATGATTATTTCAACTTACCCTGGCGCTACGTCAATGGAAGTTGAAGAGGAGTTGACGTATCCACTTGAAAAAGAGATCCGACAGCTGCCTTACATCGATAAGATCACATCGACCTCTTCGAACGGTATGTCTCAAATTACAGTTAGCATGAAGATGGACTACGGGCCCGACGAGCTGCCACAAATCTGGGATGAAATGCGCCGCAAGATCAACGATCTACAGCCAACATTGCCAAGTGGTGTGAATTCCGTTCAGATCATTGATGATTTTGGTGATGTATTCGGTGTGATGATCATGCTGACGGGGGACGGCTATGATTACGTTGAGCTAAAACAGTACGCAGATTACCTAACGCGTGAAGTCGAACTGGTTGATGGTGTTGGTAAAGTCAGTATTGCGGGTGACCAACAAGAACAACTGTTTGTTGAGATGTCTCTGGAACGCTTAGCCGCATTGAACCTAGACATGTCGACGGTTACGTCACTGTTAGCACAACAAAACAGTGTGGTGTCGGCAGGCGAAGTAATGCTCAATGGTCAAAGCCTAACGATCAAACCTAACGGTACATTGAGCACGGTTGAAGAGTTAGAAAACTTAATCATTCATGGTCGTGATACGGGTAACCTAATTCGCTTAAAAGATGTCGCTGAAGTGACTCGCGGTATTCAAGAAAAGCCGGGCAATGTATTAACGTACAACGGTAAACCCGCAATCAACCTAGGTATTGCATTCTCTTCAGGCGTAAACGTGGTTGAAATTGGTAAAGCACTCGATGCAGAACTTGATCGCCTAGAAAGTATTAAACCAGCGGGTGTAGAACTGAACTACTTCTACAACCAAGCACAAGAAGTGGACAAGTCCGTTGCTGATTTCTTGATCAGCCTCGTTGAAGCGGTGGCGATTGTTATCATCGTACTTCTGTTCGCGATGGGCTTACGCAGTGGTTTGATCATCGGTTTAGTACTGCTACTGACGGTGTTCGGTACGTTCATATTGATGGACTACAACGATGTTGAACTGCACCGTATCTCGCTAGGTGCTTTGATCATCGCACTGGGTATGCTGGTGGATAACGCGATTGTTGTCGTTGAAGGTATTTTGGTTGGCTTGAAGAAAGGCAAAACCAAGCTTCAAGCAGCGAAAGACATCGTCAAGCAAACACAATGGCCACTGTTAGGTGCGACCATTATCGCTATCACAGCGTTTGCTCCGATTGGTTTGTCGAAAGATGCGACAGGCGAGTTCATGGGTTCACTGTTTTGGGTACTGTGCTTCTCATTGTTTTTGAGTTGGGTAACTGCACTAACACTAACGCCATTCCTTGCCGAGATCTTGCTTAAAGAAGAAGACAAGGTTGATGAGAACGAAGACCCATACAAAGGCATTCTGTTTGTTGTATTCGGTGGGTGTCTGAAAGTAGCACTTCGATTTAGATGGCTTACTGTAGTTAGTATGGTCGCGCTATTAGCAGTTTCTGTCGTTGGTTTTGGTATGGTGAAGCAGCAGTTCTTTCCGCCATCAAATACGCCCATGTTTTACGTAGATATGTGGATGCCGGAAGGCACCGATGTTCGTGAAACGATCAAGCAGACAGAAAAAGTTGAAAGCTACATTCGCCAGCAAGACGACGTTGAGTTTGTGACAACAACGGTTGGACAGGGCATGCAACGTTTTGCGTTGACATATCAACCAGAGAAAAGTTACGAAGCGTACAGTCAGCTGCAGGTACGAACGACTGACCGAGACACCATGTTTAAAGTCCTAGAAGGGCTAGACAAGGACTTGGCCAATAAATTTGAACAACCGACGTTCCAATTTAAACTGATTGAGTTTGGCCCGTCGCCAGCTTCAAAAATCGAAGCTCGCATTAGTGGAGCAGACCCGCAGATCCTTCGCAGCATTGCTGTTGAGGTAGAAGACATCTTGTTGGCGGATCCTGGTTCTCGAAATGTGCGTCACGACTGGCGTGAACGCACCAAAGAGCTCGTGCCACTGTTTAACGAATCAAAGGCTCGTCGCCTTGGCATTTCAAAGACGGATCTGTCTGAGACTCTGCAGATGGCGTTTGGTGGTTACAACATCGGTCTACTGCGTGATGGTACGCACATGTTACCTATCGTGGCACGCCTGCCTGAAGAAGAGCGTTTTGACTTTGAATCACTGAACAATGTGAAGATTTGGAGCCCATCACTGCAAACCTATATTCCTGTAGAGCAAGTGATCGATGGGGTTGATCTTCAATGGTCTGAGCCACTGATTCAACGTCGTGACAGAAAGCGTACGTTAACGGTTCTGGCTGATCACGATGTATTGGGTGATGAAACACCAGCTAGCTTGTTTGCGAGAGTAAAACCAAAGGTTGAAGCACTCGATTTACCAGCAGGTTATAACATTAGTTGGGGCGGTGAGTACGAGAGTTCTAAAGATGCACAAGAATCGCTATTTGGTTCACTGCCAATGGGTTATTTGTTGATGTTTATCATCACTATGCTTCTGTTTAACTCGGTTCGTAAGCCATTAGTAATTTGGTTTACGGTACCACTCTCTATCATTGGTGTTTCGATTGGTCTGTTAGGTACTAATATGCCATTCAGTTTCACTGCTTTCCTAGGCCTATTAAGTCTAAGTGGCATGATTCTGAAGAACGGTATCGTATTGCTTGACCAGATCAACAGTGAGCTACAAACAGGTAAAGACCCATATTTAGCGGTTGTCGACAGTGCGATCAGTCGTGTTCGGCCGGTATCTATGGCAGCACTAACAACAATCTTGGGCATGATTCCCTTGGTATTCGATGCATTTTTCGGCTCGATGGCGATTACCATCATGGCAGGCTTAGGCTTTGCTACCGTACTAACGCTAATAGTAGTACCAGTGATGTTCGCTATTCTATATAGAATCAAACCGTCCACTTCGGGTTATTAGGGAATGATTTAAAACAGATTCTTTTAAGCCAGCCCAGTCAGTTTTGACTGGGCTTTTTTATACCTGTGATTTGTTAACACGTAAGAGTGGCAAGCGGTGACTAGGGCGTGTTGACCTTTCGTGGTTAAATTTCGTTCGAGATAAAGGTACAACGACTGACTCTCATTATTAAATCAAAACGTTGACCCGTATTTTCACTGCCATTGGAGTACAGCATAAAGTTGCAAGTATTTACGGACTAACTGTTGATTCCCTGACCGTTTTAACGGGTGACCGAATTTAATAAAGCATGGGCTGATACTAAAGTTATTATTTAAATCAGTAGCGAATTGAGAATCACTCTCTCTTAGTGTGATGCCTTGTTGGCTATATTCAGTGATCTCGTCTGGGAGTGCGCCCATCCACCAATGTAAGAGCTCACCACTGCTCTTGCCTCGGCTTATCCAATGATCAGAGACAATGATTAAAAGGTCATTGGGTTGGATAGCAAACCCATACTCTGATTGCCAATTATGAATGTCTAACATTAACTTTCTACGACAGGTTTTACCTGCACTCACCATATGATGGCTGATCGTCCATACGGTACCTATCTCAGAAGAAATTCGGAAATGTCGAGGGGCATCACCGGAAGAAAACATTTCGAGTGGACTTGTATGACTCGCATGATTAAAGCTAACGAAGGTGTGATCCATTCGTCTGGCAAAAGCTTTCCCTATGTGATGCTCACTGATCCCTTGATTATGTACGGTAGGATAATGGTGTTCACAGAGTTTTAGGCAATCATCTTGAAACTGATTGACGCTCTTAATCACGAGATCTAATAACAATGAAGTCCCTTATACATAGTTACTATTTTATTGATGGGCAATAGTACGGTAATTGTTGTGTCTTTACCTATTAGCAAAGTGTGAGTTCTTGATCTCTCTATCAAAATTAGCTATTCCTAGCCGTTTTTATGGATAGCACTGGCACTTAGCTGATCTGTATTCTAAATTATGAGGAATTCTAATCAGTTAGAAAGACTATAGCTAATTAGGAAATGTACATTGGGTTAGCGAAATTATAGTGTAGTCAGCTGATCTTGATTGACTTATTTACTCTTAACTTGGAAGTATTCATGACCATTCAATTAGATTCGAAACAAAAGTCTGAGCTAACCCATGCCCTTCAAAAGTACCTGCAAGATGAGCTTGATGTAGAACTTGGTCAGTTTGATACTGAGTTTTTGATTGATTTTATAAGTAAAAAGTTTGGGGCCATTTACTACAACAAGGGGGTAGAAGACGCTCAGAAAGTAATGGAACGTAAAATGTTAGACATATCAGACGAGCTCTATGAAATTGAGCAAATCGTTGAAATTTAACCTCTATGGCCAACTTGTTCAAAAAAGTTGAATAACTCGTTTAATTTGGAACGATGTAATTAATGTAAAGCTTGGTAAATAATATGTTACACAAACTTGGTGTAGGGTACGCTTTTCGAAACTACACTACTCGTTAATATTCGGAATAGATTCATGGACAATAACGTTAGAAATTACAACCCCTTAGCAAGAGCGATGCATTGGGTATCAGCCCTCGCGATTTTTGGACTATTTGGTGTAGGCTTGTGGATGGTTGATCTTTCATATTACAGCGAGTGGTACAAAACAGCGCCAGATTACCACCGTTCGGTAGGTATTCTTTTGGCTCTCGTTACTGTTATCCGCTTGCTTTGGAAGTTAGTTACCGCGTCACCTAAAGTGGAAGGTAAAGGCTACGAAGTTGCAGCAGCGAAGGTTGCTCACGGCTTTATGTACATCAATTTAGCGGTTTTATTTATTTCAGGTTATTTGATTTCTACATCAGATGGCCGCGGGATCGAAGTATTCAATTGGTTCACTGTACCAAGTATGGGTGAACTGTTTGCAAACCAATCTGATCTCGCAGGTACGGTTCACTACTATGCTGCATGGGTACTGATCATCATGGCATCAGTGCACGCCTTAGCGGCGATAAAACACCACGTTATCGACAAAGACGATACGCTACGAAAAATGATAGGAGCTTCAAAATGAAAAAGTCAATTATCGCTACAGGATTAGCATTTGCTATGGCAATGCCTTTCGCTGCGAACGCCGCTGATTACGTGATTGATACAAAAGGTGCGCATGCTTCAGTTAACTTTAAAGTTAGCCACCTAGGTTACAGTTTTATCCAAGGTCGTTTTAACACATTCTCAGGTGATTTCTCATTTGATGAAAGCAACGTTGAAGCATCAAAAGTAAACGTAATTATTGATACAACAAGCCTTGATTCAAACCACGCAGAACGTGACAAGCACATCCGTAGCTCTGACTTCATTGATGCAGGCAAATTCTCAGACGCAACATTCAACAGCACAAAAGTGGTTGATAAAGGTGACGGTAAACTAGAAGTAATGGGCGACCTTAAACTTCACGGCGTAACTAAGCCTATCGTTATTGAAGCTGAATTCATCGGTGCTGGTCAAGACCCGTGGGGCGGTGAGCGTGCTGGCTTCGTTGGTACAACTCGTCTAGAACTTGCTGACTTCAACATTCCAGTAATGGGCGCTTCAAGCTATGTAGATATGGAATTACACGTTGAAGGTGTAAAGAAATAATCTAGCTATAAATGCTGACTGGTATCAACCTTTATGTAGTATCAAAGTTCAGTAGATACTTAGAAAGCGGCAGTTAGAAATAGAGAAAGGCGCAAAGTTATCACTTTGCGCCTTTTTATTATGGTAAATGGTCACGCGTTTAGATCTGTTTTGTGTCAAATCTTTAGTTGCGCTTTAAGCCACCATTTACTTTTAGCCAGTCAACGTTGCCATGACTTATTTGTCTAGGCGAACAACTAATCCCTAATTGTTCAACCTTGTCCTAGTTACTAACCACTTCCTAGTCAAACAGTCGTTGGCTGCACGCTTCCTAGTTAAACCGTTGGTTACAAGTTAAATAAACCATTAACCAGTTAAGCCGTTTCTAGTTCCGCTTTTGGTACTGCGTTTAGGCGGTCACCGTAGATTGGGCGAAGTGCTTGCATCACCTCAATGCGAGTTAGAACCCCGACCATCACACCGTTTTCCAATACCGGCAGCATATGTGGTTGGCTCACTTTCATCGCTTTTGCACGCTCTTCTAGAGAAAGAGAAGTCAAGCGAGTTGCGAAGCCCATACTTGTCGTCGGGTACAGTTGTTCTTTGTCGATACAGAGGAACTCAGCCACATCAACCAACTTGTCGTTTGCGTCGATAGCTACAACATCACGGCTCATTAGGTCTACGACTTTCTGGCCTTTAGTTGGGATGTAGTCTTGGCACCAAAGGTCAACCATTACATCGTGAACAGAGAAGATACCCACTAGACGACCTTCAACATCGCAAACTGGAGCGCTAACAAGTTGAGCATCTAAAAGTGAATCAATTGCCACTGATGTAGGCATTTCTACGCTTAGTGTAATTGGTTGAGTGTTCATGATTTGCTTGATAGTCGTTGCTGTATTCATAGTGATTTCCTTAACTGACGTAATTTCTGTTGTTTGTGTAATTGTTGTAATTTTTGCTGCTGTAAGTTGTGGGCGACGATAAATGCTCCAATTGGCTAAGCCGACCAATACTGCACCACCGACTATGTTGCCGATTGTTACTGGCACCAAGTTTGCGGTGACAAATTTCATGATGTTTAGGTCTGCGTACTGGGTTGGTGCTGCGCCAATTTGCATCCAAAAACTTTCTGGTGCGAATGTTTGAATCGTGATGCCTAGTGGAACCATGAACATATTCGCCACACAGTGTTCAAAGCCTGAACTAACGAACATTGCTACGGGTAATACGGTCATCATCGCTTTGGTCATGGCGTTAGCAGAACTGAACGTTAACCAAATGGCTAAACACACCAATAAGTTACAAAGCACACCCAAAGCAAAAGCTTGAACAGGGCTGTGGTGTAGCTTGTGTTGGGCAATATTTAGAGCGTTTAAACCCCATTGCCCGCCATCTAATTGATACAAGCCTGCTGCACTTACTAGAGCCAAAAGGAACATGGCACCGATAAAATTGCCGACATAAACCTTGCCCCAAATAGACAGCATCTTAGTGAAAGTAATCTGTTTGTTAGCCCATGAGATGCTTGATAAAACTGAGCTGGTAAACAGCTCACCACCGCAAATCACAATCAAGATTAAACCCATACTGAATGCAAGACCGCCGGCTAAGCGACTCAACCCCCATCCAGCATTAGCGCTACCCGTGGTTACCGTGATGTAGAATAAGAAAGCCAGCCCTATAAATGCACCAGCCATGATCGCCAAACTCACTGTCATGCTGCTGGTTTTATTTGCTTTGCTTAAGGAAAACTTCTCTGCTTCCGCCATCATTTGTGCTGGTGAGAACAGTTGATAGTTTTCAGAAGTACTGGTTACCATATTCCCCCCTTGAACAATCCGTCATGTGTAATTCCTAGTGTTAATGACTCGGTTAATCCGTGATGTTTTGCAGGCTTCGTTGTGTCCTGCCATTCCAGATTAGGGAGTTGAGGAGTTGAGGTAAAATTGATAATTTTTAGAAACCACATCAAAATTATTGATATAGATTTGGTTACGCGTAGAATGAAATTGATTGCTCATCGGCTTAAAAAAAAACGAGCAGCAGGACACAAATAATTAAAAGCATTAAGGATGAATTTTGCGTTATTCATTAAAGCAACTCGCGGTATTTGATGCAGTGGCAGATTCCGGGAGTGTTAGTCATGCCGCAGACAAGTTGGCGTTGACTCAATCAGCGACAAGTATGTCTCTTGCACAGTTGGAAAAAATGCTCGGCAGGCCTTTATTTGAAAGGCAGGGTAAGCAAATGGCTCTTACTCATTGGGGTATGTGGCTAAGGCCAAAAGCGAAGCGTTTACTGCAAGATGCGCAGCAAATCGAAATGGGGTTCTACGAGCAGCATTTACTGAGTGGAGAGCTCAAATTAGGCGCGAGCCAAACCCCGGCAGAACACCTCGTTCCTGACCTCATCAGTATTATTGATAACGATTTTCCAGAGATGCGAATCTCGCTTGGGGTACAAAGTACCGATGCCGTTATCGATGGCGTATTAGATTATCAATATGACTTAGGTGTGATCGAAGGTCGTTGTGATGACAACCGAGTTCATCAAGAAGTGTGGTGTACTGACCATTTAACGGTCGTTGCATCCGCTCATCACCCTTTTGCGAAACGTGAACGTGTGAGTTTGGCGCAGTTAGAGCAAGCGAAGTGGGTATTGCGCGAACATGGTTCGGGTACTCGCAAAGTTTTTGATAGTTCTATTCATCATTTAATTGGTGATCTTGATGTGTGGCGAGAGTATGAACACGTTCCTGTTTTAAGAAGCTTAGTAGCAAACGGTCCATATTTAACGTGTTTACCTTATCTTGATGTCGAGCAGTTTGTTGAATCAGGTCAGCTTGTTACTTTGAATGTCCCAGAGCTTGAAATGGAGCGTACGCTTTCATTTATTTGGCGTGCTGACATGGCAGAAAATCCACTTGCCGAGTGTATTAAGCGCGAAGGTAAGCGCATGATGAAAGGCAAACCGTCAGTTCTCTAGCGATAAATTGATAATAATCATTGATAACTAAATATGTTGAATAAACGATTCCGGTCTCTATATAGTGATATGGGAACATTCGTGTACATTATTAATGTGATCACGATCAGCCAAAAGAAGGCGTTCTTACCATAATATGCTTACTTGATTTTAAGTGAGGCTAAATCCGGTTGCGTTCAATTGCGTAATTAGGCTTTAGAAATAGTATGAGTACATTAGTCGCGATTTCACTAACAACAGGTATTTTGTCAGGTCTGTGGGGATGGATTGCTGTCTCTTTGGGATTATTGTCATGGGCTGGCTTCTTAGGCTGCACCAGTTACTTTGCATCGCCAACAGGCGGCGTTAAAGGATTAGCAGGTAGCTTATTGACCAACATGACAGGCGTGTTCTGGGCAATGGTGATAATCGAAAGCTCGACCTTCGTAGGGTTAGAGGTTTTAGGCTATGTGATTACTGCTATTGTCGCTTTCTTTATGTGTATTCAAGCAAAACAAGCGTGGCTCGGTTATATCCCAGGAACTTTCATTGGTTGCTGTGCAACGTTTGCCGCAGGTGGCGATTGGCAACTTGTAGTACCATCTTTACTGCTTGGTGGTGTGTTTGGATACTTAATGAAAGCGACGGGGCTATGGCTTCACGAGAAATCAAGCAAATCTTCGGAAGTTGTTGAACAACACGCTAAGCAAGCGAAGGCTTAACTCGTTAAGTAGGTGCTGCTCTAGTGACGGTGAACTCTTGCAAGATAACCCCCAATTAATTTGTATAAATAGTTATACAGGCACACCTATTTTGGTGTGCCTTTTTTATTCCCTGGGGTAGGAAAATGATATTACGTGTTTCCATTAGCCATTGTAATCACACGTT
Organism: Vibrio sp. ECSMB14106; assembly: GCF_000972265.1. Taxonomy (NCBI): domain Bacteria; kingdom Pseudomonadati; phylum Pseudomonadota; class Gammaproteobacteria; order Vibrionales; family Vibrionaceae; genus Vibrio; species Vibrio sp. ECSMB14106. The sequence continues at coordinate 167,181 of NZ_LAUM01000007.1, read as the reverse complement.
TTAATGTCCACCTTAGTAGTATCGGAATACACTCTTGTCCCCGGCTTTCACAATTAGAAACGATGGCAAGAGCAAGGTCTGGTTTCGCGTGTTTTTTGAGAACTCTAGCGACGACTTTTTTCGGTGGGATAGGGTGATCGTAAGGTATCTTAACCATGTCACGAAAAAAGTTCTCAAACCCGTTCATATACAAATAATGTTCGATATCTTTATCTGGCAATTCAGTTAGACGGTGTCGTGCTTGATCGTTACCAAGCTTTGAGAGGACCGTTGCCGCATACTTTTTTCCTGCGGCATCACCATCGGTTACTACGTGCCAGTCTATACCAAATTCTTGTGCTACTTTGATGAGTGCTTTAAGCCCTGATTGAGCAAATTCGATTATCTGGACACCTTCTGCTGCAAGATTATACCCACATTGATTGGCTAACTCATTAAACAACCAAACTTCAGTTTCACCTTCTACCAGCAACCAGCATCGAGCAAATAAAGCACCAGGGCGGTGGAAGCGAAGATGGAAACCAATTCGTCTTAGTTCATCTTTGCTGAAGTGATTCATATTGAGTTTGTTCGCGATGGTTTTGTCAGACTGACGAACCAACCTGCGGATCGATTGAAGTGGTACAGCAGATAGTAATTCGCCACTGTTAGTCGTGAGCATTTTCTGCATGGGTAATTTTTGCATTAAACTCCAAGCTCTAGCTAAATGCGTTGGGTGCAAACGACCTTCTGGATCTTCAAGGATCAAAAGAGGGCGGGCACACCGTCTTAAGTCAGTCGGCCCCTTAGCTTGTAGATAGGCATTAAGTAAACCCATAAACAATAAGCGAGTTTGCTTACTTTTGGTCTCTTCGACAATCTGATGAATACTCTTTTCATTTGCTCCTGTAGAGTAACGTAAACCATCCCGTGGCTTCCTTGGATTATTGCGAGAAACGCTTTTAAATGAAAAATAATGCTCTATGAGGTTTTGCATCGACTCTAAGCTACTGCGCATTTCGCCTTTATTGACGTGACCGGGAATTGCCATAAGTCGACGGCAGGTGTTATCAATCCGTTTCTCTATTTTCGCCTGGCGACCATTGCCATTGTTGCCATGAGCCACGTTGCTGACTGCTTTGTGATGGAAAGGGCGATTAAAGTGTCTTGCATCTCGTAAGCGAATTACAGGGTGCAAGGTCATTAACTCTTGGGCAAACTTCTCTGAGTGGTGAAGCTTGAGCGGGTTTCCATCTAAGTCTAAAAATGCGTAATGTGTTGTCGTTTCATACTGTTCTAACGTTGCGCTGATTCGATAATAGATACGGTTGACACCAAATTCATCTTGAACCCAAATCGGTTTAAGTTTGCGATAACGACCCGCTTTAAGCTCGTTTTTGTCGTTGGCTTTTAACGCGAGAACAATTTGAAGGTGTTGAAACTGTGGGTGTGAAATCGAATAATCGACATGGAAATCAGTCATTTCGAATTGATATGGTACTCCGTCAGAGGGGAGAACGACGGAAAGGGCATCTAATAATGAAGACTTACCCCAAGTATTTTCACCAATAAGCGTGGTTAGTTCGTCAAACGCGAGTGACATACGCTTGACACCCCGAAAGCCAGAAATCTCAATTCTTTCTAGTTGCATAGACTTACTCCTAACGGAATGCTCTGCTAATTGTTTGAAAGCTAACAAATATCTTTAATCATAATCTAAAATTACTAGGCCGGTATGCCCACTGGTCACAAAAACTATTCTTTGTTTGTACGGTTCAAAATGAGATTTATAGCTATCTTGAGTATTTTTTTTCCGTTCAGTTTCATAAAATTCACGATTCTGTCATTATTCTCGACCTAGTATGAAGGGACAAAGAGAGAAGAAAATATGACTAAAAAGAACAAGCCAATAAAAATAGTGTTGGCACACATCAATGACACCCATTCATACTTTGAACCAACCTCATTACAGCTATCACTTAAAATGAACAACCACATCATTGAACCTTATGTCAGTACTGGTGGTTTTGCGCGAATTTCAACTCGATTTAAGCAAATTGAGCAAGACGCTAAACGTCAGAAGTTTGGTACTCTGTTTTTACACGCTGGAGACTGCTTTCAAGGCACTTTGTACTTTTCATTGTTTAAAGGAAAGGCTAATGCTGATTTGCTCAATGCGTTGAATATAGACGCAATGACGCTTGGTAATCATGAGTTAGACATGGGGAATGAACCGGTTGCGATTTTCGCGAAAAGAATTCAATTCCCACTGTTGGCTGGTAACTGGAATTTATCGAATGAGGATATCAATAAAACTCATACCCTAGCGGACAACGCAATTGTTAAGCCTTACCTAACTGAGACTCGAAGTGCTTCTTTTATAACGAAAGAGTTTGATGGCGAGAAAGTCGCCATATTCGGCTTAAGCATCGATAAGATGGCGAGCATTGCTAACCCAGATATTGATACCCCATTTGAAAATGCATTAGAAACCGCTAAAGCCACGATAGAACAGATTCACCAGGTGGGCATCAACAAGATTGTGTTACTGAGCCACCTTGGTTATGAAGCTGATTTGGAATTAGCAGCAAATGTAACAGGAATCGGCGTGATCGTGGGTGGCCATAGTCACCGCTTGCAAGGCGACTTCTCTGATATCGGTTTAGTGAAAGACGATGATTACGGCGTAAAAATTGGCGACACCTATGTTGTACAAGCGGGTTTCCATGCAATGAGCATAGGTCACTGTGAAATAGAGTTCGATACAGAAGGTAAAGTCACTCACTTTAATGGTAAGAACGAACTGCTATTAGGACGTCGGCTATTTATCGACGCAAAATTGAGTGAAGTTGGACAAGACGATGCCCACGATATGGCATGTGAGTTCTTGAACAACCATACTAATATCGTGGTGTGCAAAAAAGATCCTGAACTTCAAAGTATCTTGACCGATAAGTACCAACCTCAAGTTAGAAAGTTGCAGCAACAAGTTATCACTTACGTCGAGAATAACTTGCGCCATGTACGAATTCCCGATGAACAAGGCCCAAGTCAACTAGCACCGTTAGTCGCACAATCATTTCACTACCTAATGAATAAAAAAGGGCATGAAGTCGAGTTTGCTATCCATAATTCTGGAGGAGTCAGAAACTCGCTAAATAGTGGTGATGTCTCGGTTGCCGACATTGCCGGAAAATTACTACCGTTTGCCGTACCTATTGGTATGTACAAAGTGAGAGGAAAAACGATTGCCGACATGCTTGAAGGGGCTATTAACAATGCTTTGGACAATGGAGTGATTGGTACTGGGTCGGGTAGTTTCCCTTATACTCATAACTTGAGGTTTTGTTATTACAAAGAGGCACCGCTAGGCCATCGTATTCACCACTTGGAAATTTATTCAGAATCTTCCGGGTGGCAAACCGTGAACCGCGATCGAGTGTATAAAGGTACTTCTTCTGCCTATACCATGAAAGGGAAGGAGGGCTATGACGCCGTTTTAGGTATGTTAGGTAACGGAACTGTCACGACAGATTCAATGGCAGACTGTTTCATCGAGTTTCTTCAGGATCATCCTGAGTCATTACAACAACATGAAACGATGAATTGCTTAGAATGTTCTAAGTAATGCAAAGTAGTATGTCACTATTGATTGATTTATAAAATTGGCACTATTTATGCGTTATTCCTGCAGGTGTGTTTCCTGTGGGGGATAAAAATGGATAAGCAAGATTGGTTGGATGCGGCAGCGGTTGTTGGTTGGGTATCGGTTTGGTCTGCATTGGTATACTTAGTACCTATGGCCGGTTTATAAAAGTAGTCGGTGATTAATAAGTGCTCGCTGTTGAGTAACAGTGGAGTCAGCATTTGCAATGCGTGCAACATCATCAGCATATTACAGACATAAAAAAGGAGCAGATAGCTCCTTTTTTGCTTTTTATGTCAATTTTCTATAGACGAAATACGACGAGATGATTATGATCGTCGCGTTTGGGGAGTAGTTAGCGCAAGTTTACATATCGTCATCTCGTTAGGCCAAGTGTCTATCCGGTATGTAAAGGTGAAATCCCATATTTCACTTCAACGAGACCAACGCAATCACAGTCAAGATCCGTAATGGAACCTGATATGCTTTGTTTGCGGAAGGTCTTTATACAGTTCTTCCGCCCGGAGGAATAATGAACTCAACTCAATCTCTATTATCTACCAACAGTGAATCCTTTTTTTCCTCGCCGATTATGACGACTTATGCGGGCTTTTTTCTGCTGACGATTATTCTCGTATCTATTGATATCTATCAGACTCGTGGCGGTAACGTCACCATTAAGAAAGCGGCAATCTGGAGTGTTTTCTGGTTTGTACTTGCGTTTTTGTTTGCTGGCTCTATTTACCTATTTTGGGACATTTATGCGCCGAACAGTGACTACACAGCGCAAAAAGCAACAGTGTCATTCATTACGGGTTACTTGTTAGAGAAATCACTGAGCGTAGATAACTTGTTTGTCTTCGCGATGATCTTTGCTCAATACCAAGTTCCTGAGCATCTACGACCTCGTGCGCTACTGTGGGGCGTGATTGGTGCATTAATGCTTCGTGCAATTATGATCGCACTAGGCGCACAGCTATTGGCGGAATACCACTGGGTACTTTACGTGTTTGCTGCGTTCTTGATTGGTACGGGTATTAAACTGGCATTAGACAAGGGCGAAGAAGAGAGTGTGAATACACTGCCTGAAAAGCTACTTCGTAAAGTGATGCCGGTAACCGAGGGTTTCCATGGCCCTGCATTAATGGTTAAACAGGGTGCTAAATGGGCATTCACTCCAATGATGTTGGTGATTGGTGCGATTGCAGTCATGGACGTGATGTTTGCATTGGACTCTATCCCTGCAATCTTTGCGGTAACACAAGAACCGTTCTTGGTATTAGCGGCAAACGTATTTGCGTTACTTGGCCTTCGTTCGTTGTATTTTGTACTGCAAGGTATGATGGACAAGTTCATCTACTTGAAACCGGCACTGGCATTCATAATGGTGTTCATCGGTGTGAAAATGCTATTGGTTGACAGTGAGTGGGCTATCCCAACGTATTGGTCTCTAGCGGTGCTGATTTCGACTATGATGATTGCGGTTATAGCGTCGATTTATGCGAAGAAGCCAGGCATTGAACAAGTAAATTAAAAACAAATATAACTTATCGAAAAGTCGATAATGAACACGTGGCTGATGAAGTGGAAAATTTATTTATGTAAATTTTCTGTGACATTGGCCACTGTTGTTTGTGGGGTATTTGTACTAAATGCATGATTTAAACACTATATTGAATTGATACTCACATAGCGTGCATATCTATTTTATGGCATTGTTAATGGTTTGTTTTATTAGAAAAACTAATTCGAATATCCAATTTTAGTCATTTTTTAACCTGCAAAAGATCACCTATTATTATTGTCATCAGAACGAAACACACAAACACATTTATAGAGAGGCAATCATGGCTCAAGCAGTACAAATGAATACTATCGCTGTTCCTAACTCTATGGATAAGAAGACCTACGCGGTTAACTTCAAAGGATTGATTGCACACATTTTCGATATTCTTTTCGTAGACAACTCTCCACGCAGTTACTACGCAAGCGACTTATCTGGTCACATGCAACGCGATATCGGTATCAACCGTTAATTTTAGCGTAAACGCATAGAATTAAAGAAATACAGAATTTAAAACGCCAGCTTCAGAAGCTGGCGTTTTTGTATCTGAAAGAAGGGGACCTGAATTTGAGTGCACGTTTACAAAATTGGTTCTCAAAAGAGGCAAGCGACATAAACGTGAAGCTGATACCGTGTTCACAACTCACTTGAAATCGATTACTTCATATCTTGGACTGCTTTGTTGGGGCTTAATCGCTTAAACCTTTGGGAAAGGGGGCAAATTAGTTACGTAATACTGCTGAAATACGTTAATATAGCGCGCTATTATTTTAGCTTTGAGTTCCGCAATTAATGACTAACACCACGACACCAACCAACTTCTCTGATCTTGGCTTAATCTCACCTTTGATGGCTCGTTTATCTGAGCTTGAATACCAACAGCCAACGCCTATCCAAGCGCAAGTTATTCCAAGTGTGTTAGCAGGACGCGATTTAATTGCAGGCGCAAATACCGGTTCAGGTAAAACCGCAGCATTTGCACTTCCACTGTTACAAAAGATTCATGAAGATGCACCTCTGGACCGTCGTTCAGGCAAAGGTAACTTTGTTTCTGGCCTTATCTTGGTTCCTACGCGTGAACTTGCTAAGCAAGTAGCAGACAGCGTTAAATCTTACGCTGTGCATTTCAATGGCGCGATTAAAACGGTTTGTTTGTTTGGTGGTGTATCAGTAAATACTCAGATGCAGGCGCTACGTGGCGGCACAGATATCTTGGTGGCAACACCGGGTCGTCTACTTGATCTCATTTCAAGCAACGCAATCAAGCTAGACAAAGTAAAAACGTTAGTGCTTGATGAAGCTGACCGAATGCTAAGCCTTGGTTTTACAGAAGAACTCGACGCGATCTTGAAACTATTGCCGAGCAAGAAGCAAACCTTGTTGTTCTCTGCGACGTTCCCTGAGCAAGTTAAAACATTAACTCACGAACTATTGAATGATCCGATTGAAGTGCAACTTCAAAGTGCCAACGCGAGCACATTGGTTCAGCGTGTATTTGAAGTAGAAAAAGGCCGTAAGACAGCATTGCTAGCGCACCTAATTCAGCAACACGAATGGCGCCAAGCTTTGATTTTCGTCAATGCGAAAAACAGCTGTGAGCACCTAGCAGATAAGCTATACAAACGCGGCATCATTGCAGAAGTCTTCCACGGCGATAAAGGGCAGGGTTCACGTACTCGTATCCTTGAAGATTTTAAATCTGGCGAGATCGACGTTCTGATCGCAACTGACATCGCGGCACGTGGTCTGGATATCGAAAAGCTTCCAGTAGTAATCAACTTTGACTTACCGCGTAGCCCATCAGACTACATGCACCGTATCGGCCGAAGTGGTCGTGCAGGTGAAGTTGGCCTTGCGTTATCGCTGATCGATCACGAAGACTACCATCACTTCACCATCATCGAGAAGAAGAACAAAATTCGACTTGAGCGTGAGCAAATCGAAGGCTTTGAAGTGGATGAAGAAACAACCGCTGAACTGGTTGCAGCATTGAAACCCGTTGCGCCACCGGCTGGCACAGGTAAAAAGAAGAAAAAGAAAAAAGCACAAACTAATCAAGATGTGTGGCTGAACAACAACTGATCGAGAGTCAGTAAACAAGACATTCAAAAGGCGCTTAATTGCGCCTTTTGTGTTTTTATTGTACCGATATACATCGCTGCTTTGCTAAACGCTTAGAGCTTAGACTTGGTGAGTAATTCCAATTAGCAATTGGATTTTACTCTAAATAGATCAGTGAATAGCTTGGAGATCATCAATAAGATTAGGATAGTGGTTAACATCAGCAATGGTGTTTCAATCTGGTATATTGGCGTGAGGTTGAGAGCACCAGATGTCAGAACAACCAACAAGTTAATGCCAAGTATTCTATGAATCATAAGCTTAGGTGTTGCGAACACCTTCCATATCACCACGCAATTAATGAAATAGAATAGTGCTAACTGCCATAGCTCACTCATCATCGGCATAATAAAGATGTATTGAAGCAAAATAATAGTTCCAGTACCTAGCACACCGAAAAAAGCATCCTTGATAACACTGGGTGGCATCGTCGGTAACACGGAAGAAAATACTCCTGCAATCATTGGGAAGATAAAACCACCCGGTACTGGTAAATATATCCAAATCAATAGAGACGTTACAAACATTGATACACCTTGTAATACTTTTCTCCCATCCTCATTCAGATGCTGAACAAAGGTACGATGTTCGTAATGCCAAGTGAAGTCTCGACTCTTACAGGCTACATTCGACACATCACCAATCAATGACAACTTCGGTGCGATTAACTCTAGTCTCTCCATATTTTTAATCAGACTTGACCAGTCAATAATGGGCTCGAGCTCATCAGAAGCAAGCTCAAGTAGTCGAGCCTGAATGTGAGCCATTTCATTAATGCGTAAACGCCAGTCTTTAATGTTCTCTTTGAGATGATAACTGCCATTTAATGGTAAATCTAAAAGCTGATAAAGTTTATCAATATTAGCGATATTGGATTCTAAGGCTTCTATATCTAAGCTTTCTGTATTGCGCATTGCTGTAATCAATGTTTCTCTACTCACTTCAAAGCGCTGCACAAAGTTTTGCTCCGTATTTACAGGCCACACTAAGCGATAAATAATGGAGAAAGTTATAACGCCAAGCAGCGTTTCTTGTATACGTAAGACCGCAAAGTAGAACGTTACTTGGCTATCGAAACCGCCCATACAAGAGATGATCGAACATACAGCGAACCCTATCGAGAATATGTATCCATACTTTTCGTCACTCGACATGAAAATACATACTCCTAGAAACAAAGTAAAAAACGTTAGGAATAGAAAGCGATCTTGTGAAAACATCGCAATTAAGAAAAAGGCATAACCAGTCCCTAGCAGGGTTCCCATTAACCGGTTATGACCTTTGTTAATTGAGTGGGCAAAGCTTTCGTTCAATGCCATTACTGCAACGGCAATCGCTGCCCAATAGGGTTTCTCCCATTGGAACCATAGAGCGAGACAAATCGCGATAACAATTGAAAGGGCGGCTTTAATTGCTTCTTTTGTAGACGTACTGAACATAAGCATCACCCAATTACTTGATAATTTTGATAGAGGCAGTCATGCCAACGCGCAGTTGTATGTCTTTGGGTACCTTGTCCAGCTCGACTTTAATAGGAATGCGTTGAGCAAGACGTATCCATTGGAAGTTAGGGTTAACATTAGGCAACAGATCATTGCCTGTGCTGCCATCTTGTTTAGCAATACCAAATCCAATGCTTTTAATATGACCCTTCAATTGAACGTTTTTGTACATCATGAGTGTGACCATTGCTTTATCTTGCGGATTTACCCCTACGAGATCGGTCTCTTTAAAATAACCTTCAATCCAAAAACTATCTTCATCGATTAATGCTACAACTGGCGAGTTTGCAACCACTTGAGAGCCTTCACGTAAGTTTAAGTTAGTAATGTAACCGTTGGTTGGCGCGTAGACTTTTGTGTATTCAAGGTTCAAACCCGCTTCTTCAACGTTGGCTTTTGCTAGTTCGACGTTTGCGCTGCTTGTTTGAACGGCATTGTTTAAGTTGTTGAGAGTTAGTACGGACACGGCACCTGGTGTTCTTTTCTCTAAGTTCAACGCTCGTTGCTCTTCGTTCTTTGCTTTGGCGAGCAAGGCAAGCGCCTGTTTTTGTGTTGCGAGTGCTTTTCGATAAGCCGCTTTATAGATGCTAGGGTCTATTTCAAAAAGAAGGTCACCTTTAGACACCTTAGAGTTGTCATCCACGTGGATTTTGACAGCTTGCCCAGTGACTCGTGGAGTAATAGAAACGATGAAGGCACTGACTTGTCCATCTCTTGTCCAAGGGTTACTGGTATAAGATTGGTAATAGCTATAAACCACAAAGCCTGCAGCAACGAACAATAGTAATGTGATGAGATAACGTTTAATCAAGGAGAAGGCCTTATAAAATGGGAATGAATTGGCCAATAACGCCAGTAAAAATAACGATTAAGCTCAATTCCGCTAATGCAGGAAACGCGACATACTTATGTAGTCCGAGCCTAACTGCGATTGAGCCTGTTAAGACCGTCAACATATAAGCGAGTGCGATAACCAGTAACAGCGGTGGAAAGTAGATTTCCCCCCACACGAGTTCATGTGGCATTGTGTTCATTGTGTTGTTCTCTATTCGCTCCGATAGATATGACGATAATGCAGTTGGTGTAATTTCAATAATCGCTTATAGAGGATTGGGTCCATCAAAAGTCGCCGAATTATGGTCGCTATAGATGAGGGTCGGTTGCAAATTATACAAATTAAGCTCGTTTAGCCTGTCGAATTTGACTTTATTCTTGTCAAAAAGTAGTAAACTGATCTTTTCGTCATAGATGAAATTGATAATCAAGGAAGCCAGTACAATAGAATGAATTTTAGTATTGAACAACTTCTCGCGTTTGTGACCGTTTATGAGCAATTGTCATTTAGTAAAGCAGCAGTAAAGCTTAATAAGCACCGAACAACCATTGGACAAGTTATTACTAACTTGGAAGATCACCTCGCCGTCACTCTTTTTAAAAGAGTGGGTCGCTCTGTTGAGCCAACCGACGATGGGCATCTGCTCTACCACTATGCAAAACAGACGATTGAGCAAGCGAGGACTTTTGATAAGGTTGCGTTAAGCCTGTCTTATGGTGGATTGGAGAACATTACTATTGCTTACTCGAGTGTCATTCCACAACGCGTACTCGTTGATATTCGTAAGCAGTTAAAACTCGACTTTCCGATGATGCGAGTAAATTTTTTGGTTAAGAATAAGAACGAAATTAAGGAAGGGATACAAAGTGGAGAATATCACTTTGGACTTGTGAATGTTCACCATAGTAGGGCAATGCATAGTCTAGATTCTACATTCCTAGGGCACTTTGAGTTTTACCCATTCGGGCAAAGAGGCGGAGAGCTCTCTAATGTAAACAGAGATGAGGTCTTAGTGGCACTCAGGAATTCTAAACAGTTCGTATTAAAATCTCTAATTGATGAAGGGCTGTCTGAAAAGGTTATCGTGAGCTCTGACTACGAAGAAATTGATCAGCTCGCGTTAGTTATTAAAATGCTTGAAGAGGGTCTAGGATGGGCACTACTTCCTAAGGCATTTTTTACTGATTCTGAATTTTCGAAACACTCAATCGAGCCGATTTATTCTGCGCAGATGGTGGAAGGGTTCAAGTTTGGTTTTGCCTTATGGTGTCCGCATTCAAAACAGATCTGCGACATAAAAGGCTCTTTGGTGTCAGTTATCAAACGCTATCGAGAGCACCTTATTGATAGCTTTAATGGGTAAGAATGTTAACTGCTTTAATTTGTTGGCAATTTAGAATGTAAAAAAGGCGCTCATTAGCGCCTTTTCATTTTCTATCACTTTCTTGAAGTAAGATTACTTCTTACGACAGAACTCAGCGATTACGTACATTGATTGACCGCCGTTTGTTTTACCAGAAACAAGCTTAGGATCGTCACCAACGCTGATACCACGGATAACAGTACCTTGCTTAATCACTTGGTTAGTACCTTTGATTGGCAGGTCTTTGATTACTGTTACGTCGTCACCTTTCTTAAGTTCAACGCCGTTCACGTCAAGAGGCTTGTCATCAGCAGACATGCCGATTTGTGCCCAAACTGATGTTTCTTCTTCAAGGTACATCATGTCTAGCGCGTCTTGAGCCCAGCTTTCCGTGTTCAGACGAGTAAGTTGACGCCACGCCATTACTTGAACTGGCGCTTCCTGGCTCCACATGCTGTCATTTAGGCAACGCCAGTGGTTGATGTCTTTAGGATCGTCGATCTCACCAAGACATTTGTCACATACCATGATGCCGTGATCCACTGTTACGTGGCTGTGTGGCGGTACTGCGTATGCAGTAAGAGAAGAATCAGAACCACATAGTTCACATTTAGATTGGCAGCGTTCTAGCATCGTAGCTTCAGAAGACATAATGGACTCACATTAGTAATGTTTTTTGGTGGCGGTATTATCCACTTTATCCCGAAAAATAAAAGGGTATTAAAGAATTAAAAGCGAGATCCTACAATATTCTAACTCAAGAGGATCCGAGATGTAAGATATTAGCTGATACCGCAAGCGGCAAGAAGTAGTGAAGTAGCAATTAAGGTCGATACGCGCATAGATATTTTTGTCTTAGAACAAGTGAGTTAGACAAAGAAGAAATATTAGTGGGTTTGAGTAGCGATGAAATGAAAAGCCCAGTCCGAAACTGGGCTTTGGTATAGCTAGATATACTTACTTAAGTACTGAGGTATTGGTGATACCAATTAGCAAATCATCCACTAGGAAGTCAGCATTTTCCATCTGCATTTCTACATGATGGTCTAAGTCAGCTAGTGTTCCCCCAGGGGATGCAAACGTACTGTGTGTTGCTGTCGCATCAAACTGAACAAAGCTAGCAGAAGGAGATACCGTCGTGCTAGCACTGTTCACTATTGTTAATCCAAGTTTAGCCGCAAGAGGTTCAGTACCCGCAAATGGTGCTTTTGCAACATTGTTTGGTACGGTATTGTCACCATCTACTTCTGTCATGAAGAATGGTGTTGATAGTGAGCCACTTGAGACAAGGTCACTTGCATTGGTAAATGGATCAACTGTATCCAGCGTAGTTTGCGCAGCATAGATAAAGCTAGAGAAACCAGTATTCAGTGCCGCTAGTTGGGCTTCGCTCGCTACTTGTTCAAATGCCTCATAACACGCTTTGTCAGACAAGTCTGCACATGATGCATCTGCATAGCTCGCGTAATCTGTTGAAGCTGCGTACGCTAGGTTATGCTTGATTTGGGGTCCAAAGTTAGGCGACCCAAGTAGCAGGTTACCAATTTGACCACCCGCGTTTTGGATAGATGCACCGCTGAACGTGTAAAGTGCATCAGCTGTCGGGCTACCCAACGTATTGTTTGCGGCTGCAACTGCTGAAGTGCCAACGATACCGCCAAGCGAATGGCCAAGCATTTTAACTTTTGAACCAGCCATTGGATTGAAGCCGCTAAGTGGGCTTTTAGCTAATAAGCCAGCTTGCGCAGAAACGACCAAGCTTGCTCGTAAACCCAGTACATCGAGTACGCTTTGGCGAAGGTTATCACGCGCCACTGCAAGGTTAGAAAGATTCAGGTAAGCCAGTACATCTACGTTGGCGGAGCGTTGATCATCTAAACTACGAGTACCATGGATTGGTAGATCGATTGCAATAACAGCAACACCTGCTTTTACCATATTAAACGCAAAAGAGTACGCATTTTCTTTTGCTGATGTAATACCGTGTTGATAAATCACGACATCTGTAGGTGTGCCAGTTTGCGGTGTAAACAACAAGAACTCGACGTCTTCGAGTGATTTGACCACTGGTACAGGTGAATAACGACTGATAATACGGTCACTATCCAGCTGTGTTCCGTCCGTTAGATACAGAGTCGAACCAACAAGCTTTAACTGCTCTGTCGGTTCCGTAGCTAACTTAGTGACATCTACAGGGTCATCGGCAAATACACCTGTAGAAAGCTGTTGAACCATATTTGCCTGTTCGCTTTCATCCGCTAGTGCAGCACTGACTTTTGCAAGGCTAGGCATTGCAGAAACCATTGGTTGCATGTTCCAGTCAGCACCTTTCTGTATATAATGAGGCAGTTTTGCCACACCTTGCGTCACATTCACCGCAACAGCGGCGCCAGCATATAAGCCTTTGATTGCTGTTTTAGCTGCATCCAAGTCACTAACGTACTTGTTAAAGTCTTCATCAGCATCAAGTGCTGTAATAAAATCTTGTGTCGTCCCCATTGTCAGAGTATATGCAGTAGAAAGGTCAATTGCACCTTCATTTGCGTCGTTTTTGTACACAGTATTTAACGTATTAGCACCAGTAGCAAAACCGGTTGCCGTGACGCCTTTTACTGCGGCAAGCGTATCGCCTACAGATTGTGTGCTGAACCATGATGAGTAAACAATATCAGCAGGGTTGACACTTGCGAGTCCAAAAATACCCTCAACTGCTGTCGTGGCTGCCTGTACTGAAGCTAGGTCACCAGTCTCATAAACGATCTCTTTCGTTTTACCTGTTGCGTAGCTTCCTGATGTACCAATAGGATTTCCGTTTACGTCTTGAATCGCTTGAGTTACCGCGAAGATGTACTCGCCAGATTCGTCCAAAGAGTTCATAAATTGAATGTATAGAGAATTACCGCTCGCTTGTACAACATAGTCCGTACCCAGCGTAAGTACTTTTTCGATTGGGTTTGAAGCGCCATCCCAATCGGTAAGACGTTGGTTTATTTTAATAACGCTGACACCAGAAGTAACAAGGCCGTCAGCAAAACCATCGCCATTGAAGTTAAGAACGATTGGCATAGACGTAGACCAACCATCCATTGTGTTCATGGCTGCGAGGGGATTGGTCAACGCATCATCACCACCTGTTGGAAGGCCAAGTGTTCCGTCTGCGCTATCCATCAATAAATAAGATGGTGCAGGAACGTCTGCATCTGCACCTTGCAATGTAAAGCTAATCGATGTGTTGCGGTCAAGAAGCGCTTGAACCTCTGGTTCAAACGTAACGGTATCAGAAGTGCCTGAACTAGAGGTATCGTCACCACAACCTGTAAGTAGGATTGCAGAACAAAGCAGCGATAGTTTAAACGTATGTTTCATTGGTTTTACTCCGTTAATCCTAATTAATTGAAGGTGTAGTTCATTTGTACGGAACTGATGTACGCTGTACCTTCTGAATCAAAGGTGATCTCTTGATCTGCGGCATCGGTTTCAGTAAATGAACCAGACTTACTTTTAATGAAAGCAAAACCAGCATCAAAGGTCAGGTTTTCTGTCATTGCGTAAGTCACGCCTGCGCTGTACCAAAAACGATCGCTATCAGGGATACTCAATGTAGCTTCACCGGCTTGTTCGTCATAGGCGATACCCGCACGAAGTGTCCATTGATTGTTCAGAGTATATGTACCACCGAAGGAGTATCTGTTGTTGTCTTCGTATTTTTCAGGTTTGAAGAGGCACACTCCACCAGCACAATCTTTACTGGTTGCTTTTAATTCTTTAAATGTGCTCCAGTCTGTTTGTTGCCAGCCGTAGTGGATCGCCCACGCTTCGTTTAACTGATGGAATGCCGAAAGTTCGATAATAGACGGAAGAGAAATCTGCAAACGGCCATCTACTTTTGCAGCGTTGGCGATACCAGAGTCATAACTGCTGAATTCACCGTCATCAAAGTCAAGGTCCACTTTAGAGCGATAACCAAAGCCAAAACGGTTGTTTTCATTCAGCTCGTATAACGCGCCAATGTTCCAACCCCAAGCAAACGTGTCGCCCTCCATACCAATAAGGTTGTCTGACTTCTTGCTGCCAGGGCCAAATAGCGGGGCAAGTGAGCCTTTGTGGCGAGTTAACTCTGCGTGTGCATATACCAAGTTAATACCACCACCCACACTGAATTGTTCATTAATGCGGTAAGCTACATTAGGGTTGATATTGACTGAAAGGAGTGAAGTATCGCCAGCCATATCACCAACAGAAATATCATCTGGGTAATCGGTTGCAACACCATAAGTTGTAAACATACCGATACCCCAAGCCCAGTTATCATTGATAGGGCTGATATAATAGGCTGCTGGAACGACTTGTAGTGGTGCTACATCTTTTGAGTGTTCGTTATTGTCCACGTCATACACATTAACCTCTGGATCAACGATAGAAACCGCGCCTGAAAATTGGGCTGTATCAAATAGGGTCATTGCGGCGGGGTTTCTCGCTAGTACACTCGCGTTATCGGCTACAGCGCCTTCACCTGAGAATGCGCGCCCAAGACCTGAGGCAGAATGCTCAGCAACTTGGAAGCCAGCCGCAAGTGAATTGCATGCAAATAGCACAGAAAGCGAAACGAGAGAGCGTTGTATTGTTTTCATCCTTGACCCTCCTAGGGCATCGAATTTCGTTATTATGGTTTGAAAACACACTGAGCATTGTTGGTGTTGAAGCTCTAATGTAAATGGCATGTTAAAATCATGTTTAATATAAAGTCAAAGAAATAGTTGTGATTTTGTGAGGTTATGTTTTAAAGGGGCGGCACTTTAACATCGATAATACAAATATAATCAATAGTTTATTAATGATTGGAGGTGTGACCAGAGTGTTTATGCATCGTTGCGGTACGAATAGTGCTCAATAGCTCAATATGTAACAAATTTGTTTGTGTTTACCGCTAATCGCTAAATCGGCATAATGCTCTTTTATTTAGAAAGTCATTAAATTGGAATTTTAGTTTGGAATTACTCGCGATAGAGTTTCTTGGTAAACCACTTCGTTTAGAAGGGTCAATGGCAGGGTGGCAACAGTTGTATTGGGACAATACTTTGGTGTCCCAATTAGACGCAACCACAGATCAAGATGACGCTCGAACCCATGCATTTACTCTGCGCGCAGGTGAAGAAACGTTGCAGTGTCACGTTGAGGCGGCAGTTCAGTGGCAACCGTTTGAGATGACCTATAAAGCGACCGTGAATGGCCAAACCGTTACCGAAGGCAATAGAAACACCAAAGATATCGAGCAACAAACCCCGGTTGTCGCACCAAAACCAGAGAAGCGTTTTAGCTTAATCGGGTTGGTGTCGCTGGGAATGAAAGCCCTCAAGAGTGCCAAGTTAATCAAGGTGGTGCTTGCCTCTGCGAGTTTAGCCGCTTACTCATGGCTATTTTCAATTCAGTTCGCTTTAGCCTTGATTGCTTGTTTAATGTTCCATGAATATGGGCACATCAGAGCAATGAAATACTTTGGAATGAAGACCAAGGGCATTTATTTGATACCATTCCTTGGTGGTTTGGCATTATCTGATGAAAAGATTAATACACGCTGGCAAGATGTGGTTATCTCAATCATGGGACCATTGTTTGGCTTGATATTGTCATTGATATTTATGGTGTTGTACTGGGCGACTGGCGAAATGTTCTTCGCGGGGCTTGCGGTATTTAACGCTTTATTAAACCTGTTTAATCTATTACCGATTTTGCCTCTCGATGGCGGACATGTACTAAAAAGTATCAGTTTTTCGATGAACAGTGTGCTTGGTATTGTCCTGTGTGTTGCAGCCGCTATTGCTGGCGTGGTACTGAGTTATCAGTTGAATTTGACCCTGTTTGGCTTCTTATTGATTATGGGCAGTGTGGAAATACTATTCGAATGGAAAGGGCGTTACCACAGTCACTTGTTGCCATTAGACAAATACGGTCAAGTCGTGTCGTTTGTTTGGTATGTGGGTCTAGTGAGTAGCTTGATCGGTGTTATCTGGTATTTTGCATCTACTGGTGATCAGCTATTAAGCCTACCATTGCAAATTCTTGGCACTTAACAAGAATCAAAAACAAAAAATGCCCTAACCAATATGGATAGGGCATTTTTGTATTCGAAGTTTAGCGTCTAAACAAATGTTAGATTACGCTTTGCAATTTGGTCTTGGTGAACCCGATTGAGGTAACGTCTTTATCGTCGCCTGTAGATCTTTGATACGTGTACTGTGGGAAGGGTGCGTAGACAGCAATTCTGGCGGTTGGCTACCACCTGATGCTTTCGCCATGTTTTGCCACAAGTCGACGCTCTGTTTAGGATCGAACCCTGCCTGAGCCATATATTCTAAACCAACAACATCGGCTTCTGATTCCTGAGTTCGGCCATACGGTAGAATAACCCCGTATTGAACACCTAAACCTAGGGCTGCCATTGTCATTCCTTGGTACTGTTTGTATTCTGATGCTCCTAACGCAACACTGGTAATTGATAAACCAGTATTAGCGATTTGAGACTGAGATAAACGCTCATTACTGTGGTCCGCCAAAACGTGTGCAACTTCGTGTCCGATAACCGTTGCCAGTTGGTCTTGGTTTATCGCAACATTAAGCAAACCCGTGTATACGCCAATTTTTCCGCCAGGTAGGGCAAACGCATTCACTTGGTCGCTATCAAACACAACAACTTCCCATTCACTAAAACCTTGTTTAGGAATATATTGAGTGATGCTGTTCGCTACGCACTGTACATAAGCGTTAGTTTTGGCATCTTTGCTGATGGGTTGTTCTTTTTTCATTTGTTCAAAAGACTGTGCTCCAAGCTGAGACATATCTTTATCTGAAAAAAGAAGTAGTTGGTTTCTTCCTGTCGGGGAAGCGCTACACGCAGTTAGGCCTGCAAGAGTGAAAAGCGAGGCAAACTTCGTCCATGACGTCATACAATATCCTCTGTGTATTCGGTTTTTATGCATGTTAACATCAACTTGCGTAATAACTAATAGCTGTAAGATAACTATTGTCTTTAAGACCATTATTATCGCTAGAACACCATTAGTGTTAATCAAAGAGGCTCACGCACTAACAAAGTAATAATTAAGGAACCCACATGAGTATTTGGAAAAAGCCCGTTGATCTAGAGATCTTCAACGCGACCTCAAAAAATACCTTAATTGAGCACCTCAACATTGTTTACACTGAGGTTAACGATAACTCCTTGGTGGCAACCATGCCGGTTTGTCATTTCACCCACCAACCACTCGGTATGCTTCATGGCGGCGCATCGGTAGTTTTAGCCGAAACGCTGGGGTCACTAGCAGCAAACTTCTGCGTACCCGATGGTTACTATTGCGTAGGGCTAGACATCAACGCTAACCATGTAAGATCAATGCGCGAAGGGCACGTTATCGGCACTGCCGAGCCTATTCACTTGGGCGTATCTACTCAAGTATGGCAGATAAACATCACTGATGAACGTCAACGCTTGGTTTGCACAAGCCGTTTGACCATCGCAGTGAAAAAGCATAAACGTTAGTTCTGCGAGCAAGGTGAGGCATAGTAATCATCCTAACCACACCTGATTAAACCTCATTTACACACTGTTTATTTTAGTTAGAGAAATCCATGGTCATAACGTTTAAAAGTGGAAAAGTCATCGCAACGGCGCATGAGTTGGTTGTTCGTTTGGATGGAGAGTATCGAGTCACATTGCAAGCTCAAGTTGATGCAATTCAGCTGATCGGAAAAGGGGCAAACGTGATTTCGGATAATGGCTCTGAGTGCAAATGGTCAATAAAATTAGACAACGAACAACAGCTTCGTGACATCGCCAATGAAATCGGCTGCGATGTGATGTAATTACTGGTTATAACTGCGTTTATTTCCGCTTTTTCCTCTCTATAAAGGCCACTAAACTAAACCATATTCACAATATCTCCGTAAAATAGCATAAGTCCGATTGATTTTGGCTCATAAAATAGGGAAACTGAATTCAATATCCTTTGAATAAGTTTTCCTCTTTATGAGCAGCCCAAGACTTCGCGTTCAATTTGAAACTCTGTTTGAATACTTCGATGGTAAAGATTCTGATGTTCAGCTCGACGACATAACAGATGTGCTCTGTTGTACGCGTCGTAATGCCAGAATGGTACTGAACAAGCTTGAAGAAGAAGGTTGGGTAGAGTGGTTACCTGCAGCGGGTCGCGGTAAATTGTCTCAACTTATCTTTAAGCAAAATCGGTGCGATGTTAGTGAAAACTTAGCACGCCGCTACTTAGAAGAAGGTAAAATCGGGCAAGCGCTATCGGTACTTGACCACAATGCCGCAAAGCTTACTCAAGTTATTCAAAATTACCTGGGCGTTCAGTACCAAGAAGGTGAACAAGTTATTCGTTTACCTTACTACCGTCCGCTCTCCATGCTCAATCCAACCAAATCGATGCGACGTTCTGAGCAACACATCGCTTGTCAGGTATTCAGTGGGTTAACTCGCTTAGATGAGAACGATCAGCTACAGCCTGATCTCGCGCATTCATGGCAAAAGATTAACGACAATCAATGGCGATTCTTCTTGCGGCCGGGCGTCCGTTTTCATAATGGCGAACCGCTATTGACGAGTCACGTCGTGGACACGCTGCTTTTACTCGAACCGCTCAATATGTTCTCTCATATTAAAGATGTCTCATCACCTGCAAATTGTGTGGTTGATGTCTTTCTAACGCGTCCAGATAAATATTTCCCCCTCGCGCTCACCGAATCAGTCGCAAAAGTGACTCTGCCGATGATTTTACGTGGTGAAGATTACGATATTCGTCCAATTGGTACTGGCCCATATCGCATTGAAAAGAATGACGAAAAACAACTCGTTCTAACGGCTTTCAATGGATACTTTGGTTTTAGGCCGTTGATCGATCGGGTGGAAGTTTGGGTTGTTGATGAAGCCTATTCGTCGATGGTTTACCCAAGCCTTTCTAAACCAATAATGGCTGATCGTGGTGATAGCGATGAAGTAGAGCTTGATCCGGGCTGTACGTATTTGCTGTTGAATAGAAAAAAGGGCATTGCACAAGATCCAGCATGGGCAGAGTTTCTGTCGAACGCGTTGAATGCCTCTGACTTGTTTGTACATATTCCAAAAGAGACAGTTATAGACTTGGGAGTGTTACATGCTTACGGGATCAAACCCGGTTGGTATGACATCAAGTTAAAGGTACCTGTTTGTCCACCAGCAAGTGTTAAACCAAGCATAAAATTGGCGTATCAATGCCAACACCCAATGTTCCCAACACTTGCTAAAGCCATTTTCACTGTATTGAAGCAATACAATGTTGATGTTGAACTTTTCGGTTACGAAACCGATCCTCCACATGCCGACAATGTTGATATCTGGATTAACCCAATGGGTATTGCCAACAACCGAGATGACGCGTTGGCCTGCTGGTTGATGGATTACAGCTTTCTGGATGAATCGAGCCCTGCGGAAGATTTTGATCAGTGGTGCCATATGATTGATCGTTGGCGATCCGGTGAGTTTGAACAATTCCCAGCAAGACAACTTGGTAAACAACTCGTACAAAGTAATCAATTGATACCGATGTTCCACTGTTGGTTAGGCGTAAACAAAGACCAATGCGGTACACTGCAAAACGCTAAGTGTAATGCATTAGGGTGGTTCGACTTTAGCCAAGTTTGGGTAAAACCTGAAGTTGATTGAAACCCGAGACAACTCGATTAGGACAACACAATGCAAACCGTGATTATTACATTCATTACGCTGGTGGCATTTGCGGCCAATTCAGTATTGTGTCGTTGGGCTTTAGTGGATCAAACGATTGATCCTTTGAGTTTTTCGATCGTGCGTATGTTATCGGGAGCACTCACTTTGTTGATTTTATTAACCTTATCTTCAAACGCTAAGCGCAAACAAGTTAAAGCATCAGACAGTAACACATCGATCTATACCAAGGTTCGCACTCAGTTTGATCTAACCGCGATATTGACTCTACTGGTTTATATGTTCGGCTTCTCGTTTGCTTACTTAACGCTAGGAGCAGGGCTTGGTGCTTTGGTGTTGTTTGTCGCGGTGCAATTCACAATGATTGCTGCACACCTGTTAGCTGGTAACAGAATGTCATCGCTTGAGTGGGTTGGGTGTTTATTGTCTGTTGCGGGGCTCATTTACTTATTAATGCCGACAGAGTCGACAGGCTCATCGGATCTAATCTCCATAATATTAGTGGCTTTAGCTGGGGTTGGGTGGGGCATTTACACACTGGCAGGCAAGAAATCGACAAACGCACTTCAATCGACTACGGCCAATTTTGGTTTTGGTTCGTTAGTCATTCTTGCATTGTTAAGTCTCCTAGCCTTCATTCCGAGCGTCACGGAACAAATATCCATAACCAAACAAGGTTTGATTTACGCAGTATTGTCGGGAGCCGTGGCCTCTGGCGTGGGTTATAGCTTGTGGTATTACGTTGTGAAGAAACTAAACACCGTTGCTGCATCCATCGCGCAACTCTCTGTTCCTGTTATCGCAACACTTGGTGGGGTCTTACTCTTGTCCGAGCCGGTCACTATGCAATTTGTTATCTCTTCGACCGTCATTTTACTGGGGATAAGCTTGATTCTTGTCGCCCCTAAACTTAAGAAATAAAGAGTTAAATCATTAACTGCTATGGCTAAACCAAACAAGAAACAACCGACCAAAACGGTCCAGATTTTCTGCGCAAAATGTAAGGCACAACTTTTTAAGTACCGGAAAGGTGGTAAAGGTGCACTCGTAAAGTGCTTTAAAGAACGCATCGTCGAAGATTACACGACTGAGCCATGTACTTGCCCTGATTGTGGTATCGAGTTCGCACGCGATACCTTAGTTCGAGGCACGCCAGCCTACAAATTTGTTGGCGGTAAAGTAACGATGAAATAAAAATGCCACGACACTAATTGTGTGTGGCATTTCAGACCTGTTATTGAAGTTCTGAATCAAAGACTAGTATCAATGAACTCTAACTCGCTCTTGAAGCTTGAGAAGTAACAACGAGACTATCGCTCCAGTTGTATCGCAAAGCATGTCTTTCTGAGCATCCCAAATATCACCTTGTGACCCAAGGAATGCGATACCTTCATCGCCACCTGCAATTTCCGCGTACCACCACTCAATAATCTCATAACCTGCTGCAACACTCATGATGGCAAACAGAGCAAAGAAACACGCCAACACTGGTTGAGCTAGTTTCTTACGAATCAAATATTCAGCGAGCGGGTAAGCATAAAGACCAATAGCAAAATGAGCGACTCGATCAAAATTATTGCGATCAGAGCCTATCATGTTGTTAAACCAATCAAAGGGCACTTCTGCGAAGGTGTATTTGGCACCAATTGTGTGTAGAGCTAGCCAAATAAACATTAAAACGTAAGCCGTCTTTGAAAAGGTGAGCTTGGTAGAAAGCCACCATATACCGGCAAGAATACCAAGGGCGGGGGTGATTTCTGCAATCCATACCGCTCTTGAAAAAGGTTCAATAGCAGAGAATAGAAATACAGTAAGGTAAAGAGCTGTCAGTGACAGCAAGGGGATATTTTTAGCAAGAGGCGTTGTTGTCATATCAATCTCTCGTAGAATTTTTAGATATAGTTACATAATAATGAACGCTGTTCAATTGGGTTTGATTTACCAAACCTGTTGAAAATAAGCGTTATAGCCCAGTATCTAGACAAACGATTGCGAGAGTTTCACAAAAGTTTGATTTACAGCAAAGCGAACCATAAAATCCCTGAATCACTACATAACAAGAAAGAAAGCCATGAAACTGGAAACTGTCGATTATCTTGCTGACGACGCAGCGGAACAATTTGTTCGCTCCCTACGTGAAACTGGATTTGGCGTACTAAAAAACCACCCGATCCCAAAAGAGCTTGTTGAGTCAATTTACGAAAACTGGTACCAATTCTTCATTTCTGAAGAGAAAGAAAACTTCCACTTTAATGTTGAAACACAAGATGGATATTTTCCCCCTTCAGTGTCGGAAGTTGCAAAGGGACACACTGTAAAAGATATTAAAGAGTACTTTCATGTTTACCCGTGGGGTCAGGTTCCTGAACAGCTGAAAGAACAGATTCTAGATTACTACCAACGCGCAAACGCATTTGCTCAAGAGCTTCTAGGCTGGGTTGAAGCGCACGCACCACAAGAAGTACAAGAGAAGTTCTCAATCGCACTTTCTGAAATGATCAATGGTAGTCAACAGACCTTGCTTCGCGTACTTCACTACCCACCAATGCAAGGTGATGAAGAACCAGGTGCAATCCGTGCTGCTGCTCATGAAGACATTAACCTACTGACTATCCTTCCTGCATCGAACGAGCCTGGCCTACAAGTTAAAGCACAGAATGATGAGTGGTTAGATGTGCCATGTGATTTCGGCAACATGATCATCAACATTGGTGATATGCTTCAAGAAGCATCAGGTGGTTACTTCCCATCGACAACTCATCGCGTAATTAACCCATCGGGTGCGCGTCAAGAGAAATCACGTATTTCTCTACCACTTTTCCTTCATCCGAAACCAGAAGTGGTACTCTCTGAAAAGTACACGGCGAACGAATACCTAATGGAGCGATTAAGAGAACTTGGTGTTATCTAATTCGTCTTAATTGTATATTGTAAGGAGCCAGCGTAAAGCTGGCTTTTTTGATTTTCACACATCTAACTGTGTGAAATTTAATTTGTTTGAACCTCGACAAGTGACCATGAATCGATTTCAATTAACAAGTTACTTCAATATATACGTCAATAGGCTTACTTAATTATGTCTGACAAAGCAGCTACATCAAATCATCAAGGTATTAGGTCCACTTTTCAGGCACATATGGAGAATCCTTTGCTTTGGCCTATTCTGGAGGTGCTTAAGCAACAACCGAGTGGATGGAAAGTGCATACCTTGGCGGCGCATCTCAACGATCTCGGCTTGGTGCCAGTCTTAGATCCCGTGCCTGAAAAAGAGCTATTCAAAAAAAACTTCTTAATCATGAATGCCCTCTATCAGTTGCAAGACACCTTATACCCTGACAGCTGGCTTCAGGTTCAAGCCATGGACATTGAATTGATGAACGGACGTTATCATGGCAGCACTCATACAATCGATCTTGAAGACCCACTGCGTGATTACTATGTCAATTGGCTTAACTATGAAGCTGATGAGGGTGAAGTAAAGCGACTGTTGAATGAGTTTTGGACGCGCTACAAGAAGTTTGTCGGTGGCAGCGAAACGGATATGGACAGAAGCAATGCGCTCAGTTTATTCGAGTTACCACTGGATGCGACTCAACAAGATATTCGAAAGCGATGGAGACGCCTTGCACTGCGTTGGCATCCGGATAGAGATGAGGGCAATACCTCCAAGTTTCAGACGCTCTGTGAAGCATGGCACGTACTACGAAGTTCATAATTGAAAAGCACTTACCTGCGTGAGTTACCTCTAATAGAAAGCCCCCCATTGTGAGTGATACCAATGGGGGCTTTGTTTTCACTACGAGTGATCTTTTCTTTCGCCACTTTTATGCTCAAATGCGTAATCGAGTACCTTACGAATGTATGGCGCACCCACTTTTGAGCCACCGTTACCATGCTCGATAACCACTGTCGCAACATATTCAGGGTTATCATAAGGTGCAAACGCGGTATAAAGCGCGTGGTCGAGTAGGTGACGTGCTAGCTTCTTCGAGTTATAGACCTGATCCTTTGCCAAGTCGAAAACCTGTGCCGTACCCGATTTACCACCGCTTACATACTCAGCGCCCTTGAAGGCTCTTCGACCACTGCCTCGACTGCCATTGTTTACCAGTCTCATTGCATTAATTGGTACGTCCCAAATCTCATCGGGTACCTCTTCAATTGATTCCATCTGTTTTGGCACAACGGGGGTTTGCGTATCAAAATCTTCACCGTGATCTAGTGTTGCTCTTAAAATATGTGGAGGCATTACCTTGCCATGATTAACCAAAACAGAGGTCGCTTTAGCCAATTGCAGAGGAGTAGAAGTCCAATAACCTTGTCCAATACCGACAGGAACAGTATCACCTTGGTACCAAGGCGTGCGATAACGCATCATCTTCCAATCACGAGTCGGCATATTGGCGTTACTTTCTTCATAGATATCGATGCCTGTCGGTTTACCAAAACCAAAACGGTTCATCCAAGTAGAAATGCGGTCGATGCCCAAATCAAAGGCCGTTTGATAGAAGAACGAATCTACAGATTCTTCAATCGCTCGAGTTACATCAACAGGCCCGTGTCCCCAACGTTTCCAGTCTCGCCAAGCTTTCGAGTTTGCTTTGGAACCGGGAATTCGCCATATACCATGGTCGTTACGCACTGTGTTTTCCGAAATGACATGTTCTTGTAAGCCTGCAACGGCCATAAAGGGTTTGACGGTCGAAGCGGGCGGGTACACGCCTAAGGTTGTTCTATTCACCAGTGGGCGGGCTGGATCGTTTAATAAGGCTTGGTAGTCTTTACTAGAAATACCATCGACAAAGAGATTAGGATCATAGCTAGGACTAGATGCCATCGCCAATACGCTGTTGTCTTTTGGGTCGAGAATGACCGCGCTTCCGGTTCTGTGATTAAGTTGTTCAAAGACGTATTTTTGCAGCTCAAGGTCAATATTTAACACGATATCTTTGCCAGCAACAGGCGGCACGTACTCAATGGTGCGGACTATTCGCCCACGGCTATTTACTTCGACCTCTTGATAACCTTTGATGCCATGAAGTATGTCTTCGTAATATCGCTCAACGCCAAGCTTACCGATGACGGTCGTCGCTTGATAATTTGCTTCTATACCTTGTTCTCCCAACTTTCTAAGATCGCTATCATTGATGTGCGCCACATACCCTAAGATATGAGTAAGAACCTCACCATTTGGATAAAAGCGTTTCAAACTGGTATCGATAGATAGACCGGGGAATTGATATTGATGAACGGAGAACTTTGCAATCTCTTTTTCAGTTAGGTTCTCCAATATAGTCACAGATTTAAAACGACGTGTGTTGTGATAACGTTTTTTGAAACGAGTAATCTGTTCAGGGTCACGCGGGATGAATTTCTGGAGTTTTTCGAGCATTAAGTCAACGTCATCAGTTTGCTCTGGAATCATGGTCAAATCAAAGACGAGTTGGTTTTCCGCCAGTAACACGCCATTGCGATCATATATCAGCCCACGAGCAGGAGCGATAGGCAGTACTTTGATTCTGTTACCATCCGCTCGGGTTTGGTAGCTTTCGAAGTTTTTTACTTGGAGACTATATAGGTTTCCAACTAAGACGAAGGTGAAAATAAAAATCCCAATAAATGCGACGATAACTCGGTTTCGAAACAAGTTTATTTCGCTTTTATGGTCACGAATTCTTACGCCTTTGTGGTTCATCAATATCTCGACTTGTTACATTTAGTTACACTTTCCAAGGCTGAACTTTATCTGAATATCACTAGGGCATTGTAAAAGCTGTGTCATGATTTGGATTGTCTGGGATAACTTAGTTAATTGAAAGATATCGGCTTAAGTCACACCCAATAAGTAAGCTGTTAACGACGTAAAAAATAGCGTTATTGATGTATTAATCGTTATAGAGTTTGTATTGCAAGGAGGGACACCATATAAAAACGGCCCTCATTAATGAGAGCCGCAAGTTGAAACAGTGCTACCTTGTAGACAACCTAGTCAGAAGATTTGAACTGAGACTTACGCATACGGTTCAAAGCAGCCATTATGTCCAACGTTCTTGGTTTTGCTAAATCACCGTATTTCGGCATGTTAGCGTGCCACTCGTTTTCTAAAATGGTGTTGAACTCTTTCGCTGGATTATTTGACCAACCTGGCGTTTGTGCAAACTGAAACCAAGCCCAACCGATCGCATTTACCTCTGATGTTGACTCAAGTTGCTCTAATGCAGAAAGGTCTGCGAACTCTTTACCAAAACGCAGTGATTCTTTGCCCTTCGCGCTAACACGGAACTTGCCGTCCATAAGAATGTTCATCAGTGATACGCGGTTCAATGAACGCGGTGCAAACATCTCTAAAGCCGTTTCACATTCATTAGTACGTTGAGTAGGGTGCTGAACAATCACATCTTTTGCTTTTTCAGTCACGTCTACCGCTTGGTAGTCGTGCATTTGAATTACAGTGTTTGCTACGTCTAGGTAATCACCAGAACCACCCATTACCACGATGGTTGAGATATCCATCTCTTCACGTAGTTGCCCGATACGATCAACAAGCGGTGTGATTGGCTCGTCCCCTTTAGAGACTAAAGCCTGCATACGCTCATCACGAATCATGAAGTTAGTCGCTGACGTATCTTCATCGATAAGTAGAGTTTGTACACCGGCTTCAATTGACTCTTGTAACCAAGCCGCTTGAGACGTAGAGCCAGACGCATCTTGAGTACTGAAATCACACGTGTCTTTCTTCATTGGTAAATGGTTGATGTAGTTTGACAAGTTCAAGCTGTGTACACATCGGCCATCTTCCGCACGAATCTTCATCGTATCAATGGCAGTCACAATACCCTCGCGACCATCACCAGGAATATGGTTGTAGATAGAACGTTCAACAGCGTTCAATAGCGTCGATTTACCGTGGAAACCACCGCCAACGATCAAAGTGATGCCTTTAGGAATGCCTAGGCCAGTCACATCACCTTGGTTTGGCGTGTTTAGTGTTACGCTCAATGATTCTGGCGCTGTAAAAGGAACTGCATCTTTCATTGGAAGATCACAGTTACCCGCGATACGGGGTAGCACACTGCCGTTAGCAACGAATGACGCTAGATTATTTTCGTTTAATTGAGCACGTAGCGCTTCTTGGTCTTCAATAGCTTCACAATGTTCGATCATCGCATCGATGTTCAGTTCACGCTCAAGCGTTGCACGGCGAATAAACTTCGGTAAGTAGAAAGTGATGATGTTGAGCGCTTTCTTAGCAAGAATGCTACGTCCATCTGCAGGTAGGTTGATACGGAAACGAAGTTCGATACCGTGCTCAGTGAAGACAACCGATGTACTGTCTAAAACCGTTTGGCCAGTCAAAGCGATAGAGATGGAAGATTCTTGTTTAGCGAATTCAGAGAAGCTACGTGCAATAAAATCACGAGCCGCTACTTGGTATTCGTAAGACTTTTCTTTAAGCCAATCTAACCCAGTTAACGACCACGCGCGTGTTGCGCGAAAACGAGAAGCTGACGCGTACGGGTCACCTTGAATGTGGTCGATGTGTAATTCAAAATCAGCAAAGTCGTATTGACCTTTAATTTGTTGATATGCACGGTAGTTTTGTTTTTCGAGCTTTTTAAGCTTTGCAGTCAACTGATCCATAACGAGGAATGCCTATATAAGGGGGAAAGATAAAAACAGAAAGGCGGCGATTATAAAAATCACCACCTATAGAGTAAAGAGAAAGTAGGCCTAAATCGAAAACTAACTACTCTTTCGCGCTTTAAGCGTATCGAGTTGTCCCTAAATAGTTTTGATTGATTAAGCTGTGTTCGAATTCTTTACTCGGCATCGGTTTACCATAGAGGTAGCCTTGGCCTATATCACAGCCTTCATCAATAATAAATTGTTCCTGAACTTCGGATTCTATGCCTTCAATAATCACTTTTAAGTCTAATTTCTTAGCGATTTGAACAATCGAACGAACTATTTCAGAGTCTTCATTTGAGTTCAGCATCTGATCTATGAAGCTCTTATCGATTTTAATTGAGTCAAATGGGAATTTTTTAAGGTAACTGAAAGAGGCGTAGCCTGTACCAAAATCATCTAGTGACAATGTAACACCAATGTCGTGTAATAGTTCTAAAGTGTTTTTAGCAACAACTTCATCTGCGATAAGGCCACTCTCGGTAACTTCGAGTTCCAGGAAGCTAGGCTCAAGGTGGTAAGTTTCTAATAAATGGACAACTTGTTCCGCAAAGTGCGCATTCTTAAGTTGTATCGCTGATACATTAACGGCCATCTTGAAATCATCAACGTATTCAGACCACTCTTTGGCTTTTTCGATGGCATGACGTAGAACAAAGCTACCAACTTCAAAAATCAAACCATTTTGTTCAGCCATGTGTATCAAGGTTTCGTTGGAGATATCACCTAAAATCGGATGGCGCCAGCGTAGTAAGGCTTCTGCACCTAACCAACGATGAGTCAAAGGGCAGACCTTAGGTTGAAAATAGAGCATGAGGTCATCATTACGAACGGCTTGTAATAAATATCCTTCTATCTTATTGATGTGGCTTTGTTCTTCTGTGTGAGACTGAGCGTAGTAAGCAAACTTTTGTCCGGAATCTTTACAGGCGAGCATCGCTTCTGAGGATTTTTGGAGAATGCTTTCTGCATGATCTTCTTTATCAGTAATCGCAATCCCAATAAATGCATGCAAATGAACTTTGTCATTTTCGATTAAGAATTCTGAATGGCCGACCTTAACTAAAGTTTGGCAGAGCTCTTCGAGGCGGTGGTGTACATCCTTAACGCTAAAAGCAAGAACGAGATCGACAGAAGTAGGGCGTGCAGTTAATACCTCAATATCGGCAATGTTGTTTATTCGTTTTCGGTACTCGACAAGAACTTGATCTAAGGCATTATAGCCATAACGTGCTTGTATACGTCTGCCATTAGTAAATCCAATATGAATTACAGCAAACGAACAACCAGTCAGCCTTCGTTGTGATAATAACTTTTGATTTAAACGAGACTCAAATGCATTTCGGTTCAAAAAACCGGTTCCGAGATCGTGATTCTTTTGGAAGTTTATTTTTTGTTCGGCGGCTCTGCGTTTATCAATTTCTAGGTTTAATGAATAGTTAAGACTGGCGAGATCTTTAGTTCTACTATAGACGCGGTTTTTTAACTCACGGTTCACTTGAGTAAGCTTAGCGTGCTGAAATAAAGTTTTGAGCTGAGACTCTATCGAAGTACGGAAGCTTTCTAATAACTTGATATAGGTAGGAGTATAGTGGTTCTCTTTAGAGTCCAAAATACAAATAGTGCCAAAGAGTTCACCATTAGGCCAAAGTAATGGGATACCACAGTATGAGACTAAACCAAGCTCTATATCTGGGTTATTTTCCCATTGAGGGTCACTTAAAGCATTGGGCACAATCAACTGTTGCTGAGACTGCATCACGCTTTCGCAATAAAGCCCATTCCCTAAGGTTTCTGAATCCCCTTTAGTGTAGGGATTGTATTGACTGTTACTGGTTGAAAATACTTCTATAGAATTGGCATGAACGCGCATGATCAGTGCTGCTGGCGTTTGAGTCAGTTCTGCCAAAAGGTCGACGATGTTCTGCCAGCCAGACTTCATGTCGTCTGGAATATCTAGATCGAGAGTTTGTATTTTCTTCATATGACTCCGAGTCAATTATGCTGAATGCATCAACACATCCTGTGTTAACCACAATGAATCCAAAAAACCTATAAATATATCATTTAATAAGTATAAGAAAAGTTATAGAAAAAAACCTCTGCAATTAAGCAGAGGTTCTCGAATGTGAATACGTGTCTCAGTATTAAGATAATTTTATCTTAAGGCACTAATTTTATGAAATCAGAGGTGTTAAGTTGCTGACTATAGTCTACCGATTGTTGGGCAAAACCATTTAACTGCAAAAACTCTTGTTTGAACCCTTGATAGTCGCCCAACGCTTGAAAGTTGCTTTCATCCATGCTTTTAAGAATTTCTGTAACA
Source organism: Vibrio sp. ECSMB14106 (assembly GCF_000972265.1). Classification (NCBI taxonomy): domain Bacteria; kingdom Pseudomonadati; phylum Pseudomonadota; class Gammaproteobacteria; order Vibrionales; family Vibrionaceae; genus Vibrio; species Vibrio sp. ECSMB14106. The sequence goes on along the minus strand of NZ_LAUM01000007.1, from coordinate 136,423 downwards.
TGAGATTGAGTCTCTTCATCAAGTTCCAAGTCATCCATTCGAATTAAGCGCTCACCATCAAGCGGTATCTTTTCTTGGCCATACAGTTTAGAGCTAAACAAGCGCTGCATTTGTTGAATACATCCTTCATGTGTCCCTTTGTCTTTCATTACTTTATACAAAGCGAGCAGGTAAGGGCTTAACCCCGGAATAAATACGCTGGCCTTAGTGACCAGAGCTTTACAGACCGTAGCATAAGCATTACCACCAAAGTTCGCTAATTCAAGATTGAGCGCATGGCTTGTTTGATGAAGGTCTATCTTGGCGCGGCCTAAAGTACCATCTAAGTAAATAGGGTGAGTTACTTCTGGACCAACATAAGAAAACGCAATCGTTTTGCATCCTGGAGCGATAGATTCCGCGTTGATTAGCTCGTCTATCCAGCTTTCCCAATCTTCTCCGCCCATGACTTTGAGTGTACTTTGTGCTTCTTCTTCCGTCGCCGCTTCGAGAGTGTTGGTTACCCAGCTATCGTGTTCAAGTGAAATCGTAGCTCCGGTGACACTTTCTCCGATTGGTTTAATAGCAGATCGCCAAAACTCCTCGGAACCCGGCTTAGGTCTGACGGCAGTAGCTAAGCTGTAGATAATCAGGTCGACTTCACCTTCGAAGTAGGTTTCGATGGCTTCGACAACTTGAGATCGAGTCTCTTGGGAGAAGGCGTCACCAACGATGTTGACAGCGATACGTTGTTCTCGTTCGGCTTCTTTCTTGAAGTAGATGTTATTGTACCAACCGGCAGTCCCTAGCGATTTTTCATTAGGACCACGTTCGAATGAAACGCCGATGGTGTCAGCTTTTGCCCCCCCAAAGGTAAGGGCGATACGAGCGGCAAGGCCGAAACCAGAGGAAGCACCGATGATCAGTACTCGTTTAGGACCGTCTTTAATTTGAGCAGCACTCTTAACAAACTTAATTTGTTGCTTTACGGCTTCTTGGCAGCCTAATGGGTGCGCGTTTTTGGCCACCACACCCTTGATAATAGGTTCGATCAGCATAAATAACCTTGCAGTTTACAATGATATGCACTCAGATTAACGTAAAACTGTGTAAAATTTATTGAGCTAGACCATTAAAACCTAAAGATACTGATATAATTCTCCGGCGACGAATTCCGCAATCCAAGGTTGGGCCTCTGGTTTTGGATGGAGTCCATCGTTCATCATCCACTCTGGTTTAAGAATGATATGTTCCAGAAAAAACGGAAGAAGTGGTACCTTTTTTTGATCGGCAATAGACGCAAACACGTATTCAAATTGCTGGTTGTAACGCTTACCGTAATTAGGCGGGATTCTAATTTGCATAATAATAGGTTTGGCACCTGCGGCCTTTATTTGTTCAATGATTTTGTCTAAATTTGCAGACATCAACTTAGGTGGAAAACCGCGAAGCCCATCATTCGCTCCTAGTTCAATGAGAACACTGTCAGGAGCATGCTCTTCAAGAAGTTGTGGTAGACGAGCTAAGCCGTTGCCAGTTGTGTCACCAGAAATACTTCCGTTAACCACGGTAACCTCTTTATTGTGCTTCGCTAGCGCCTCAGGTAACAAACTTGGCCAGCTCTGTTTGATATCCATGTTGTAACCAGCACTCAAGCTATCGCCGAGGATCAATAGAGTCGCTTTTGGAGTTAACGTAGGATTTCTGACTAGCTCACTATTTTGGGCTAGACACGCGGTTGAAATAAAAATAAAGAATAAAAAGGAAATTAGTCGAGTCATGCATACATCCATCATAAAAGCAGAAGCTGTTTCTAAGACAGTGTCTACTAAACACGAACATTTAACAATCTTAGAGCATGTTGATATCGATATTCGTGAAGGCGAAACTGTCGCTATTGTTGGAACGTCTGGTGCAGGTAAATCGACCTTAATGACGTTACTCGCAGGTCTTGATGTACCAACGAAAGGTGAGATTAGTTTATTAGGGCAGCCACTCTCGCGACTTGATGATGAAGCAAGGGCTAAGATCCGCAGTGAATCCGTAGGGTTTGTCTTTCAAAGCTTCTTATTAATCCCAAGCCTTTCTGCGCTACAAAATGTCACGCTGCCTTGTTTGTTGAAGGGAGAAGACGAAGACACCGAACGTGCAACTGCTCTGCTTGAATCAGTAGGCTTGAAAGACAGGCTTGATCATTTACCGTCTCAGCTATCTGGTGGTGAGCAACAGAGGGTCGCTTTGGCCCGCGCGTTCATGATTAAGCCTAAGATCCTATTTGCAGATGAACCAACGGGTAACCTAGACCAACAAACAGCAGCCAAAATTATTGAATTGTTGTTTGAACTAAACTCATCACACGGCACAACACTGATCTTGGTAACGCACGATCCTAAGCTTGCACAACGTTGTCAGCGAACTCTCAAAATGCATGTCGGTCAGATAGAGGAAGTCTAAATTGAATTCACCAAATGGACTGAATAAGCGATTATTGTCATGGAGCATCGAAGAAATTCGACATGGTCAACTTTGGCCAGTGTCCATCGCTTTGACGTTAATTATTGCCTGTGTATTCGCGTTGTCAGCGTTGGCAGAGCGTATGGAGCAAGTCATTGTTAAACAGGGTAAAGATGCTTTAACAGCAGACAGTGTGTTTATCTCAGCAAATCCAATTCCACAACCTTTACTCGACCTCACTCAGGTTGAGCAGTTGGAAAGCTCTGAACTAACCCGTTTTTCCACCATGGCATTCAGTGATAACTCAATGCAGTTGGTGACGGTGAAAGCGGTTGAGAGTAACTATCCATTGCGCGGTGAAATGATATTAGAGGGCGCTAATGATGCGTCTCGTAATCATGTTGAACCGGGTGAGCTTTGGCTGGATGAACGTATATTTGCACAGCTAGAAGTTGAAATGGGTGACAATGTCACAATTGGTGATGCGGATTTAACAATAACAGGGCGCATCACTCAAGAACCCGGGTTGAGCTTTAACCCATTTCAGCAAATGCCTGCGGTATTGATACATAAAAGTGATATCGATGCGACTGGTGCCATTCAACCGGGAAGCCGTGTGAGTTTCAGGCTATTTTTGAATGGTGATGATGACAAACTAAAAGCTGCACAAGACAGTATCGAGCTAACACCAAGTGATCGCTGGCGCACGCAAGATTCAGCAAGCCGCACCAACGAGATGTTTGAAAGCACAACGCAATACCTGTCACTCACCGTCGCCATCGTCGTGATCATGGCTGCAACGACTTTAGTGCTCACTTGCCAGCACTATGTGGCGAGTCGTCGTAAAACCATCGCGATGCTAAAAAGTTTGGGGGCGAGCAAGCCGTGGATCATTAAATGGCTTTCGGTTCAGGTATCTCTATTAGTCGTGATTGGCGCCGTGTTAGGTATTGCGATTGGTATCGGTTTAGAATTTTTGCTTCGAATCCCACTGGGTGACTTATTGCCATCGCCACTTCCGAGCTATGGCATCGAGCCCGCTGTGTTAGCTATTCTATCAAGCATTCTGATAGGGGTGCCTGCATTAGGTATACCATTAATCGGCTTGGTCAACACATCGGCTATTAGTGTTATCCAATCAAGTCATAAGGCACACGACAGCTACAAAAAATTCGCATTGTTGCTTGTACCTATTATTCCTATGATGTTGATGTATGGCGACAATCTGTTGGTATGGATTGTGTTAGCCGGTATTGCGTGTCTGTTCTTAGTGTTAGCTATTGTAAGCACGGCTGTTCTGCGCCTGTTTGGCAAGCTACCAACTACAACATCAATGCGCTTAGCGTTAAGCCGAATCAATCGAACTCCGCTAGCAACAGGTATTCAGTTTGGCTCGTTAGCTCTTTCGTTGATGCTATTGTCGATTATCTGGTTGGTGAGAAGTGATCTGCTATCAGATTGGCAACAAACGTTACCAGAAAATGCACCCAATGCTTTCGCGCTTAACATTGCTGATTATGAGAAAGAGAACTATCTAGCGACCATTGATTCGAATCAAGTAGAACGCACCCAAGCGTTTCCAATTATTCGAGGTCGGCTCACCACGATCAACAAGGTAGAAGCGGCTGAATACAGTAATACGTCAGACAAGACCGATGCTCTTCGACGTGAAATCAACTTCACTTGGGGCGATAGCTTGCCTGAGTACAATGAAGTACTCGAAGGAAGCTGGACACAAGAGCAAGGCGTGTCTGTTGAATCTGATGTTGCAAAAGAGCTTGGCTTACAAATTGGTGATGAACTCACATTTACGATAAACAGCCAAAATGTTGCAGCCAAGGTTAATAGCATACGAAAAGTTGAGTGGCGTGAAATGAAGCCAAACTTTTATTTCATATTTACTCCAGATGTATTGAGCTCGATTCCGTCAACTTGGTTGGTGAGCTTTAGACTCGAAGATAAACACAATCAGATGCTCAATGAACTATCTCGAAATCACCCAACAGTGAGTTTGATGGATATTCGTAAGATGGGCAGCAAAATCCAAGAACTGCTTAAACAGATTGTTTGGTCAATCACTGTACTTGCAGCGCTTGGCGTGGTTGCTGGACTGTTACTTATCTTCACACTGTTACGATTGAGCTTATCTCAAAGGCAGCAAGAAATTCGTTTGTATCGCACGTTAGGCGCGAGTAAGAAACGGATTCTGAATACGATTTGGTGCGAGTATGGGTTAATGGCATTAGTGGCGGGCTCTATCGCGGCGTTCGGTTCAGAGCTCAGCGTAGCGGGAGTGATGAGCTTTGGCTTCGAACTGCCCCCTTCGTTTCACCCCACGTTGTGGGCTGCTTTACCTGTGCTGACTTTTATAATGCTAGCCGCCGTAGTTAACAGCTTGATTAAACGTTTATTAGCCCCGGCAAGTAAGGACTTCAGCTAGACATACTGCTTACCACTGACACAACTTGTAAAATGGACTAATTGTGAATGTTTATACTTAGTCACAAACGAGTTATAGAAACCATCATTTGGTCTTTTTTATTTAACCAGCGAGTACCGTGAAAAGGAAATTTCACACTTTAAAATCATTGGTTTTCAGCATTTTTTAAAACTAATTGTGCAATTATGCCGATTTAATGAACAACGGTTAGTCCCTGTAAACAAAGGGTTTGCGCAACTTAGCAAGAACGTTATCAACAGTTATCCACAAAAACGGTGGATAACTTTAGGGATAAGTTAATACCTGTGTTTTAAGAGTACTGAGACAGCCTTTATGTGGCGTCACTTAGGGCAAATATGACTGTTAGAATAACCTTTAAAACTCTATCTGGGGTAATTGAGTCAAGAGGTTATTTATATTTTTTACATAGATATTAATTAACGCCAAGCTTAGACCTTGATAAAAATGTGTTTTAATTCATCGCAGAACAAAAGTAGAATAGCGTCAGTTAATCTTATTCTACAGAACACGATGAACCACAACAAAACGGATAAAAATCAAGCTTCTATTACCATTGTTGGTGGTGGTATTGCGGGGACAACAAGCGCTATTCACTTTAGTGAGTTGGGCTTTAATGTCACTATTTTGGAAAAAGGGCCGAGTTTAGTTAATGGCCCGCCAATTTGCCATTTACACGCTGGTGGCAATTTGTATCGAGATATTTCTGTAGAGCAATGTCTTCAATTGCTCATACAGTCAATTGATACTGTCCGCCTATTTCCTCACACGATCAATATTCGACCGACAGTCATTGCGGTTCCGCATAGTGATGGAGGGGAACCGATGGATCTTCTTCCTCGCCTTAAGGTGATTAAGGATGCTTATGCTGAGCTTGTTAAACAAGATAAAAGCAACCAAGTACTTGGTGACCCTGATGAGTACTACAAGCTCTACAGCAAAGAAGATCTGTTGGAGATAGCTGAAAGAACTCAACCACTAAAACCAATGTCACTCGATGATTGGTGTATCCCTTTTGCTAAACATACTGATTTAGACACGCTCAAATATCCTGTCGCCATGGTTCAAGAGTATGGATGGAGTGTATTTCGACTCTCTGCGACCGCTCAACTATCTTTAGGCCAGCAACCTAATTGTACGGTATTAACCAACAGTCGCTTAGAATCCGTTGAAGCTATAGAGCAAGGTTGGTCTTTGACTTATACAGACCATGAAAATCAAAGCCATATTTTAACAACCGACTATTTGATTAATGCGAGTGGTTTCGAAACCGGTATTGTTGATGACTTTGTCGGCTCTAAGCAGCAAAGGCTTGTTGAATTTAAAGCTGCGTACGTCACAGAGTGGCCTTACTCACAAGAATGTAAAGAAGAGTGGCCCGAGGTTATCTTCCATGGGCCGAGAGGCACACCGCAAGGCATGGCTCAATTAACGCCGTATACTGACGGCGTGTTTCAACTCCACGGTATGACGGAAGGGATTACTCTGTTTGAGGGAGGGTTGGTTTCCTCTTCAACAAACTCATCACAACCGCTGTTGCCGTCTAAGCTGTTAAAGAAAATCGTATCAGGTTGGAGTGAAGAGCAGCTTGAATTGAGAACTCGCGCGGCAATTACCCATATGTCTCAATTCATTCCAAGTTTTAGCTCTGCACAGGTTGGCGGCAAACCTTTGTTCGGTGCACAACAAATACCAGGAACCGACCCTAGCCTTAGGGCGTCAGATGTTTCATTTTGTGGTGAGCGTTATGCTCGACTTGAAGTGGTTAAAGCGTCTTCAACATTAGAGGCCGCGCAAAAAGTTGCTGAGCAATGGTTTGATATTACTGAAGCCGTATCGATTGAAGACGCCCACTCCATGACAATGTCACTCAATGTGAACGATATTGAAAACAGGGCGATAGGCTTGACCAAGGAGCGAGGTTATCCAGACGCGCTTGCTAAGGTATCAGGACAAGAACACTGTTAAAAACGCTCTAATTCGCTTAATACCTAATACAAGATCTCAAAAAAAAACACAATCCAGCTTACGATTTACAGTAAGCTGGATTTTTTCAATTTAACATCTTATTTGGCTATTTTAATCGAGGAGTATCCATCCAAAGATGTGTATCAATAACCAAAAAACTTCGCCCACTGACACCACAAATCTTGTAATCCCAATCGCTCGCCTTTACTAAAAGATATCTCATGGCCAGGTTTAGCTTGTGCTAAACGCGGTAAGTCGATTCTTGCAACGCAGCCAATCTTAGGATAACCACCAATAGTTTGTCTGTCATTGAGCAACACAATAGGCTGCCCATCTTGTGGGATTTGAATAGCACCAAGTGCAATGCCTTCAGACAGTAAGGAGCTATCAGGAGAAGTAACAGGTTTACCATTGAGTCTGTAGCCCATTCGATTCGAGTTTTGGTCAACGATATATTGGGCATTGTAAAAAGTCTCTTTTGCTGACTCTGAAAATAGCTCGCTCTGATAGCCTTCAATCACGCGTAAATTGACTGGCAAATTGTAATCGGGTTTGTATCTAAAGGTAACGCTCAGAGCCTTAAAAGGGGTAGAGAGGTCATGTTGAGTAAAACTTATCTTTTGGCCTTTTTGGCAAGGTTGCCCGTCTTGCGTGAGACCTCCAATTTTTTCACGTGTTACGGTAGAACAGCTATTGAGCGTAAGAGGAACGTCGAAGCCTCCCTTAACCGCTAAATATGCGCGTAGCCCGTTCTTAGGTAGTCCGAATGATAGCAGTTGTCCTTTAAAAGCTTGGAAAGAGCTCCAATTATCCAGCGGGCTACCGTCAAGTGTTGCTTGTAAATCCCCCCCACAGATTGCCATCTCGCAATCGAAGTCAACTTTTAAAACACATTGCCCAAGGGTTATTTCTAACGCAGCTTGGTTAACGGTATTTCCTAGCAGGTAATTGGCCCAACTATAAGAGTAACCGTCAACAGGGCCACCTTGTGTAAGTCCGAGGTGAGCAACGCCAAAACGGCCAAAGTCTTGGATCAGACTCAATGGGCCGGGTTTGATTACGGTAAGGGTTGGATTAGCCTTTAACTTACTCATGAGCGCCACCTCCACTAATCTCCATAGACCTAAGCTCCATAAACTCCTGTTTTGATATCGATTTGAAACGCACACTGTCTCCGACATTAAGTAGGGATAATGGACCTGGTGTGATATCTGCCTTCTTCAATTGGCTATGGGAAAACAGTGATAAAGGACAGTTACCAATAATGTTCCAACCACCTGGTGAATCAGATGGGTAAACCGCGGTTTTGGAGTCTGCAATCGCGATGCTGCCTTTAGGAACGCTTAAACGTGGTGTTGAGTGACGAGGTAAAGCCAGTTCACTAACCACATCCGACATAAAAGCAAAACCGGGAATGAATCCTATCGCACTGACACTGTATATCTCTGAGGTGTGATATTGGATGATATCGTCCAGAGATAAGCCTTTCTCTTGATATCTACCTAAATCGAGTGCTGTTTCAGATGCATAATAAGCGGGGAGCTCAATAATATTCGTCGTGTCGGTGGTGTTTGAAAATGAGGGTAAGGCCTGAGTTAACAGTGAGCTTAGCTGGGTTATCAGCTGCTGTTCTGAAATTCGATAAGGTAGATAATCAACTAATATGGTGTGGTAAGCCGGTGTCACATTCATCAACACGGGCGTTAGATTCTGGCGAATAACATCAGAAAAGTGCGCCATATACTGAGCATCGATAGCACTAGAGTGAGGGTTTAAAGGTATTAGCGTAACGAGAACACTGCATTCAGCAACGGGCTCTATATTGAATTCAATCTGATTTTTCGTCATTTCCTTTCCATACATTTATTCCAACTTCCATGTTTAGAGCAGTATCAGCTTGTAAGTTGTTCTTAGCCAACAAGTAGAAATTCGCTCAAGTCACACTGATATAAATTGAAAGCAGTGATATTAATTAAAAGCAGTGATATTAATTAAAAGCGTTGAGGTCTTGTCGGATTTTTCTAATTAATGCGATGGCTTGAGGGTTATCTCCGTGTACACAGATGGTATCAGCTTCAATAGGCAGTCGTTCCCCCTCAATTGTTGTGACGGAGCCATAGTTAATGATTTGCATGACTTGATTATAGATATCGTCTTGATGCACGTACACCGAGCCTTTTTGTGTGCGAGGTGCTAACTGCCCGTTGTTCAAGTAAGCTCGGTCTGCAAATGCCTCAAACAAAAGGGGTAAGTCATGATCATCAGCGATGTCTAAATATTGTTGATTGTCAGACGAAGAAAGAATCATGAGAGGGATATTAAATTCAGCCACCGCTTGAGCGACTGCATTAAAAACATCAGTGTTCGCCATCATATCGTTATAAAGGGCACCATGAGGTTTCACATATCCAACCGAGGTATGATGATAGCGGCAAAGGGCTTGTAAGGCCCCAACTTGGTAACATACTAACTCACTGATCTCATCCATAGTATGTGGAATGGAACGACGTCCAAATCCAACTAAATCTTGGTACCCTGGGTGAGCACCGATTTGAGTATGGTAGTGTTGAGCAAGTTTGATGGTTTTGGACATTACGTGTGGATCCGACGCATGAAAGCCACAAGCGATATTTGCCATATCGACCCATTCCATGACCGATTCATCATCACCCATTTTCCAATTGCCGAAGCTTTCTCCCATGTCACAATTAAGCAAAATCTTCGTTGTCACTTATGTAGTCCTTTTAAGTTGTGTTAGTTAGGAGCTGCCGACCTTAAAGACGTTCGTATAATTAGCACAATTAAACAGTGATTTAACTCAAAGTTTTAGCACTCCCACCCATTAACACCTCATTAATACAATATTAAAACTTCAATAAAAAATGTCAGGTCACACTAATAATAAAGTAGCGCATCCGGCTTGAAGGTAAATACTCTGAACTATTAAATAATTCTCTTACATAAGAAAGGCAAAGAGGCACGATCTCATTGAGGAAGTAACCGTGGTCTAAGGGGAGTAAGCTATCGAGCAAAACACATAAGAACGGTCAATTCGTGTTTTCTTATGAACATCAAAAGAGATCGAGGTTTGTGGCTTCGCTCTAAATTGCGGTATCATAGGCTATAAGTTGAATATTTCTAATAAAAAGGTCTACTAAACATGAATGTTTTAGTCACAGGTGGCATGGGCTACATTGGCAGCCATACAAGTATCCAGATGATTAACGCAGGAATGACGCCTGTACTTTTCGATAACTTGTACAACAGCAAGCCAAGCGTTCTTGATCGCATTGAGAAAGTATCTGGCGTTCGCCCTAATTTCATTGAAGGTGATATTCGCGATAAAGCACTTTTGACTGAAGCGATGAAGCAGAACAATATCGAAGCGGTTATCCATTTTGCAGGACTAAAAGCAGTAGGCGAATCGGTTGCTAAGCCTCTTGAATACTACGACAACAATGTGAACGGCACTTTAGTTCTTGTTGATGCGATGCGCGAAGCTAATGTAAAAACCTTAGTATTCAGTTCATCAGCAACGGTCTACGGCGATCCTGCTAGTGTGCCAATTACAGAAGACTTCCCAACAAGTGCGACTAACCCTTATGGCCGTAGCAAGCTAATGGTTGAAGAGTGCTTAACCGATTTCCAACAAGCGAATCCAGATTGGAGCATTACATTGCTGCGTTACTTTAACCCAGTAGGTTCACATCCAAGTGGCGAGTTAGGCGAAGACCCGCAAGGTATCCCAAACAACCTAATGCCATTTGTCTCTCAAGTTGCAGTAGGCCGACGTGAGTTCCTATCGGTATTTGGTAACGATTACCCAACAAAAGACGGTACTGGCGTTCGTGATTATATCCACGTTATGGATCTATCTGATGGACACATCGCAGCTCTTGAAAAAGTAGGGCGCAAAGCTGGTCTTCATATCTACAATCTTGGTACAGGCAACGGTTCAAGCGTACTAGATATGGTTAAAGCGTTTGAAAAAGCGAGCGGTAAAGAAATCCCATACAAACTGGTTGAGCGCCGCCCTGGCGATATCGCAGAATGCTGGGCAGATCCGGCTAAAGCGCAGAAAGAACTAGGTTGGAATGCGACACGTACACTGAATGAAATGACCGAAGATACATGGCGCTGGCAGTCAACAAACCCTGATGGTTTCCCGGGCTAAACGAGTAGTTTCATGGTCAGTTAACATACAAAAAGATGCTTTAGGGCATCTTTTTTGATCTAACAAGAATAAAAAATGAACTTTTCGGTTAAAATGTATCATTCTGTATTTGTTGTGTTACTATACGCGCGAATTATATGTTTAATGTTAATTTTCCTTGGAGTTAATCATGGAACTAGGCCTAATTATCACTTTCATCATTGCTGCTACAGTAATGGTTAAGAAAGAAATGGCAGAAAAGTAAGACACAATTTCACTTATTCCTTTTTGATGCAATTTTTAGTGAAATAGATAAAAGCCAGCATTAAGCTGGCTTTTTAGTTTCTGCAATTTGGGTTTGTAACAAATTAAAATTCGTATTTAGCGGTGACTGACCAGTTACGACCCGCTTGCGTGTAATCTTTATCTTCTTGTGAAAACCCACGAACGTCATTCCACGAATAGTACTCTTCATCCGTAACGTTGAAAAGACCAGCTCTAAGCGTAAGGTCCTTCATTGGCAAGTAGTATGCAGTTAGGTCAACTACTGTTGCAGAATCAGTCGGTAGAATTTCGTCTTTTAGACCCGCGCTATTTATATCACTAGACTTCTTGCCAGCTGTATAACTAATGTTAAGTGATGTACCCCATAACGCTGAAGGAGCATCATAGTTAAATCCAACGACAGCATTCCAAGGGTTCACGCTGTTAAGAGGGTTACCTTCACCGTCTTCGCCTTCTGTGTACGTGGCTGCAACACGAGTACTCACACCTTGTACCGGCATGAAGTTATTCCAAGACAACGTGTTTGAAGCCTCGATACCTTTGATTACTGCTTCATCAATATTTACATTTTTATATACTGTTGGATCCATAGGAGTGGCTGAACCACTAACAGCTACATTATCAATGAAGTTATCGTAGTCGCTGTAGAAGATAGCGATTTCGCTTGATGAATAATTTGTGTTGTGACGCCAACCTAGCTCGTATGAAATACTTTCTTCAGCTTCTAAGTCTGGGTTAGGGGCATTAACATAACCGTGAGCAGGATTACCAAATGAATAGTAAAGCTCTTGGAAATCAGGAGCTCTGAAGCCTTGGCTGATTTGACCGAAGATCTTATTTTCGTCATTAAGCGTGTAAGTTGTACCTAAGCGTCCGGTAACAGCTGAGTCTGAATATTTTGCATAAGATTCTTCAGGGTTCCCACTTGGGTTTTGGCTTGTATCACCAGGATCTGTTTCAAAGCCGTCAAAACGAACCCCCGGAGTAATCATCCAATTTCCGATCGTCATTTCATTTTGTGCAAAGAATCCATACTTTCTTTCTGATGCAGAAGGAATATAGAAGATAACTTGGTCTGCACTGATTGAGTTATATTCGTTATTAACGTTTTTAATATCTTTGTCTGAATATGAAGCACCATAGATAAAGTAATTTTCTACATTACCTGTCATGAAGAACTTATCGAATTGCACATCAAGCTGATAGCCTTCATCTTCGTAGATATAGTCCTTTTTCTGAACGTTACCAGCTGGCGGTAAGAACATACTACCACCCTTAGATGTACGATTAGTTACGCCATTTTCTTCTTTGCTCAACCAGTCAGCTTGCCAAGTAATAGTATCTGCAAACGCTAGGTCAGCATCCCAAATATGTTTGATACCGATTTGCTGTTGGCTAGTTGTGTCTTCGCCAGTGTAGTCGGTATAACTTGCACTATTTAAATCGGTATCACCAGAATTCTCAATGAAGTTACCAGAAAACTCTAATCGGTGTTGTTCGTTTAATTGGTACTGAAGCTTAACCAACAAGTTGTTGTTCTGAGTATCTTGCTCATCAGGTGTACCAAAGTTATCAGTTTGCTCACCGTCTCTGCGAGTATAAGCAACTAACGTTTCTAGGTCGCCAATACGATTTGCTAAAGCAACCGATTCGCTAAAGGTATTATCAGATGAAGAGTAGTTGAACTTCGCGTGGCCACCGAAGTCTTTGTCTTTTAAAAAGTCACTTGGGTCTTTTGTTTCGAATGCAGCAATACCGCCAATAGCGTCTGAACCATACAGAGAAGAAGCTGCACCTTTAACAATCTCTACAGACTTCAACATATCCGTATCAACATCAATGCGTGAAGAGTTGATGAAATTGTATGACTGAGTACCACTTGGCGTAAATTGGCTAGTTTGTGATACACCATCAACGATAACCTTTACTCGGTTACCTTCCATACCACGAATGTTAATACCTTGAATCCCTTGGCGGGAATTCGTAGTCACCGTGACGCCTGGTGTGTACCTAAATAAGTCTTCTACATCAGTTACCATGTTTTTTTCGATATCTTTATCGTTAATCACAGTTACCGACGCAGCAACATCTTCAAGTTGTTGATTAGTACGCGTTGCCGATACAACAACCTCGTCAAATAGGGCATAATCTTCAGCAAAGGCTGAGGTTGATGAAAGCGCTAAAATGATTGAAGCAGAGAGTAGGGATTGCTTATACATCTGATAGTTACCTTAATTCCATAGTATTATCTTGATTTGCGAAAGATAATATTGGATCTAAATGATAATTACTATTATTTGCATTTAATTAATTTTTATTTTTATCAACTGATTCATAATTAACATTCTTAAACATCTGTATTAAAAAGACTTTTACAGTTCCATTCACGTGGCGAATGCTTCTGTTTTTGTGACTAAAGTCTCATTTGTAAAGTAGGAAAGCTATGCATAGCCCAATAACACTTGAAGCATTACACATATTAGATGCCATAGAGCGACGTGGAAGTTTCGCCGCTGCGGCAAATGAAATGGATAGAGCCCCTTCATCACTCAGCTATCAAATTCAAAAGCTAGAGCAAGACTTAGACATCATGATCTTTGATCGATCCGGCCACCGTGCAAACTTCACAGAAGCGGGGCAATTGATATTAGAACAAGGCAGAGTGATTCTTGGTGCGACGGAAAAATTAGTAAACGAAGCCAGTATTCTTGCAAATGGTTGGGAGCTCGACTTAACAATAGCCTTTGATGGTATTATTCCGGTTGCTAATTTCTTCCCACTCGTGGATGAACTAGGAAAAATCAGTAAGACACGCGTTCGATTACAAGAAGAGATCCTTGCCGGTTGTTGGGAATCACTGACCGATGACCGCGCAGATTTACTGGTTTGCCCAAAAGTCGACACTATTCCAAATGACATGAAAAGTGACGTAATTGGTAAAATGGAAATGGTTTGGGTAGCGTCATCAAAACACTACGTTCACAAACGTTCAGGTGAATTTGACCAGAAGGCAAGAGAAAGTTACAGGGTAATTGCAATTGCGGATACAGCCCGTGATCAACCAGCATTAAGTATCAATATTTTAGAAAAACAACCGCGATTAACCGTGACAAGCTTTTCTGCAAAAGTAGAAGCGTTAACCACTGGTTTAGGTATTGGTACTTTACCAAGTAGTGTTGCTGAACCTTTGATCGAGTCTGGCGTCCTACAGAAAATTTCAGGGACTGAGCCACAACCTATCGATATCGTGATGGCTTGGCGACGCAACAAAATGGGCGACGCCAAATCTTGGTGTATTCAGCACCTTAAAAAGACATGGTCACTCAAATAGCGGCAACACCATATCTGCAGTACCATCTTCAAAACTGATATCTAGCTTAAAACCGAGTTTTCGAGCTAGTGTCAGCATTCCTCTGTTCGTTGGCATCGTCATCCCAGACATTTGCTTAGTCTGTTTTGCTCGGCAGTAATCGATTACCTTAGTCATCAAAATCCGACCTAAGCCGGCGCCTTTCAGATCAGAGCGTATCAGTATTGCAAACTCAGCGTCCGTGTTCTCTGGGTTTATCAAGGCTCTGGAAACACCGATGATCGCAGGAAGGCCTTGCTCCTTACGCACAACAACAAAAGCAATCTCTCTATCAAAATCGATCTGAGTAAAATTCGCCAATGCCTCGTGATTGAATTCACCGACATCACTAAAGAAGCGTTTATAAAGATCTTCTTTGGAGACCCGGTTAATAAAGTCTGCGTGAAGCGGCTCATCTTCCGGAAGGATAGGGCGTAGCAGCACCTCAGTACCGTCTCTCAACTGTATTGTCTCTTCAAGTTCAACTGGATACGGGCGAATCGCGAGTCTTTCTTGCGGATCTCCCTCATACGCTTTCAAAATAATATCGGCGTCCAATATAGTGAACTTATCTCCATTGGCAAGCACTGGATGAATATCTAAATCATGTATCTCAGGACAATTAACCACCATTTGAGATATACGAACTAATAGTTCAGAAAGCCCCTCAATATCGATCGGATTAGGCAACTTTTGCAGACGAATCTTGCCACTTTTTATCGCTCGAATAATCAAGTATCGAGCCAGTGTCATGTTAAGCGGTGGGAATGCAGCTGCCGCATCAATGGATTCATCCCATTCAGATCCACCTTGACCAAGCAGAATAATTGGTCCAAAGGTTTCATCGGTTGTTACTTTCACGCGCAGCTCTTGACCACCTGCGAGCTTGGCCATTCCTTGAATCAACAAACCATGAATATGAGCGGTAGGGAACGACAATTGCGATCGATCGAGAATCGCTTGAGCTGCATTTGCTACCTCACTGCTGTTTCGCAGATTGAGCATCACACCTTGTACATCTGACTTATGTGCGATGTCTGGTGAACGGAGTTTTACTGCAACGGGATAACCAATCGTTTCTGCAATATGTACCGCCTCGCTTGGGTCAGAAGCGATCCAAGTCGGAAGAACATCCAAATTGAAGTGTCTAAAAAATTGGCTGTTTTGATGGGTATCAAGACTAACTGTATCTTTATCCAGTAGTTGACGTTTAATCCAATTCTTCGCATCTGCCAAGTCTTCAATGTGTACTTTTTCTGCAGTCGTTGGGGTTTCCATTAACTGACGCTGGTTGCGTCGGTACTCGACCAAGTGCATGAAGGCAACCACAGAACTTTCTGGCGTTCGATAGGTAGGAATTCCCGCTTCAGTAAACCGCTTTCTCGCGGGCCGGGCTGTTAATTCGCCAGACCAATTAGTTAAGATATTGAATCGTTTGTGGCGAGGGTGCTTCTTGATCACTTCAATAATTCGTTCCGCTGTTTGAGCGGAATGCGCGACAGCAGAGGGGCTGTGCATGATAAGAATGGCATCAGCTTCGTCACCATCAAGCAGTATGTTGATAGTATCGATATAACGCTGATCGCCGGCATCACCAACAATATCTATAGGATTGCTATGGGACCAACTCGCTGGCAAAACTCTGCTTAATCTATCAAGTGTTTCATCGGATAATTCTGCTAACTTACCGCCACGATCAAAAAGCGTGTCTACAGCCATAATCGCAGGGCCTCCACCATTAGTGACAATAGCGAGACGCTCACCACGCAGTGGCACCGAGTGAGTCAGTGTCTCTACCGCGGCAAACAACTCATGTAAGTTCTTAACTCTCAGCATGCCACTGCGTCGGATTGCCGAATCGTAAATAATGTCTAGAGTGTCTGCACCGCCTGTGTGTGCCATAGCAGCCGCTCTTCCTTTCGCTGTTCGACCGCCTTTTAATACTAGGATTCGTCGGTTACGCGACGCTGCACGTGCTGCAGAGATAAAGCGCCTTGCATCCGTAATGCTGTCAATGTAAAGCAAGATCGCTTCGGTGTGAGAATCGGTACTCAGATAATCTAAAAGCTCTGAGAATTCAATATCACTGCCATTACCAATTGAGATAAACGCAGAGAAACCAATCTGCTTGTCGTTCGCCCAATCAAGAATAGTGGTACAAACTGCTGCAGACTGGGAAACAAACGCAATTTTTCCGGGAAGCGCAGTAACAGGAGAGAAAGAGGCATTTAAGTTTAGCCATGGAACAATAATCCCTAAGCTGTTTGAACCGAGCACGCGAATATTGTGTTTTTTGGCAATCGCTAGGCATCTTTCATCAAATGTCTCACCATTATCGCTTAGCTGTTGCATGTCGGAGGAAAGTACAATTACTGACGCGATGCCTTTCTCGGCCAATTCTTCAAAAATGGCGACGTTGCGTTTCGCATTCGTACACAAAATCGCAAGGTCTGGAACGATAGGTAGGGATAGAATTTTCTTATAAGAGAGTACGCCAGCCACTGAGTCGTATTTCGGTGTAACTGGCATCACCGCACCTTTAAAATCCCCGTGCAACAAATTATTCATAACAATATAGCCCGCACGCGTTTCTCGTTGCGAAGCACCGACAACAGCGATAGAGCGGGGTTTAAGTAGGGGATCAAGATGATTCATAGACATATCCTAGCAATGCACGTAAGTTCATCGTAACTTACTTTTCACTGATAGGTTGATGGCAAATTCACCGAATTCAGACGAATAAGCAGACACTGCATAAAGTTTGTGAAATAGGTCACCCACTAATGGTGTATAATCTCAAAGTTAACTTGATTCTAAACCGACGTATCGGCATGATTTATAGTAATTATTATTAAGGACATAGAGCTTTCCATGAAAAAAATTGCAATTGCGACTTTGCCTCTGCTCTTGGCTGCATGTGTATCTGAAAACTACATTACGGATGTGACTTCAGATAGCTATCAAGAAGAGTACAAAACAGCCAAAGTTGAAGCTCCAGTTGTATCTCAATCTGAGCAAGCAGTCGTTGTAGAAGAGAACGTTGTTAACGTTATCAGAACAGAACCTGTCACCCAAACAACTAAGGTTAAGCCAGTTACAAGCGTGACGGGGCCAACGAAAAAACAACAAGACATGAATCAACGCTTTGGCTATACGGTTCAAGTTGTTGCTGTTGGCAGCCAAAGTAAAGTCGACTCTTTCGTGAAAATGCTACCACCGACTTCTCAACCAGTTTGGGAAAACTACAAAATGGTTAACGGTACTAAGTGGTTCACCGTACTTTACGGTGACTACGCAACACGCTTAGAAGCCAAAAAGGCGATTTCAAAACTGCCAACCACTTTTCAAAACTTAAAGCCGTTCGTTAAAAGCATTGATGACATCAAGAATTCTGAATACCCAACGCTTAACAAGTTAAACTAAGTTTTGATTCATAAAAGAGGGAGCAAATGCTCCTTCTTTTGTTTTAAGACTATCGGTTTTGTTTAATAGTTAATCGCTCGATCTTTCGGATGCAATTTTAACAATCAAAACACTGTACCTATCTCGACTTTTGTTTATCATTGAAGTCAGTACTCCTAGTTTCAAGGACCGATTTTACCCATGAGCACCACAAACATTCTTCTACTTTGCGGCGGTGGATCTTCAGAGCATGAAGTGTCTTTAGTTTCAGCTAATTACCTTTTTGAACAACTCAATAGCGTTGCAGATTTTAACGTTTTAAGAGTTGAGATTAAGAGTGAAGGCTGGTGTATTGATTCCGGTGAATTAGTTTACCTTGATATTAATGAGCAAACTCTACGTGGCGACAATATAGAATCAAAAGTCGACTTTATTGTGCCGTGTATTCATGGTTTCCCAGGTGAAACGGGTGATATTCAGTCACTGTTTGAAATGGCTAAACTTCCATACCTAGGTTGTGGCTCTGAAGCAAGCAACAACAGCTTCAACAAAATCACATCAAAACTTTGGTATGACGCACTTGGTATTCCAAATACACCATACTTATTCTTATCTGACAACACGGAACAAGCTCACTCACAAGCGACTCAAGCTTTTGAAAAGTGGGGGAAAGTGTTCGTGAAGGCTGCACGTCAAGGCTCTTCCGTTGGCTGTTATCAAGTGAACCAAGTAGAAGACTTAGACGAAGCCATCAACAAAGCGTTTACGTTCTCAGATCAAGTACTTGTTGAGAAGTCAGTCGTACCACGAGAACTAGAAGTCGCTGCCTATCAAATCGACGGTGAGCTACACATTAGCAAGCCGGGCGAGGTGATAGCACCAAATGGCGCATTTTACTCTTATGAAGAAAAGTACAGTGCAGACAGCCACTCAATCACTGAAGTTGAAGCAAGTAATCTGACTGATGAACAATGTGAATTAATCGCAGACAGTGCACGCAAAGTTTTCACTCAAATGAAGCTACGTCACTTATCTCGAATTGATTTTTTCTTAACCCAAGACAACGAAATCTACCTGAACGAAGTAAATACTTTTCCAGGTATGACTCCAATTTCCATGTTCCCTAAAATGGTGGAGCATAATGGGCACAAGTTTAGTCAATTCTTGGAGAACTGCGTTAGAACGAGCCTTGCTTAGTTTATCGAATCGTTATTTCTGTTTTTGACCCTGACAACATAATGCCTTGAGCTTTTCTGCCAAGGCATTATTGTTTTTTAGAAGCCGATATTTTTAACGCCGACGATGCTACTAGTTTACTGGCTTGACGACAAAAGTTTATTGCCACGGTATTAAGGCTTTGAATTTCATTTTCTCCTTCTCAGCTGTGCCCGTATACCCCACATATTGCGCAGGCATGGCAGGGCTGAGCCAACGACCAAAATCCTGAATTTCTTTTACCTTAAGACCTTGTTTAGAAAGCTCTTGTGCAGCACCAACACGAATCGAGTTACCTGAGAAATGGTGGTTTTCCGCCAGTTGTAGTAAATCGCTTGCTCTGCGCAGGATTCGATAGATAGACGAATCGTCCAAAGGTTGACGTCCAATGTTTTCATGCTTGTCTATTGCACGGAACACAGGTAAATCCTCTTGTACCCCAGCATACGAAAGCCAACGCTCAAGTGCGACACTCGCGACTTGTGAAAGCTGGTATACAGAATTTTTAATAATGATCTGATAATCACTATCGGTGCTCTCAACATCGGCGGTTGATAACAGCTTAAGTTCTGAACGCTTTAAAGCACACTCGAACATCACATTATAAATGGCAATGTCACGAATCTCTTTTAAGTTGGCCTTGTCATGCGAAAGCAATATGTTCAATTCAGTGAGGTGTGCGGACGTCATGGCGTTGGTTTGCTTAGCATCACCGGCCATTCTGGCTTGCAAGTGGAGTAGAGTAAAGCGAACTTGTCGGTGCTTGATAGGGTTGGCGAGACCAAGCACAATGTGCAATAAACTAAGCGTTGCAGTGTAACGTTTTAGAGATGCATATTTTCTGTCGTTGGATTCAGTCTCTAAAAAACGACGAATAGCCGTAACAGATGCTGGAAGTGTATTGATACGGTTTTTAGTACAAAACGCGTGGTAGCGATTCCAGTCACTGTAGATGCCTAAGAGTGAATTACGCGAGTATTGGTATCCTGTTAATTCATCTATAATTTCAATTGACACATTACTGTTCAACTTTTCAACAAACAAATTAACTGTCACAGAATCAGATAAAATAGGGACTTTTTTTCTCAAATTACCGTACCTTAACAGGTGTTTTTACCATATTATGCTTGATATCATTAAAAGTATACTTATGATTAATATAGTGAAAACAAAAAGATGATCAATAGATATGGCTAATTCAATTTACCGGAGCGTCCATCTTCAATCGATAGATGCTAATCACACGGTCTGGCGTGCGAAGTTAAAAAACAATGTTATTCAAGGTAACCTAGCTGCTGTTAAGAAAAGTATTGATTGGTGGATTGAAACCGCATCTATTATTGATCCAAAAGAATTCACAGCATTAAATAAGTCGAGAGGAACTGGTGGCTCAACTGAAAACTTCAACGGTTACCAAATCAAGAATGACACCGGTGAGCCTAATGCGTGGTATTGCATGTTTAACGGACGCCTAATTAAGGGCGGAAAAATTGCAATTCAACGTCATATAGAAGCTTACTTACTCGCAAAACAAAAAGCAGAGCAACAAAAGAAGTAAATTATGAGCCTAGTATATTCAACAGAAACAGGTCGTATTGAGCCTGAAGAAGAGAAACTCCAACGTCCTAAAGGCGATGGTATCGTTCGAATCCAAAAAGAAACTAAAGGCCGTAAAGGCAAAGGTGTTTCTGTCGTAACTGGCTTAGACCTAGATGACGCACCATTAAAACTAATGGCAGCAGAGCTCAAAAAAGTTTGCGGCTGCGGTGGCTCAGTAAAAGATGGCAACATAGAAATTCAAGGGGACGCGCGCGACAAGATCAAAGCGCACCTTGAAAAGAAAGGCTACAAAGTTAAATTTGCTGGCGGCTAATCTCTAACTAATACCAGGGTTAAAATCGAAGATTATTATCACTGGTTATTAGATATTTTATGGTAAATAGCCAATATGGTTAAATACACAGTATAAATTAGAGACTATCGACACAATACAAAGGCAGGGCATCACACAAAGATACCTGCCTTATAAACACCAAAACCAATTTAACATAACGTACATAATACGCAGTCATGTGTGATTAATTTCAAAGATAGTATTATCATCGTTTCGCCTTAAAACCCTTGTTCCAACTGACTCTCACGCTTCTTGCGTCGACCAGAGTTTTCTTATGGCACTTGAAATCTAATAATTATATGTGCGGCCAGCGTCTACACAATTCAATCTTCATTCAGCAAATCTAATTGACGAGAAACTTTGTCCATCTGGTTTAACTTATCTTGCCACTTCTCTGTTTGCACTAACGAACCGCCGCGCTGTGTGTGATTCTTGTGAGCATTGGTGTTGCTTATTTTCCAGATTTCACACACGCGACCAATGTTTATTATCAACTGCACATGCTAGCTCTCGTTTAAATCTATCAACTAATAAAGTTCGTCTTTTTACGTAGATTAGCACACAGATTTTTCAAACCTGTCTAACGACGCTCTAGCGTTATACTTTGTGTTTAGTGAGATTATTAAACGGCAATGTATATCCTATGTTGTTTGTAATAACATGCCAAACAAGCGCAAACATGTTTGTATAGATTCATTACACTTATTCGTTGGTACACAACACCGATACTTGGGAGATCCATAATCACGGTTTGCCCTGATATTACGTTCAATTGGATTTAGGTAGCTTTGGTAATAAACCTAAGAGTTACTTTAAACCCATTGCGCTTAGTTTTGCTTTACTTGTTTTCTCTAACTGATATGCCCGCTTTTGAAGTCGCAATGGTGTTACCGCCTGAGATTAGAAAGCTTATAAAGCGTTTAATGGTTATCGACACATGTAATCAACAAAAAAGTGACACTGTAGCTATCTGTACAGGTAAAAGCTTGATCGTATGGAACACAAAATCAAGACCTTAACTAATAACTGTATGTTTATACAGTCAAATTGTTAACCCCACAAAAACGTCACCTTTCGTATAAATACCGAACAAAAACAACGCTATTTAGGCATATATCGATCGCTGGGCGCGTATTTTTTGGTGAAGAACGACTGTATCTAGCTTGTTGACCAAACGATACTAGCCAAAATCGAATCCCTAGATACTCCATTATGCATAATGTTACAGGTTTACGTACGAAATATATTATGAGCGACAAATCATTCCGAAAACTCAACATATTCCTTTCGATTTTTTGCCTAGCAATCACGCTAGTGTCGTTGATCTCTTTTAGGATAAGAACTACATCATCACACCAGACAGATAGCCTACGCGCGTAAATACAGACAGAGACCACGATGGTGGCACCGTAGGATCATTACATAAGTCAGAAGATGGAATTGAGTTACAGTGTGACTTTTAACGAACCTATAGCTTACCCTTCTGTGAAATTGAGTTCGTTATATCGACCCAAAATAAAGGGCTCGATCTCTCAACATTCGATTCGGTCACCATCAATATGGAATATGAAGGTCAAGAGGATCCAAGGTTTCGATTCTACATACGTAACCACGACGACAACTACAGCGCTCAAAGCGACCCTATTTCTAACAAGTTCAATCGCTTAGACTTATCACTCCCCGATAGAAAACACATCGATTTAGCATTCTCAAATTGATACGCGTCGCAATCCTTAATCGACTTCTACACAACTCCTTACGCCTCGTAAGCTTTTTAAATACTTATTCTGTACAGCACATATGTGGAAACGAAGCTTACTCTAAGCGGTGGTAAGTCACTCTCGCTGCGAGTCTTTATCATTACCGCTGTGGCTTGTCTCGCTCTGTTCTTCGATGAAATCCTTATTTGTCTGCTTCTGAACATTGAACACTCATGCACTCGCATCCGTTCAAAATACAAGTCACAACGTCACTAGCCTTAAAAAACGCCTTATATTTAGTAACTTAGGTATGGTGACATAAATACTGACACCTAAAGTGGCGATTGTTTTACTTTCAGATCTTGCTGTAATTTAATTACAACTAAACGCCAAGCAAGGCCTTAAAAGTGAATTACTCTGCTATAACTTACTGAATAAAATGAATTTAAGGATTTTGGAAAGGTCGTGGTTTAGGTTGAATAAAAAGTTGGTATGTACGAAATAATATACTAGAGGGTAATTCTTTTAGTTATAGTGCACTAAGGGGTAAAAAAAGAAGGGCTGATGCCCTACTCTTTTTTATTACTCATTTCTTCACGAATTTGCTCAGCGACGATTTTGATAGCTTGTGCTGTACTGATTCCCTGAGTCATCATTTCTTGGATACGTTCAACAGCTTTCTGTTGTTCTTCGTGAGAAAGGGTTGGTAAATCGTTTAACATGCTCTGCTCCTTTGTTTAGGAGCAGAACTATATAAGGAGTGCTAGTAACTAGCAAGGAAATTGATTGATGCACCCATAGCATTTTCATTTGTGTAGTTGGCACTTAAATCTAACTGAAACAAATTGAGTGGCGAAAGACCAATACCGGCTGTCACGGTTCCTTCTGAATCTGAATAAGCCAGATTTTTGTAGTACCCTCCTCTTAACTTAAGCTGACGTAGCAGATCAACTTCAGCACCCACACGAATCATCTGTTCATTGTCTTCAAACGAAGTAAACTTTTCAGTCTCGTTTAGGTCATAATCCACACTAAAAGAAAAGTAATCTGATACGATTCCTGCACCAACCGTGTAAACCGGTTCTAGTTGGTAAGTGTACTTACCGCCCACGTCATTATACTTGCTTGAATCTGTGCTGCTCACTATTCTTTTTGATGTATCTTTGGTCTCTATGTCTCTTGAGAACAAGTTCGTTGCAGCAACACCCACTCGGAATGGGCCGAAAAACCAAAGTGCACCTGCATCCATGTTGAATGCGCTTTCACCATCACTGTTTTCTCGTACGTCAGATAAATCGTAATCATTAACCGATGCAACATAGTTATACGTGTAAATACGCTGGATCTTAGGTGTAATACCAAATGAGATATGTTGCCCCATAAAGGTTTGGTATTTTGCTAAAGAAAGGCCGACTTCTGCGACACCGATTGAAACCGCTTCAACTGTAGACAACTCTACTTTATCTTCGTCTGAACCTATCGTGTAAACGTTAGGCGTAGCAAATGATTCTGTATAGGCTTTAGCGAAAAGGTTTGCTGCTACAAACTGATTAGGAAGAGCAAATGCGACAACACCACCAAGTTCTACATTAGCTTGGTTACCATCAAGTTTATTAAGCGCTGCATCCAAGTCTGCGGTACTTGACGCATCAACGACACTATCGATGTTCGATTTCATGTCGTTAGGATCGTTATAGCTACCGCCAAAGCTTGGCGTGATCATGCCCATGTCATCGTTACGACGATATATTGCAACCAGTGCTGGATTATAAAATGGAGCGGTTAGGAAGTTTGCAGAAACAACACCAACACCACCCATAGCATCACCACGCGCTTCAATGGCGTAGTTGGCTGCTGAAAGAGGAAGACTGGCGAATGCAATTGACGTTGCGAGTAGTTTAGTAGTTTTTTTCATGCCGTTTATCTTTGTTAGATCCCTTACATAGTTAACGGCTCAATTTTAAATTACTTTAACTCTTCTTCGCTAGAAATATCATAAGTTTTACTGATAGTTTGTGCTTGTTCTATCGCTATGTCGCCCTGCCAGCGATAATGCACCATTGAAATGGCCAAAACATAGCGATCATTGGGTAGCTCTTCACCTGTGAGGTTCATCGGATAGTCAGATTCATAGCTCTTACCCCACACCTGCTCATAGTGCTCGTCGATATAATCGTACAAACCGACTTCAAGCTTAGGCAGTGGGCAATAAGGGTTAAGGAGTTCTTTTTTATCGATTCGCCAAGTGTCTTTAGATGCCCAGCGAACTTGCTGACGCATGGCGACCTCACCAAGAATAACCCAAGTACTCCAAGAATTGCCGTCATCACCTTTTACGCTTAAACGATATAAACCAGAGTCGAGTTGAGACGCTAAGTTATAACGCTTGAGATATAAATTGACTGAGGCATTGTTGACGACTTCGCTTTCCTTAGTAAATTCGCTATCAGACGAAACAACTTTATCGACCCACTTCTCGAAGGTGATATCTTGAATGTTGTTATCAGATTCGACCTCAATCGCAACGCGAAATGTATCTCGCCCCGGGCTTTGGATGACGTGCCTTTTTACGACCACCGAACTGATCCAATCAGGTAGTGTTTTTTTTGTGAGGGTTTTACCGCAATCTTTATTCAACGCTTGGTCGAACAGTTCATTTAGGTGATCTTCTCGAGACTGAGAAGCATTGATTTGCCAAACTTCCACTAATGAATCAAACATAAGGGATAAGTCATTATCCAATAGATGTTTGTGCACTTGAGTTAGAGCATCGCTATTTTTAAACCAATCTGTTGCTTGCGCGGTATTCACCACGCAAGACAACATTAATAATGGAAGTAAGGCTTTTTTCATTACGCTTTCATCTTGTAACCAACGCCACGTAGCGTTTCGATTTCTAGACCCGGCAGTTTCTGTCTAAGTTGCAAAACATGGGTATCGACTGTACGTGTTGTTGGGAAGTGGTTGTAACCCCAAACGTGGTCAAGCAACTCGTCACGGGTGAATACGCGGCCAAGATTACTTGCCAAGAACAATAGCAGGTCAAACTCTGTGCGCGTTAACGTGACTTCTTGCTCGTTAAAAAACACTTCACGAGTCGCTTTATCGATAACAAGATTTTGAGCGATTACTTTTGATTCATCCTGCTCTTCTGCGTCTGGTAGGCGAAGTTGAGCACGAATACGAGCAAACAACTCAGCCTCGGCAAATGGCTTTGTTAAGTAGTCGTTCGCACCTGAATCGAGACCCGCTACTTTGTCTTTTACTGTAACGAGAGCTGTCAGCAAAATTACGGGGATATCTTTCTTCTTTTTCCAACCGGGAAGAGCATCTACTGAGTCACCATCAGGAAGCTGACGATCTAGAATCACTAGATCCGCTTGCTCCCAATAGGCATCAACTTCAGAGACTAGTTCTGCATGCAAACATTCATACCCAGCTTGCTCAAGGCTAACTAATAGACCGTCAGCTAAATTTTTATCATCTTCAACGAGAAGCAATGTCTGTTTCACAAGGTATCTCCAAAATAAATGTTGTTGGGGGGCCGATAAGCGTCATGTGACCGCCCATTTTTCCAACCATAGATTCCACTATCGTCAGACCTAAACCGAGTCCACTCTTACTAACAAATGGCTTTCTTAGTTGCCCCCAATCTTTGCGGGACAAGTCTCCATTATCTATAACTTTGAATGTCAGCTTCTTGTCAGAAGTATTCAGTTCTAGTATCACTGGTGCGACACCGTATTTAACAGCATTCCTGATCAGGTTATCGATGCACGTCCCTAACCAATATACGTTCACTTTTGCGGCAATGTCTTTATTCACACGGAGTTCAATTCCCGGCGCGAAATCTTCTTCAACTTTGTATTGAAGCCACTCTTCGACACTTGGTACCCACTCAGTTGCGAGTGGTTGATTATCTGATTGCAAATAGTCTTTACTTGCTTCGGCTAACTGTCTTAAACGACGAGTATCTTCACACAGCCTACGAAACTCATCATATACCGATTCTGGCAAGTGTTCGAACTCGCGTCTGAACCCTTCAACCGTCAATGATAAACTCGCAATCGGCGTTCTTAATTCATGCGTTAAAATTTGAAGAACAAGCATGCGGCTCTTCATTTCTTGTTTTTTGCTGTTCCAACGATACACGGCCCAACCGAGTACAAGCATGATGTTGGCAATCACCAAGATAAACATCGCGATTTGCAATAACTCTGAATGATCTTCTATTTCCCAACATACATTACCGCGTTGCACAAAACAGCTGTTACCTTCAAAAGATAAACTGAACGCTAACCCAGCAGCCGTTGCATTTTCGTTCCACACAGATTCGTTATACAGATAATATCTGTCGCCGCGCTTCACCCACATTTCATCAAGCTCAACAAACATGCTTGCCCCAGCTAGCAGCGCCGCTATGGCTTCATTGTCCATTTTTTGTAAACGAGATAACAGTTCATCATCTTCAGTATTTGGACGCTCTTGAATATGCATAAAACGCTTCAAAGAATCGAACTTTTCTGGGTACTTCTCAACATAACGTGCCGCATAAGACCCACCACCAGGATGAATCAAGCCACTGCGACTAAACCAACGGTCGGAAAGTTTCGTTCCCTTACATAATGCACGAGTGAAAACTAAAGGCTCTGTGATCAAAGGACTTAACGGCAACTTTCCGCTGCAAGTTTTAGATAATTGGTATAGGCGTTGGATATCTTTTAATGGATACTCTGCCGTTTGCGGCAGCATTGAAGACGGCATGATCAAGCGAGTTGGATAATCAGCCTGAAGCAGTCGAATGTCATAAGATTCAACTGCCGTTTCATGATCAAAAAGTTTGGTGAAGTTATCGATACGCTCAGGCAAAGAGTCAGCAAATGCGTTTACTGAAACTGACAACGTAATAATAAGAAGCGTAAATTTTCTTTTGATGATCACAAACCAGCGCAAATTCATATAGATCAGACAAATATATACCATTCGCTATCAAAGATAAATTTTTAAGCGCATGAAAAGCAGCGAAAGCAGCGAATATCAATGATTAATTCCATCTCCATCATCATATGGATACATTGTAAGGGTGTACCAGTGCGTTGATTTAATAATCCAGCAATCCAAGCGAGTGTGCTATTACGTAGTTTCTTTCCAATCGTTTATGAATAATAGTCAACGATCACTTTTACCGAGCAAAAAAAAGAGCTCAAATGAGCCCCTTTTATTTAAAGGTGTTTGTCAGACAGATCTTTACAGGTGTTCTAGAATTCCTAGACAGCTCTGTTTCGCATCACCAAACAACATCTGTGTATTCTCTTTAAAGAACAGTGGGTTTTGCACACCTGCGTAACCAGTGTTCATCGAACGCTTGAACACGATAACGTTTTGAGAATTCCAAACTTCAAGTACAGGCATGCCAGCAATTGGGCTGTTTGGATCTTCTAATGCTGCTGGGTTCACAGTATCATTCGCACCAATAACCAATACAGTGTCTGTCTCATCGAAGTCATCATTGATTTCGTCCATTTCAAGAACGATATCGTAAGGTACTTTTGCTTCAGCAAGCAGCACGTTCATGTGACCCGGTAACCTACCAGCAACAGGGTGGATACCAAAGCGAACGTTAATACCTTGTGCTCTTAGCTTCTCAGTGATTTCATGCACTGGGTATTGAGCTTGGGCTACTGCCATGCCGTACCCCGGAGTGATGATGACTGACTTGGAGTTCTTAAGCATGTCAGCCACGTCTTCAGCTGAGGTTTCACGGTGTTCGCCCTGCTCTTCATCGCCATCAGAAACTGTGACTTCTTGGCCAAAGCCACCAGCGATAACACTAATGAACGAACGGTTCATTGCTTTACACATAATGTACGACAGAATTGCACCTGACGAACCAACTAGTGCACCGGTTACGATAAGCAAGTCGTTCGCAAGCATGAAACCTGCCGCCGCCGCTGCCCAACCAGAGTACGAGTTAAGCATAGAAACCACCACAGGCATATCTGCACCGCCAATCGATGCCACTAGGTGGTAACCGAATGCAAACGCGATCAATGTCATCACCATAAGTGCGAACATGCTGCCGTCTGCTTTCACGAACATGATCATTAGCAATGTAGAAACAACAATAGCCGCTAGGTTCCACTTATGCTTATGAGGGATATTCAGTGCCGACGAAGAGATAACGCCACGAAGCTTACCAAACGCAACAATCGAACCAGTGAACGTAACCGCACCGATAAACACCCCAAGGAACACTTCCACTAGGTGAATCACATGCTCTGCGTGTGTTGCCGCTTCAGGAGCATCAATGTAACTGTTGTAACCCACAAGTACCGCAGCCATACCCACGAAGCTGTGCAGAATAGCCACTAGCTCAGGCATTTCCGTCATTTCAACTTTCTTAGCGTAGTGGATACCAATACCACCACCGATCACCATTGCGATGATGATCCACACAATACCTGTAGAGTGAGGGCCAAAGATCGTTGCGATCAATGCGATTGCCATACCCGTAATACCGTAATAGTTACCTGCACGTGCAGATTCCTGTTTCGATAATCCAGCCAAGCTCATGATAAAGAATACAGCAGCAACAATATAAGCTGCTTGTACTAATCCTTCAGACATCTGTTACTCCTTAGTCTTTACGGAACATTTCAAGCATACGTTTGGTCACGGTAAAGCCACCAAAGATATTGATACTTGCAATTAATACGGCAATAAATGATAAGAACGTGACGACGCCACTTCCTTGTCCTATTTGTAACAGTGCACCTACTACAATGATCCCTGAAATCGCGTTAGTCACGGACATCAAAGGCGTATGCAGAGAATGGCTTACATTCCAAACTACGTAATAACCCACCACACAAGCGAGAACAAAAACGGTAAAGTGAGATAAGAACGCAGCAGGAGCAACCGAAGCTACCCAAGCGAATGCACCAACAGCTACCGCCATACCCGCTACTTTCTTAATTGGAGAAACAGGTTCTTCAACTTTAGGCTCTGGTTTGGCCGCTTTTGGCTTAGCTTGTTGTGGTTGAGCTGAAACTTGAATTGGTGGAGCTGGCCAAGTGACCTCACCCTCCTTAACGACAGTAACACCACGCAGAACAACATCTTCAAAGTCTATATTGATGTTGCCATCTTTCTCTTTGCAAAGTAGTTTCAGCAAGTTAACTAGGTTCGTTGCATACAACTGAGAAGACTGAGTCGGTAGACGACCAACCATATCAGTGTAACCAACCACCTTCACGCCGTTTGCCGTTGTAATGACTTGATCCGCAACCGTGTATTCACAGTTACCGCCATTGGCTGCCGCAAGGTCTACAATCACACTACCTGCACTCATACTGTCTACCATCTCTTGGGTAATCAGCTTCGGAGCCGGGCGACCTGGGATCAGCGCTGTTGTAATGATGATATCAACGTCTTTCGCTTGAGCTGCATAAAGCTCTTCGGCTTTCTTATTGAATGCTTCAGACATCTCTTTTGCGTAGCCGTCACCAGCACTGGTATCTTCTTTGAAATCCACTTCCAAGAATTCAGCGCCCATCGACTCAACTTGTTCTTTAACTTCAGGACGAACATCGAATGAACGAACGATCGCACCTAAGCTACCCGCAGCGCCAATTGCCGCTAGGCCAGCAACACCTGCACCAGCAACCAGTACTTTTGCTGGTGGAACTTTACCCGCAGCCGTAATCTGACCCGTGAAGAATCGACCAAACTCGTGCGCCGCTTCAACAACAGCACGATAACCCGCGATGTTTGCCATAGAACTCAATGCATCTAACGCCTGAGCTCTTGAAATTCGTGGTACAGAATCCATCGCCATCACGTTGATGTTACGACTGGATAATTGTTCCATTAACTCTGGATTTTGAGCAGGCCAAATAAAGCTGACCAATGTTGCGCCATCTTTAAGAAGATCGATTTCATTTTTAGACTCGTCAACGATCGGAGCGTTAACTTTAAAGATAATATCGGATTTCCAAGCTTCATCTGCGGTGACAATTTTTGCTCCAGCTTGTTCATAAGCTGCATCTTCAAAACTTGCTAACGCACCTGCTTGTGATTCAACACAAACTTCAAATCCTAATTTTAGAAGCTGTTCTACCGATTTCGGCGAAGCAGCGACTCGCGTTTCACCTGCGAGCGTTTCTCTTGGTACACCAATTTGCATAGCTATTCCTTGACTATTGGCACGAATGACTTATTCGTTTGTATCTAACGACAACTAATACTTCAAGCGTTTTGTTCAAAGAACAGGAAAAGTTATTACTTATAACGATTTGGATGGAATTTGAGCGCTTCATTTGGAGAAATGACGACCGTCTCGAACGAAGAGGTCAAACCACTCGCAAATAATCCTTTTAATAACAACCTACTAGCTGTTCTTTGTCCCTAAAACTAAAAAGAGCTTTCAGCATATACACTGAAAGCTCTCTAAATTATGACCAACATCAATTCTAACCCTATTTGGTTAGCTAAATATATTGTCGCCCATTTGGTCGATGAACATCTGCGATTTTTTTAGCATCAATTCATCGGCATCTTGTTTGTTTGAAACAACATCTGAACGAATAAAACGATGAGTTTTGATTTCACCGTCGAATTCTTTCTCGATTCGCCCAGCAACACGGTATTGACCAGATTCTGCAATGGCATCTTGATAGATATTGAAACCTTTATATTCGACTGGCTCAATCTCTACTTTTTGTTCGGTTTTTTCTTTGCCACCAAATAATCTAGAAAAGAATCCCACGTTTTTTACTCCTTAAATGACCGTATTCACCGTAAACTATCATGACTGTTTACGGTTCAACAACGGCTTTTCGTACCATTGCAATTCTACGTCATCATCAAAATTGTGTTGACTAAATATAACGGGCACATTGTCGTCACGTTCACGTCTTCGATCGTCAATGATCATACTTTCAGCATTTTTGACCGCGATCTCGCTATTGCGTTTATAGAGCACCAATTTGTCTTCTGGCAATGCTGAGAGAAAATCGATATCAAAACGAATATAGATAGGTTTTAGCTGACCTAAAGCCAAGCACGCGAGGTCGGCCAACTGTTCATTGGTATAACTAGACACATATTCCTCCGTAGCCAAAACATGACCTACCAGAGTTTCCATATAGTTATGTACATCAACACTAATTTGCATACCACACCTCCATTTGTAGCGGTTGTTTATGACCTAGTTTTGATCAATCAACAACCTTATCCCAGAACTTACATTAATTCCGTTCTAGACCTTACTCGAACTTCATTACAGATTTACAGTTCTCGCTTGTTGGTCATCATGTAACCATTAAGTACAAACCACCTAGATTTTGCTAAGTATCTATAACGACTAATTAATTTCTCATATATACTGTTTAGTTCGTTCTATGGTTAATAGCAACTCAAATACATATAAAAATGGTTGCACCAATAGCGAGCTATGGCTATGTTTTTGCTCTCATTTAAGCAAAATGCTTGGCAATTGCTTGTTTAACCGTATCCTACGTATAGTATTAATTAATAAGAACATCATTATAGTTAGGCTCACCACATAAATGGCATCTTCTTTTGTAACGTCGAGCATGTTTCGATTCTGCTTTCCCTTACTTCTATTAGCAATGTTATTCGTAGGTATGAACAACGTCATTCTCGTGACAGATTCAAACTTAGGGTTTGCTAGCAACCTTCCGTATATTTTATTAAGCGTTGCCGTTTTGCTGTGTCACACATTTAGGCAAGGTCGTATGGCTATGGTGTCTCTCACCATGCTTGTCGCTTATCTGATCATCCAAGTTCGCTTACAGACGCCTCTCAATACCGGCACAACACTA
Organism: Vibrio sp. ECSMB14106; assembly: GCF_000972265.1. Taxonomy (NCBI): domain Bacteria; kingdom Pseudomonadati; phylum Pseudomonadota; class Gammaproteobacteria; order Vibrionales; family Vibrionaceae; genus Vibrio; species Vibrio sp. ECSMB14106. The sequence goes on along the minus strand of NZ_LAUM01000007.1, from coordinate 103,721 downwards.
TTGGAGCTATCAATACTTGCTGCATTAGTACCTGTCACTTGCCTACTTGTTTATGCCTTCCCTGATAACGGCGTAAACTCAAAGTCGATGCTGCTCTACGCCATCGTTCTTATTCTGTTTATGGTGTGGGCGCAATTAATCGTCTCTCACTTCCACGCCGGCGGTTTTAAATCATGGAGTGAAGGTCTTCTGTTTATTGTTCGAGACTTCTCCAAACTGCCTTTTGTTTTGGTGTTGTATAGCCTTTGCTTACTTGGCCTTACTGCCATTCTAGTGTTGGTGTATAACCGCTCTATCGATGTTGTGGTTTATAGCGCTATCCTGCTTTCTTCTTGTACGTTCATCTTCTTCGACGTTCAGTACATCTCGAGCACCATGTTCTCGTTGTCAGGCACGTTGATCATCGTCTATGTGATGTCTGCTAGTCATGATATGGCCTTTAATGACCAACTGACTAACATTCCAGGTCGACACGCCTTAGAAGTCGATATGAAGCACTTAGGGCGTAAGTATTCGATGGCGATGGTCGATATCGATCACTTCAAGAAATTTAATGATACCTACGGGCATGATATTGGCGACGATGTGCTGAAACTAGTGGCTCGTGTATTGAAAGAAACAACAGGCGGAGCTCGTGCCTACCGCTATGGTGGTGAAGAGTTCACGATCATTTTTAAAGGTAAGTACACCGAACAAGTGAAAGAGCACCTTCAGGCTCTGATTTCTGAGATCCAGAATTACGACATCACCATTCGTAACACTCACGAGCGTCCTGATGACCATGAAGTCGGTATGAAAAAGCGTGGCAAGAATAGTAAACCAGCAGATGTTGTGAATGTTACGGTAAGTATTGGGTTGGCTGATAGTACGACCACAAGACAGCCCGAAGAAGTTTTGAAGCTAGCGGATAATGCACTGTACAAAGCTAAAGAAACCGGCCGAAACAAACTGTGTGTTAAAAGTTAGTTCTAAGTGGCAGTTAAGCGCATCTACAGTTAGCTAGAGCCTTCAACAATAAACATCAATAAATTGAGAGCCGAATAGGACAGGATAAGTTTGAAGACTAATCTTGGTTGAAGAAGATGATCAAGCTCCCTCCTTTCAAACTGCTTCCGTAATTGATCGTAAAGCCAATGCCTACATTATCAACCCATTCATTAAATAGGTTGGGGTTAAGCAACCAGCCCACACTACCTTCGTAATACGACGTCGTTCCCATAAGAGCAACTGTATCACCTCCAATATCAATTCTCCTGATACTGGAGTACATAGACGTAATGTTTTTATCCCAACGTACTAGGTCGTAAAAAATCTTCGCTTCATTGGCTATATACCAACCTTCTGGATGGCCAATATTACCGTTATTAGCTTCGCCCCAACCGACACCATTAAAGTAACGCTAACTGGTACTGAGTTTGTATTTTCCCCAATCGTTCTTGTCTTCAAAGATCAACTTGATTTTAGGCTCAATGATATAGGCCCAAGCATCAGTATTGAGATAAGTCCCGTCAAGTTGGCCAGCAAACGGCTTAAGCAGATTAGCACGATAATCGAAGTCATTACGATAGTAAGAAACATGATTACCAACCCCTGAATGGAAACTCCAATACTCATTCAATGAGAAACGTTAGCGAACTCAACATATCCCGATACTATGGTCTCTTTTTGAAAATCAGTTACTGTCGTTGAGTCATATTGAACATCTCTTTCAACACGCAATGCAGACAAACTAAGAGTCACCTTTTGATGGTTATCTTCGATGTAAGCTGGTAGTTCAAATGTGTATGGTAGGCTGAGGGACGTAATACTTTTTCGGCGACTTACGGAATCGTTCGAACCAATCGCATCATTGTCTAAACTAAATACTTTATTTGGATCAAAGTTATTGATACCAAAAGTGAAAACATCGGTATCGTTAAGCAGTACACTCGTCGCAAAACTCTGTTCGATATTTTTACGAAAAAGGTCAGATAGCGGCGTGGCAGCATTAACAACGGTAGGAACAACAAAACAAAGTACAGAAACGACCTGTGTCCAACCTCTATTAACCATAAAAAATGGCTTTGAGTGCGGCATTTTATCCCTTAAATCCTTTTCTATCTTCAACACTAATAGAAGTGTCATGTCAAATATCTAACGAGCAGATCAACTAAACTGCAACATCCAAAATGTTTCTTTGTATGTAAGTATTTCTACCACTTTGTTTGGCTTGATAAAGCACTTGATCAACTTTTTCGTAAACAAAGTCAATAGATTCATTACCACAGGGAATGAAAGATAGCACCCCTTGCGACACTGTAACTCTATCAGAAACGGTTGAGTAATTGTGTGTATAGTTCATTTCATGAAGTGCTTCTTCTACCCGATCCGCATGTAATTTAGCTGCTTTGATATCCGTATCACTCAAAATCAACACAAACTCTTCACCGCCATAACGACCTACAAACTCTCCAGCTCGAACAAAGAGGCGCTTTAATGTACTAGCAAGTTCTTGCAAACACTTATCTCCTTGAATATGGCCGTAATTATCGTTATAAGACTTAAAGAAATCTACATCTAGGAGTATCACGGTCATGGGCATATTACGCCTTCCGTGCCATGCGATGCTCTCTTCAAGCTTAGTATCCATATATCGACGGTTGTACAATTTGGTTAAACCGTCTTCGTTGGCTTGCTGTTGAAGAAGGATGTTCAATTCTTCTAGTTTGGCTGTGCTCTGCTTTAACTCACGCCTCATGTGCGCAATACGCTGCATCGCTATCAACTTAGAATTCAAAACAACTTTGTTCACTGGCTTGATCAGATAATCATCGCCACCAGCATCAATCGCTTTTGCAATCATTTCAGGCTCTTCGTGACCACTCAAAAAGATGATGGGAACCCACTCGGGGAATTGATGACGCACCTCGTTTGCAACCTCAAAACCGTCCATATCAGGCATAGTGATATCAAGCAACACGAGTTCAGGATCAAAATTAGAGTAAATATTTAGGGCTTCCTTACCACTTCCAACAGCTTCAACAATATGGCCCAGTTGCTTGAGTCGAATAGCAAGCTGCATTCTGTCTAGTTGAACGTCATCAACCAGTAATATGCGCATCGAAGCTCCCTTTTCTATCATCACATCACCTTTATATTGTGCTGAATATTCAAAGTAGCTCAATTTTGGGCTTAAATCATGCACTAATCTCTATATTATATTGACTTTTTTACAGATCTTTTTAGCATTGTTTTCTTTTTAAAGAGAAATATTATGTCAGACGCTAAAAGCAACGAACAACCAGAAATCGATTTAACCACTATCTCACCAGAGCTTCGTCAAGTTATCGAATTTGATGAAGTGCCAAAAGAGATGCACTTCATGGTTACTTCTATTCACGAAGTGTCTGAAGAAGCGGTACGTGAAGCTTGGGATAGCCTTCCAGCAAGCGCACAAAATGTTTTAGACAACTTTGAACAGTTTCACGCTCTAATTTCTGTGAGCCAAGCGTTCGCTGGCGTCAACGTGATGGAAGAGTTCCCGACTCTTAAACTTCCAGAAGACATGACTGACGAAGAAAAAGAAGAGTACCGAGCTCAACTGCTAGACCAAGTCCTACACAACTGTGTAAAAGACATGGTTAAGCAAATCAAGAAAGCGCGTCGTGATGCTATCTTGAAGCGTGATTTTAAAGAAGTTTTTACTAAGTAAATCGCTAACAGTACTATTTATGATTAAGCCGCTTACAACTTAAAAGTAGCGGCTTTCTTTGTGCCCGCGACTTTTTCTTGTCGTTGTTACTCTATAACAACCTGTGCTTAACTGACGCCCCCTAAAGTCTAGTTCACGATCTAAACTTTCAATTAACGATTTAGTGTGTAACAGCAATATCTCTCTGCGTGACACTAACCCCCTTGATCTGAGCATAAACACGCTGGCCAATTTCTAGATTGAGTTCATCCAAAGCCCATAACGTGATTGTTGCCCAAAGGTAACACCCTAACTCTAACTCCAACTTAACCCCTACACTCTGCCTATTATTGCCCTGTTGCTGCGTCTCTACGCTTTCAATGGTTACAGGGAGGATATTACGTATCGAAGTACCTTTCGGCTTATGTAGTGCGATAGAAACATCATTTGCTCTAACTTGTAATCTCACCGCGGCACCAATCTCACTCGACACCTTCTGAACCCATAACGACGTCGATTTACCAAGCGTCAGACGAGACAGAGTATAATCGTTATTGTGTTCCGTTAATGTTGCTTCAAATAGCGAGCTTTGCTCTGAGAAAGATTGCCAAGGCTGCATGGCTCTAGATGCCCATACTTTTTCGGTTACGCCCGATGAAATGACTTTACCCTGATCGATAATCACTAAGTAGTTCGCCAAGCGTAATATTTCATTAAGACTGTGTGTGACATAGATAACCGGGATTTGAACGGTTTCGGATAAGTTCTCCAAAAACGGCATCACTTCACGCTTACGAGGCAAGTCGAGAGAGGCTAAAGGCTCATCCATCAACAAAATGCTCGGCTTAGACAACAAAGCACGGCCAATCGCCACACGTTGCTTCTCACCACCAGACAAACGTGCCGGATAGCGATCAAGCAATGAGCCCAAAGACAACAGTGAAACGATTTGCTCAAAATGCGTTTTATCAACGCCCTTCATTCCGTATTTGAGGTTCGCTGACACCTTTAGATGTGGAAACAATCTCGACTCTTGGAAAACATAACCGACGTTGCGTTTGTGTGTCGGCAAGTTAATGCCCTTGTCACTATCAAATAAGGTGGTTCCCGATACGCTGATCAAGCCCTTATCTGGCTGTTTAAGACCACTAATTGCATTTATTAACGAGGTTTTACCCGCACCTGAACGGCCAAAAATCGCAGTGATACCGTGGCTAGGTAACATTAAGTCGATATCAAAAAAAGTTTCACCAAGCTGTTGTTGGTATTGGAGTATTAAGGCACTCATGCATTACCTCCTAATCGTTGTGCAGACTTTTTATTTAGCCACTCAGATAGCATCAATGAACCAAGCGCTATCACGATAGAAATGGCACATAAACGTGCGGCTTCCATCTCCGCACCAGGCGTTTCGATAAAGGTGTACATAGCCAAAGGGATAGTTTGGGTTTCACCGGGAATATTTGAAACGAAGCTAATCGTCGCGCCAAACTCACCAAGGCTTCTCGCAAAAGAGAGCATGGTACCGGTAATGATCCCAGGGAGCATCAGAGGTAATGTGATTGTGAAAAACACACGAATCGGCGACGCGCCCAATGTGGCTGCCGCTTCTTCAAGTTTACTATCGACCGTCTCTAGGCTAAGTCGGATAGAGCGAACCATTAATGGCAACGCGACAACAACGCACGCCAATGCCGCCCCCTTCCAGCTAAAGCTGAATACAATACCAAACACCTCATTGAGCCATGAGCCAATAATGCCTTGCCTGCCCATCATCACCAACAACAGATAGCCTATGACCACAGGAGGTAACACTAAAGGCAGATGCACAAAGCTCTCTACAATGCTTTTACCAAAAAATTGTTTCTTAGCAAGCAGCCACGCTAAACCAATGCCGATAGGAATCAGCCATAAGATGGCAAAACCAGCGACTTTCAAGCTCAGCATTAAGGCTTGGTATTCGTATTCTGATAAATACATAATTTAACGTACTTCAAACCCAAAACTATTTAAGGTGTCTTTCGCTTTTTCGCTCTTTAAGAAAGTATAGAACTGTTCTGCAACTACTTTATCGCTCAACTTCGCTACAGGGTAACGTATTGGAGTATGCAAATCTGCAGGGAACGTCTCGACTAAACTCACTTCTTTAGAAAGTAGAGCATCAGTTTTATAGACAATTCCAAGTTTAGCTTCATTACGTTCTACCAAAGCCAATGCCATACGTACATTGTTACTTGGTGCTAACCGATCGCTCACGTCATCCCACACACCCAAAGCTTCTAATGCTTCCTTCGCATAGATACCAGCAGGAACCGACATCGTATTTCCAACTGCAAGTCTTTCATCAGTAAGCAATTTAGTCCATTGGTCACCCTTTGAGATATCCAACGATACCGGCGTACCTTTCGGTGAAATTAGCACAAGTTCGTTCTCACACAGATTGGTGACGTTGTCACTAGATGCGTATTTTCGATCAACTAAATACGTCATCCATTTTTCATTCGCCGAGATAAAAATGTCTGCAGACGCCCCTCTTTCAATCTGACGTACCAATGAAGAAGTACTAGCGTACACAGGAATAACATCGACAGAATGGTCTTTCTCAAACTCATCAACCAATAGGTTAACCGCGTTTGTCATCGACGATGCAGCATAAACTCTTAGCTTTTCGGCCGCTAAAAGATGAGTCGAACTCAACGAAGTCGTTAACGCTAAGGTGACGAGGGTAGCTAGCTTTTTCATTATTCTCACTTATCTATTATTCGTTTTAGTTATTAACCGATATTCCCATTCAAACCCGAGCTTTAAACTCAGGCCAAAGCAATTCAAGATTTAAGTGCTCTTCGATGGCGTCAGCGATTCGATTAATACCCAACTCTTTAAGCTGTTCGTGGTCAATCGCTGTTACATCATTGGCTCCTGCCCATTCGCAGATAAGCGATAACGCATCACTGTTATCGAATATGCCGTGCAGATAAGTACCAAATATCGAGTTGTCTTGATTTATAGCACCATCAAGGCTGCCTGATTCTAACTGAACCGGTAATACTGTTTCTTTGACATCAGTGCTACCTACGTGAATTTCGTAACCTTTTACTTGTGCTGATTTTCCATCCAGCGTCATAGTACCGATCACGTTAGTTAAGGTTTTCTGCTGCGTTAAGGTAGTGTCCGTATCAAGGTAACCTAGCCCTTCACTGCTACCTGGCTCGCCCTCAACTCCATCTGGGTCGTGGATAATGTTTCCTAGCATCTGGTAACCGCCACAAATACCCATAACCTTGCCATCTAAACGGAGGTGACGCTGAATATCTCTATCCCAACCCTGTTCTTTTAGGTAGCCCAAATCTGCTCTGACTGACTTTGTACCCGGTAAGATAATCAAATCCGCGTTGTTCAGACGTTCGCCTTTGCCTACGTAACGTAAATCAATCGACGGGTTAAGTCGCAGCGCGTCAAAGTCTGTATGGTTACTTATTCGAGTTAGTACTGGCACAACGACCTTGAGCTTAGCTTCTCCATCTGACTCTTGAGCGGAGGTAATGGCATCTTCTGCTTCAAGGTTAAAACCATGCAAGTACGGCAATACACCAATCACAGGCTTGCCAGTTTTCTCTTCTAACCAATCTAGGCCAGATTGCAGCAGCGCAATGTCGCCTCTAAAACGGTTAATCACGAAACCTTTCACTCGTGCCTGCTCAGATTCAGATAATAGAGCCAATGTGCCGTAAAGGTGGGCGAAAACGCCGCCACGGTCGATATCCGCTACGATAATGACTGGGATATCCGCTCTCTCAGCAAATCCCATGTTGGCGATATCATTTTCACGCAGATTGATTTCAGCTGGGCTACCTGCACCTTCGATCATGACACTTTCATATTTTGCAGAAAGTCGGTCGAATGAATCGATAACCGTATTCATCGCGACCTTCTTATAATCGTGATAACCGGTCGCTTCCATATTGCTTAACGCACGACCTTGCAAAATCACTTGTGCACCCGTGTCTGAGTTCGGTTTCAGCAATACAGGATTCATGTGAACAGACGCTTCAATATTACAAGCTTGTGCCTGAACCGCTTGCGCGCGACCAATTTCGCCACCGTCTTTTGTCACGGCACTGTTTAACGCCATGTTTTGTGGCTTAAAAGGGGCCACTTTAATGCCTTTCCTAGCCAATACACGGCATAAACCTGCCACCAAAACACTTTTCCCAGCATCTGACGTTGTCCCTTGAACCATAAGGGCGCTTAATGGTGATCGCATTTGTACTTAAATCCTTAATTTCTTGCCGTTTGGCAATATTTATCTGCCCCTATATTAGCGTCATTGTCGAGTTGATGCCCAGCAAAATGAATGGAAAATGAATACCTTACTCACTCTGGATTCAAACTTAATGTTGTTTACTAGCATTATCGAAGCTAAACGCCTCTTCCAAAGAAATTGTCTTAGCTAAAGAAGACGTTTCAACTAAAAAACAATACTAAGGAATTCATCATGAAAAAAACTGTACTAGCAATTGTATCAACCATCACCTTAGCCCCTGCCTTCGCAATGGCTGGTGACCACAGTAATAATCAACACAAAGGCCCTATTGCTTACACAGGACCAATCGAAACCGTTTCTGTTGCTACACTGCTTGCAGACACAAGCATGTTCACAGAGCAGGACGCGATCGTAGACGGCAGGATTGTTCGTCAGATAAAAAATGACACGTTTATCTTCTCTGACGGACAGAGTGAAATTCAAATAGAGCTGGATGACGATATCCGTCTATCACAACCTCTAGCTGCTGATACCAAAGTACGTATCTTTGGTGAGTACGAAGGTGGCAAAACACCAGAGATCGAAGTTGATCATATTCAAGTTTTGTAAGCTTCAAAACTCAACTATTTAGCTTTAAATTACGCACTTCAATAAATTGGCCTGCATGTTGCAGGCTTTTTTGTATATACTGCCGAAAAATACAATTTATATGGAGTCACCATGCTAGGTCGCACAAACAAGACTGTCCTTCTGGGGTTAGCTGCACTGTGTTCATTCTCTGCGTCTGCAAACAACTTTAACTACAACACATTCGAGCTGCGCATGGGTACAAGCCCGAGTACTTTCGGTGGTGAAGTCACAACAATGTTTACTCAGAACTCACACATCATTGCACGTATCGATTCTGAATTTGAGAGCGATTGGGATGCCGCTGTAGGTATGGGGTTTAACGGTCCGATTAATCAATTTGCTGATGTGACAGGCCAAATGCTATTGCACAACATTGAACGTAATGACAACAATGACATTAAAACTGAAATAAACATCGGCATAAAAGCATGGTTAATGGCAAATGTTGAGGTTAACGCACGTCTTGGCCAATTGATCGACAACGACGATACGCGTTCAATTGTAGGGGTTGGTGCTCGCTTTCACTCGACAGATCAACTTTCTGTTGGTCTTGATATGCGAAACAACGGCACTTACGGTCACCAACTCCTAATGTCAGCTCGATTCGGTTTCTAAGCTAGGTTTCGTCACTAAGTAATACCAATCACAGTAAGTAAGTGATCAGTTATTTACTACGATTGGTATAATAAGTAGCTGGACAAATTAAATAGAAAAAGCCCCGAACAAATTAATGTTCGGGGCTTTTTGTTTGTTAGTTAGTTTCGCTAGCTTTTAGTTGTGAAAAACCTAGGCCAGCAACTTACTCTATAAATTAACCATCAGCACCTTTTTCTGGTGATCTAAGTACTCTTCATAAGTACCTTGGAAGCTCACTAGCTGTTGGTCTTTTACATCGATGATGTGTGTTGCTAATGAAGAAACGAACTCACGGTCATGACTTACGAAGATAAGCGTGCCAGTGTAAACTTTCAACGCGTCGTTCAGGGCTTGGATTGCTTCCATGTCCATGTGGTTCGTTGGTTCGTCCATTACCAGAACGTTGATGTCTTGCATCATTAGCTTGCCGAATAACAGACGGTTCTTCTCACCACCAGAACAGTTACGCGCTTTTTTGTTCGCATCGTCAGCAGTAAACAATAGACGACCTAGAATGCCACGTACCATAAGGTCATCGTGCTTCACTGTGCGCCATTGTGAGATCCAATCGAAGATGCTCAGGTCGTTATCAAAGTCAGACGTGCTATCTTGTGGGCAGTAGCCTACTGATGCGTTTTCAGACCATTTAACGATACCTTCGTTTTGCGCTAGCTCTTGAACTAGACAACGTAGCAGCGTGGTTTTACCCACACCGTTCTCACCGATAACCGCAAGACGAGTACCCGCTTCAAGCAGCAAGTTACCACCAGCAAATAATGTTTCGCCATCGAAGCCGTGACCAAGATCTTGAAGTTCAAGTGCTTGACGGTGCAGTTTCTTACCTTCGCCAAAATCAATAGATGGGCTCATACGGCTCGATGATTTCACTTCATCAAGCGTGATTTTGTCCATTTTCTTAGCGCGAGAGCTTGCTTGTTTTGCTTTAGATGCGTTAGCACCAAAACGGTTTACGAAATCTTGAAGCTCGCTGATTTCAGCCGCTTTCTTAGCATTGCTTGCTAGAAGTTGCTCACGAATCAAGCCAGATGCTTCTAGGAAGTACTCGTAGTTACCAGGGTAAACACGTAGCTCACCGTAGTCGATATCTGCCATGTGCGTACACACAGAGTTCAGGAAGTGTCTGTCGTGCGAAATGATGATCATTGTACATTTACGCTGGTTGAGCTCTTCAGCAAGCCAGTTGATCGTGTGAATGTCCAAGTTGTTGGTTGGTTCATCAAGAAGCAAGATATCTGGGTTTGCAAACAGCGCTTGTGCCAATAGCACACGCAGTTTCCAGCCTGGAGCAACTTGTTGCATCAAGCCGAAATGGAACTCTTCTTCAATACCCGCTTGGATTAGGATATCGCCAGCACGGCTTTCTGCTGTGTAACCATCCATTTCCGCGAATTCGCTTTCAAGTTCCGCGACTTTCATGCCGTCGTCTTCGCTCATTTCTGGTAAAGAGTAAATGCGATCACGCTCTTGTTTTACTTCCCACAGCTTTCTGTCGCCCATTATTACAACGTCGATAACGCTGTATTGTTCGAATGCGAACTGATCTTGGCTCAAAACCCCCAGCTTTTCTCCTGGAGTGATAGAAACGTTACCCGAACTTGGCGTTAGTGCACCACTTAGGATTTTCATGAACGTTGATTTGCCGCAGCCATTAGCGCCGATCAAACCATAGCGGTTGCCGTTACCAAATTTAGCAGAGATGTTTTCAAACAGCGGCTCTGCGCCAAATTGCATTGTGATGTTCGCGGTAGATATCAAAGAACTAATTCCTAAGCGTGTACTGACACATAATTATTAAGCAGAAAGACGTGCCTATATAAGAAGTACGAAAGTATGGGTTAAACATAAAACGAAGCGCGGATTATATAGAGATCAGGATCACATTGTCGAGGTTAAACGGTGAAAGGATGGCGAACAGTGCAAAATTAAATACAATTCCTCTGTGATTAGGCCATAAATAGAAAAAATCCCCATTAATTCGATTAACGGGGATTCAATTAATCAAAAACAGAAGCGTCCTATTGAGGACGAACTCATGCTCTTAATTCTATTTAGTTATTTTCTTCTGGACGTATTTTTGGCTTACATCAACAACCGCAACATCTCTAAAGAAACTTCTACCCAACAGAAGTGGGAAAGAAAGATGCGTTCTGTCTGCTAACGTAAATTCCGTTTTATCTTTTAGATCACCAATTTGAATCGCGGCAACGACAACAGCACGTCGTTGTGTACCCTCAGCGCTTGACTGCTTGATCTTAACCCAACGCTCTACTGGTAAGCTGATCTCTTCGGTTGTGATGTTGTCATGTTCAATTTTGAACTTAACCCAGTCTTTGCCGTCACGTTCAAAATCGACAATATCAACCGCACTGATTGATGATGTTGTGGCACCTGTATCGACACGTGCTTTAAACGCTTCTTTTAAACCAGGAACAAACACCCACTCCTCTTCCCCAAGAATCAGTTTGCCATCGTTTGTTTTTCTAACCTTTTCTACCGGCTTTTCAACAGGCACAGGTTTTACCTCAGGTTCAGTTGGTTTTACTTCTTCAGGCTTTTCTGTAGGTTCTGTGACTTTTTCGCCTTCTGCTGCGTCAGCTTCTGAAGAATCATCCACAATAGGTTGCTCGACTTGAGGCTTTTGCTCTGGCTCGACAGGTACTTGAGTTGTCGAGCAAGCAAAAAGACCGCCACTTAACATTAGGACTATAATCGCTTTCCAATTATACATTCAGTCACCTTCTATTTTGATACGTTGGCTATCGCTTTTGCTACGTAAGGAATATGCGATTCAGAAAGACCTGCAATATTGATGCGTCCATCACCAACACCATAGATGCCATACTCTTCACGTAACTGATTCATTTGAGTTTCTTTAAAGCCTAGTACAGTAAACATACCTTTATGGCTTTCAATGAAATCAAATTGTGACGTGTTATAAGTATTTCGCAATTCATCACATAAACTTTGGCGCAAATTTAACAAACGCTGCTGCATTTCACTCAACTCTTGCTTCCAAACCTTCGTTAACTCTTGATTCTGAAGAATTGTTTTCACCAGAGCCGCACCGTGATCGGGTGGCATAGTGTAAGTTGAGCGAGCCAGCGTAAGAAGCTTACCTCTTGCGTTGCCAACGTGCTCGTTGTTCTTACCGATAACGATCGCCGCACCCGTTCTTTCACGGTATAAACCGAAGTTTTTCGAGCAAGATGTTGTTATCAGCATTTCTTCAACGTTGTTAGCCATGTGTTGAAGACCTTTCGCATCTTCTTCTAAGCCGTCTCCAAAGCCTTGGTAGGCAATGTCAACGAACGGTAAGAAGCCATTCTTTTGCGATAACCTGGTGATTTCTTGCCATGCTTCAAAGTCGATATCAGCCCCCGTTGGGTTATGACAACAACCGTGCAGTAATACCACGTCTGATGGACCTGCTTTTGCAAGGTCTTCCAACATTTTTTCAGTATCAACTTGCTTCGTTTCAGGAGTGAAGTAATTGTAGTATCGAACTTTTAAGCCTGCCGCTTCCATCACCGGTTTGTGGTTAACGTAGCTTGGGTTTGAAATCCAAACTGTGGTGTCTGGTTGAGAAACTTTCATTAAGTCGCCCAACATACGAAGTGCACCACTTGCACCCGGTGTTTGAATCGCAGCAACGCGATCCATTGCAGAAGTCCCTTTAAGCAGAAGATCAACCATACTTTGGTTGAACTCTTCACAGCCTGCTAGGCCAACGTAAGCTTTGGTTTTCTGCGTTTCAACAACGATATCTTGAGCCATAGAAACAGCTTTCATGATCGGTGTTTCGCCTTGGTCGTTTTTATAAACGCCAATGCCCAAGTCGACTTTATCAGTACGAGTATCGCCGCGGTAAGCAACAGAAAGAGATAGAATTGGATCTAAAGTTGGTTTTGGTAGATGTGAAAACATGAAAGTCACAACCCTTTGAAATTCAAGTAATGAGTTTCACGTTAACATTATCGTAGACAAATCAGAAACATTTTTTAATAGAAGCGCTTAGTTAGAATAAGTAATCAGAGATTGGTCATTTTACGTCACTAAACAGCGCAAATATCGAACACTTTTAGTGCTTTATCAATAGAGCAGTAGCTTGTTTAAAAAGTACCTTGTTGATTTTCGGCTAAATACCTTGTTTGAATTGCCTTGGTGTCATGCCCGACCAAGTCTTAAATCGAGTACTAAAGTTAGCCGCATTCGGGTAACCCACGATCTCGCCAATATGTTGAATCGACCAATCACTCGACCTGAGTAATCGCGCCGCGTACTCCATTCTCATACGCATAATGTGGGTCATCGGGCTATGAGAATAATATCGTTGACACAAGCGATGGAAATGCGGCTCTGAGCACGGGAACAAGCTCGCAAGCTCATGAACATTCCACTCTTTATGGAGCTGCTTTTGTACGTTGTCGAACACGCGTCTTAAACGAATTATGTTACGTGATTGTTGCTGAGGCACTGGTGCATTAATCATAAACTCTATTTGAGCCACACTGTGATTGGCGATCGCTCCACCCAAATCGATGGGCAGCGCAATGCTTCTTAACAAGGTATGAATGCAAGACGACACCACCTCTGCTGCTGGCGAAAGTGTGTAACTCACTTCATCGCTCACTACTTTATCCCATTGCTTATCTGGCGAGAGAAAGATCCATGCGATTTGCCATGTTTCTTCTTCAATCCCAAAGCCATTTTCTGTGCCCGCAGGAACCGTAATGCATGACCCTGGCTCTAGAAGATAGCGACACGCCCCGCTTTCTAACCACCCTTTACCCCTAACCGTGTATAGCAGCATGTGTTTCTGAGGATTCTTCCGATGTACCGAAAAGAAATCTCGGCACGACGCCGTCCCACACTGAACGATACCTAATTGTTCGAATGCCAATACATGGCTTTGATCGACAAACTCTTGGTGTGTCTGATCAGAGATCTCGTAGCGTTCGTGTTTCTCACTCATTTCACTGGTCGCTCATTAGGTTTGTCTGCAATTGAATCGCCACATTAGTCATTCGATAGTTTTGAAGTAGATGATTTTGAAAACAGATCGCTTTGACAAATAGACAGCTTTTGAAAATAGATAGTTTGGCAAAAGTTTGTGATGAACCTGAACAATACAGCCGAAACAAATGCCGATAAACTTCTCGCATATTAACTACAGGGGAAATGCGATGCGCTCGACATATCGTCATCTAGACAAAGATTTTTGGCAACAGCTGTTACACATTGGTTTGCCTGTATCGCTACAAACCATGTTGTTCTCATTACTCGGTGTGGTCGATATTTTTATGGTTAACCAACTGGGTGACTCTGCAACCGCCGCTGTTGGTGTGGGTAACCGTATATTTTTCTTCAACTTGATCATGGTATCCGGGATTAGCGGCGCCGTCAGTGTGCTAGCTTCACAATATTTCGGTGCGGGAGATTTCAACGGAATTAGACGCACATTAGCTCAATCATGGACACTGTCTGTCTTTGCCATCATCCCCTTTGTGTTCATTTATACATTGGCTCCTGAATCAGTCGTGTCTGTGGTGGCCTCAGACCCTGATTACGTCCGCTTGGCAACGGATTACCTTTGGATAACAGGAGCCAGCCTTATTGGAACCGCTATAGTTGTGCCGCTAGAAACTGCGCTTCGTTCTGTGGGCGAAGCCAAGCTGCCCACCAAAATCAGTATTTGGGCGATCATCGTGAACGCGATTCTCAATGCATTGCTGATATTCGGCTTATTTGGCATCCCTGAACTGGGGGTGGTTGGCGCGGCAATTGGCACCACCATATCTCGATTCTTTCAAACGATTGCCCTGCTTGGTATGGCGAAGAGACACTACGCTCACCTGTTCCCAACACTGACTAATTGGCGCGATGCAATATTGCCTAAACATAGAAAGAAGTATCTCAAGATAGCGATTCCGATGTTGGTTCATGATACGGCTTGGGCGGGTGGAATACTGATTTATAACGTTATTGTTGGTCAGATGGGTGTTGGCGAGCTTGCGATAGTCTCACTGTTATCGCCAGTAGAAAGCATCTTGATCTCGGCGTTTATGGGTTTTGCAGTCGCGGCATCGATCATTTTAGGCAACGAGATCGGCGCGAAAAACTATCAACGTGTTGAGAACACCGCTTGGGGGTATGTATTGGTCAGCTGTGGGCTTGCGGCTTTACTAGCCTTGATGTGCTGGTTTGCTAAACCCGCGATCGTATACATGATCGGCCTTACTCACTTAGAGCTCAAAGAGACGGCTGTTAACGTCACCTTAGTCATGGCACTCGGCATGATACTAAGAGTCTTCAATATGGTTGGCATTGGTGGTGTGTTGAAAAGCGGTGGAGACATCAACTACAGTATATTCATCGACTTGTTTGGCCAATGGGCAATCGGTATCCCCCTTGCCTACTTTACTGCGCTGGTGTTGGGTTGGCCGCTAGAATGGGTTTTGATGATTGTGCTGCTGGAAGAGCTAGCCAAAATAGCTCTGACCAGTCAGAGGATTCAATCTAAGAAATGGATAAACAATTTAATCGACGAGCCTGAGCACATTCCTATTTAAGCAGGCGCCAAACCGACACTAACGTGCGGGCGATAGATTCAAAGAACTCACACCCAAGGGCTGATTTGTAGCATTTCGCTAACGATGAAGCCCTTTTTTCTGTTTCTGTTTACGAGAGTACTAAATCAGAACAAGCTTATAAGTCAGCAAAGCTATAAGTCAGTAAATCGATGAATGATTTGGTTTGAACTACCACGCCAATCCAACATTGGATCTGCTTTATCTTGCTCAAAGCGGCCATCAATCAAAGTATCAACGTATTCCAGTACTTGCTTCTGTTTTTCATCAAGCTCATCTAACTCGTAACCAGTCCACATCCAGATGTCTTTGCCTTCACATTCTGCTTTTACACGCTGAACAAGCTTAAGCACTTCAGAAACGTTTGCAGGATGCAAAGGATCACCACCAGAAAGCGACAAGCCACGACGCTTGATTCGTGGATCATTGAGATCAGCGATAATGTGGTCTTGTAGTTCTTGAGTAAACAAATGCCCTGAGTCCAACCTTTGCGTCGATTGGTTATAACACCCGCGACACTGGTGTACACAACCCGACACAAACAAAGTGCAGCGTGTTCCTGGGCCATTTACAACGTCGATTGGGTGGTATTGGTGATAATTCATAAGGCAGTATTGAAAACTCGTGATTACTTAATAGTTTGAGAAGATGTGTTGTAACAACTGAAACGAAAGAATTGGTATCGACATAGCGTCGATACCAATCTTATTTCTTGGAACGTAGCTCTTCTAAGTTCACTAGCTAACGATCGCAGATCTTAACCAAGATCCTTCGTTAGATTAAAGGTGCTTAACGCGGCGTTTAACTTCTTCTTGCTTACCAAAGTTAAATGGTCGTGCATCTGGGCTACCAAGGTAACCACAAACACGGCGTGTTACCGATACTTTGGTTGAGTCATGGTTGCCACACTTAGGACACGTAAAGCCCTTACTTGTACAGTCGAACTCACCGTTGTAACCACATTCGTAGCACTCATCTATCGGCGTGTTGGTGCCGTAGTAAGGAACACGTGTGTAGCTGTAATCCCATACGTTTTCTAGTGCTTCGATGTTCTTCTGCATGTTCGGGAATTCGCCGTAACAGATAAAACCGCCGCTAGAAATTTCAGGATAAGGCATCTCGAAATCGATCTTGTCGTATGGGTTCACTTTCTTCTGCACATCTAAGTGGAAGCTGTTTGTGTAGTAACCACGGTCTGTTACGCCATCAATCACACCAAACTCTTTAGTGTCGATGCTGCAGAAACGGCTACATAGGTTTTCACTTGGTGTGCCGTATAGGCTGAATGCGTAACCTGTCTCTTTCGTCCAAGATTCCACTTCACGCTTCATGTACTCCACCAGCTCAAGCGCTTTAGCACGCATTTCGCCGTCGTCGTACAAGTGAACGTCTGTGCCGTAAAGCGCAGTCATTGCTTCGTGGATACCAATGTAACCAAGAGAAACAGATGCACGACCATTCTTGAAGATATCTGCAATAGAGTCATCTGCTTTCAAGCGAACGCCACATGCACCTTCCATGTATAGAATTGGAGCAACACGTGCTTTCACGTTTTCTAGACGAGAAATACGAGTTTCTAGCGCACGACGAGCTAGCTTCAGTTTTTCATCAAGCAGTTCGTAGAACTTAGTCATATCTTGTTTTGCGTTAATCGCAATACGTGGCAAGTTCAGGCTAACAACACCTAAGTTGTTACGGCCTTCATGAATTAACTCACCGTTTTCTTCGTAAGTATTCAAGAAGCTACGGCAACCCATAGGGGTTTTAAATGACCCTGTCACTTCTACTATTTTGTCGTAGTTAAGGATGTCTGGATACATACGCTTAGACGCACATTCAAGCGCTAATTGCTTGATGTCGTAGTTTGAATCTTGCTTCTGGTGGTTCAAACCATCTTTGATTGCAAACACCAGTTTAGGGAATACCGCTGTTTTGCGGTTCTTACCCAAACCTGCGATGCGGTTTTTCAAGATAGATTGCTGAATCAGTTTTGAACCCCAGCTTTCGCCTAGACCAAAACCAAACGTAACGAATGGTGTTTGACCGTTAGCCGTGTGTAGCGTGTTTACTTCGTATTCCAAAGATTGGAACGCGTCGTAACACTCTTTCTCGGTACGAGAGATAGCAAAAGCTTCTGGGCTATGAATGTCCCACTCTTTCGCTAGCGATAAGTGCTTTTCGTAACTCGCCATCACGTAAGGTTCTAGAACCTCGTCGATACGGTTAATCGTAGTACCGCCGTAAATGTGGCTCGCCACTTGTGCGATGATCTGTGCCGTTACCGCTGTTGCTGTAGAAATCGATTTAGGTGTGTCGATTTCCGCGTTACCCATCTTGAAGCCATGCGTTAACATGCCTTTCAAGTCGATAAGCATACAGTTAAACATTGGGAAGAACGGTGCGTAGTCTAGATCGTGGTAGTGAATGTCACCACACTCGTGAGCTTGTACGATGTCACGCGGCAAAATGTGAGTTTTTGCATAGTGTTTAGCCACGATACCCGCCAGCAAGTCACGCTGAGTTGGGATAACTTTACCGTCTTTGTTGGCATTCTCATTGATCAGATCAACATTGCTTTCTTCGATCAAACCTTCGATCTCGCGAGTTAAAGCGCTTTGCTTCTCACGTGCGATGTCGCGGTCATGACGATATTCAATGTAGGCACGAGCCAGAGACTTGTATGGTCCCTGCATTAGCTCGTTCTCGACCATGGTTTGAATTTCAGAGATATGAACTTCATCGTAGTCTTCGAGCTTCAACTCAACTGCTAATGCCACATTCAGTGCATAAATAGCAATTTCCTTATCGGCTTTGTCTGACGCTGCTTCCACTGCAGCTTGGATGCGATCTCTATTGAATGGAGCTCTTGAGCCATCACGCTTGATTACGATTGATTTCACCACTTCTCCTTACTCTTGAGGTACTCACAGACTTATCCACAAACACACTATATAGAGCGATTTATCGTTTAACTAACACTAGATATTGTGGCGTATTTAACGAGAACCACCAACTTTGAGTATTGATTTGGATCAATAAAACGCGCACGCTGAACAAGATAAATCCAATATTATTACGTGAGTTCTCAAGTCGAAAAGAAACAATGTAACAATAAAAAAACTGCTAAAAAGAGTTGAATTTTTGGTAAGTGTTGTAGGATAACGGCTCAACTATATTGGACACCAAAATTAGGGATATTTGGGATGAAACGACTTCAAAAGTGGATAATGTTAGCTTGCTTACTCAGTAGCCAGACATTTGCTGAACCTTTGACCATATCCAGTTGGAATATCGAATGGTTATCAACCAACGAGGCTGTGAATAAGTTTTCTGCCCAACGTGATCAAGCTGATTTCGACAAACTTGAAGAATACTTTCAATCCTTAGATGCGGATGTGGTCGCCTTTCAAGAAGTCGACGACGTCAATGCCATTCAGCGCATCGCCGGCGATCAATACAAAATATTGATGTCTGACCGTGCATTGCCCAAAAATAGTAACCGACAATTCAAAGAAGTGAACCAATATACGGGCTTCGCGGTTCGTAAAGGAATCACACTCACCGACTACGCTGACTTTCCTCTGGAAACGAGTGCTAACAGCAAGCTCAGATTTGCCAGTTATATGGTTGTGGAAACGGATTCAAATCCAATTCACATGTTGTCAGTGCACTTAAAGGCCGGATGCAGCGGCGCTTACAAGTCGAACCGTGACTGTTCAAGACTTAAAGACCAAGCTAAGCAACTGAATAAGTGGATACAGCAAAGAGAACGTAAAGGCGAAGACTACGCGATTCTGGGCGACTTCAACCATAACCTATCCTATTCAAGAGATTGGATGTGGAAAGATATGACGCAAAATACCGATGCTCAGTTGGCAACAAGAAAAACTCGAGCAGATTGTAAGGTGCGATCTAACCGCAATAACCATCGCACGCACCAGTTCCGCTCTGTGATTGATCATATTGTAGTGAGTAAGTCGCTAAATGCTTCTCCTGCAAAGCAGAAGGTCTTTGAAACGCAAGATGTGCTTGATTACAAACTTAGCGACCACTGCCCAGTTTCAACGACTATCAAATAGTAGGTAGAGATGTAAAAAGAGGCTTACCTGCTTTGCAATTAAAGTCAATCAGCCTCTCAAATGCTCATATCAAGCCTACTCGATAAGCGGTAGGTTTAACGCTAGCAAGTTCTATTCGTACGTCCCGCCAGCCACATTCCCACCAGCATACTTAAGACGAACAACCACACCGTGGGGTTGCCGCCACTAAGGCTGGTTACTGCAGGGCCCGGGCAAAAACCTGCAATCCCCCAACCTAAACCAAAGGCAGTTGAACCTAGAATCAGCTTTCTGTCGATTAGCGGGTTGTTACGGCTATCTAACGGCTCGCCATTGACCGCTTTAGCACGCTTTTTAATGACCAGATGATAAAACGGTGCGAAGACCAATAACGCGCCACCCATCACGAATGCCAAGCTGATATCCCAGTCGCCAGTAATGTCTAAAAAGCCAAGTACTTTGTTTGGATCAACCATGCCTGAAATGATCATGCCAGAGCCGAAAAGAAGACCTGCGAGCAAGCCAATAACGATAGTAAATGAAGAGTTTTTCATTACGCCCCCAAACCAATCATATTCTTAACCAACACAGTTGTCATTGCCACACCCATAAACACACAAGTGGCGACAATTGAACGTTTAGACAAGCGAGCCATTCCCACAATACCATGACCACTCGTACAGCCATTTGCGACCTTGGTGCCGAAGCCCACCAATAGTCCGGCTATGATAACCACTGCAAAGTTGATTTCTTCTAACTGAGGA
This sequence comes from Vibrio sp. ECSMB14106, assembly GCF_000972265.1. Taxonomy (NCBI): domain Bacteria; kingdom Pseudomonadati; phylum Pseudomonadota; class Gammaproteobacteria; order Vibrionales; family Vibrionaceae; genus Vibrio; species Vibrio sp. ECSMB14106. The sequence continues at coordinate 83,091 of NZ_LAUM01000007.1, read as the reverse complement.
AGTTGATAGCCAGTTGGAATCAACAACCAACCGCTCACAACCATTCCGACAACAAAGGCAAGTCTCCAATGTTTCTCGGTTTTCTCAATACGCGTGTCCGAGCTGGATTCAGATCCTGATTCTAAGCTTTTATTCTTTCTAGACGGTAATAAACGACTAACGATTCCGCTGATTCCTGCTACTCGCCCGATGCCCAACATCAGAATAATTGCCGACGCGCCTAGCAGCATGCCGCCGAAAAACGCATCCCAAGGTATAAAACTAATCACTGACCTCTCCTATCCACAAACTCTAATCTAACTCACCACAAGTTAAATTAGAGTTTACTAATAAATATAAATTAGTCAATGCTAATGTAATGGCACTATGTTTCGGTTTGCAAGTCTAGTGTCTAAAGCCAAGAAGCTTCACCCATGAAAAAGCCCCTAGGCGTTAACCTAAGGGCTTAAGATTTATTCTGTCTTTTGGTAAAGAACCGCTATTTGATCTTGTTCTTCTCAGCAATCCACTGCGACATGTACTTAGTGCTCGCCATGCTGTGGTGCTTCAGCATAGAGCCAAAGAAGTTATCCAGTCGATGAGACTCAAGCTCGGAGTCTAACGTAATCAATCGCTCGATCAATTTATCGCCCAGTTGATTCTGTTCATAGTGCGCTTCAAGAATTGAATGACACTGACTTTGAGCCTTGAGCCACTTCTCTTCATCGTTATAAAGAGCAACAGCTTGTTCAACAAACTCGTCGATATCGTCTGCAACCGCGCCCGGCCATTGCAACTCACCTTGCGGTAACATGCCTTCACTACCAATTTCACTGGTCACGTTTGGAGTTTGAAGTTTCATTGCATCAAGCAACTTACCTTTAATGCCCGCACCAAAACGCAGTGGCGCGACACACACACGTGCCTGCTCCATCACTTCTTGAGCATCTTTCGCCCAACCTTTGATATGGAAACCGGTTTTAGGGTTGTGTAATGCGGTCGCTTTTGGCGGCGGATACGATCCATAAATATGAAGTTCAGTGTCAGGCAGCTGTTTGCGAATCTTCGGCCAAATCTTCTGTAACTGAAGCACAGCATCCCAATTCGGTGCGTGTCTAAAGTTACCTATCGTCATGAAATGCTGACGTTCTTCAAAGCTTTTCGTGCTTTCAGGAAGCGTATTAAGATCAACCATGAAAGGTAGATGGTGAAGCAGTTTGGGATCGATATTGAACTCGGATTGAAGCAGTTCCATCTCGTAACTTGAAATGATCAACGAAAGATCACAGCGCAGAATAGCGGCAATTTCACGTTTAGCTAAATCGCTGTACAAATGTGCTTTGGTCAATTCCGTTTCTTTCTTAACAGCTTCATGTCGAGCATTGCGTAGGAACTGTAAATCTTCAGTATCCAGTAGCTTAAAGGCATTCGGACATACCTTCTCAACGCGCCAGCCAAATTGTTCTTCCATCATGAAACGGTCAAACATAACAACATCAGGCTGCAACTCTTCGATGTACTGGTCAAAGCTATCGCAATTTAGCTGAATAGATTGGCTCGTGATGCCCTCTTCAGAGAGATCGATCATGTGCTCGGTTTCTTGAGCTGGCGTTGCAAATTCAACTGACCAACCTTGTCTCTTGAACAGGCGTAAAAGAGACATCATATGGCTGCCAGCCGCCGATGAATTCGGTTCTGGCCAAACGTAGCCAATTGCTAAAACTTTCTTCAAAACACTTCCTAAGAAATAACAAAAGGGACTGTAGAAGTCCCTAATTAAACGTAAGTCGATTTATACCACTGATTATAATGAGTTCTAAAAACTCAGCGATCAGATTCGCTCACCTACATTGCGAGCGATCATAAGTACTTCATCAGCTGAGTACAGGTTTGAAATCGTGGTTTCGACTTCTGCACCCAACGTAGTTTGATAAAGCTTTTGTGCAAAGTTGTCTACTCTGGTGGTAACCAGAACATGTTTGAGCGTCGAGCCTTGATCCACCAAATGCTGTTTTACCTGCGGCAGGGAATCTAGAATCAGCGTTTTACCCAATCCTTTACCCTGCGCAGTTGGTAGCACGGCAAGTTGCTCTAACTCTAATACAGCTTCAGGTCTAAACCCACTCTTCTGAACCCAGATGATGTAACCCACGATCTCACCTTCACTCTCTGCAACAAAGTTAAGAAAGCGTGGCGCGGCATTTAAGTTACACTGTAACCAATCTTTTGAGTTCTGTTGTCGAACAAACGTTGCTTGGTGGACTAAAGCCGCCCCATCTAGGTCGGCTTTAGTCATAAGACGTACTTTGGTTACTGTGTCCATCAGCGTTATTCGCTCGCTGAATTCGGGTGTGTTTTACAGTGTAAAATGGCTCTTTCTAGAAGCTCTAACGCAGATTTGTCGGCTTCTGGAAGCTTAGCATCCGATTGACCTAGCGGTTCAACGCGGCTGCCCCACTTAATGTGGCCAGCACCCCAAGTTAAACCAGCACCAAATGCTGCAACAAGAATGTTTGAGTTAGGTTTAACAAAGCCTTGCTCTAGCGATTCACACAGTGCAATAGGTACGGTTGCAGCCGATGTGTTGCCGTAGTTTTGGATGTTAACAAATGCTTTCTCGCGCTCAATACCCGCCATATCACACAGAGTTTGAATGATTCGGATGTTCGCTTGATGCGGAATCACAACATCGATGTTTTCAGTTGAGATGCCAGTGCGGCTCAACACTGTGTGTGCCGCTGCGCCCATGCCTTTCACTGCACGCTTGAAGATCTCTTTACCAACGAAATCAAAGTCCCAGTAACCGTTATCAGCAGCAAAGCGGTCCATAGATGTACCGAATTTTGGTACTGCTAGAATGTCACGGCCCTCTGCGTCACAACCGATTTGCGCTTCTTGTAAGCCAACTTGTTCTTCGGTGCGAGATAGAACCACAGCGCCAGCGCCATCACCGAAAAGAACCGCGGTATCACGCTTGGTCCAATCAATGAAGAATGACAGGCGTTCTGCGCCTACAACGATCGCATTGCGGTAGTTACCCGCTTGAATCAGTCGAGTCGCCGTTTCAACACCGTAAATGAAGCCAGTACACGCAGCGTTAAGGTCGAAAGCCGCTGCGCTTTTAATGCCTAGGTTCTGTTGAACCTTAGATGCAGTGTTTGGGATCAGTGAGTCTGGGCTGCACGTCGCGATGATAACGAGGTCGATGTCTTCAGCCGTTAGACCAGCACACGCCATGGCATGTTTCGCAGCAACAGTCGCTAGCTCAGAGGTATTTACATGACTGATACGACGGTTTTCGATACCAGTTCGAGTTCGAATCCACTCGTCAGACGTATCAATGAAAGTGCTTAGATCATCATTGGACAGCACGGCTGGTGGCAGACACTTTCCCCAGCCAGTAATTTCGGCGTAAAATTTTGTCATCATTTACCTATTTATTGTTTGTTTTTATTTAAGTATCGTATTCTAGTTTTAAACAGTATAAGCGCTCTGTGCGTGATTCGTAAATCGCGTTAGCCACGGAGTTGCAATAAAAAGAGAAAGTTATGTCTACATTCAACACACGCTGCCCTTCTTGTAATGGCGTAAACCGAGTTCCTTCAGAAAGAATTTCAGAAAGCCCAACTTGTGGTAAGTGCAAAACAGCACTGCTCGATGGAGCTCCTATCGAGGGAACGTCACTTAATTTTCAATCTATCTTGAACAGTTCACAACCTGTGGTTGTCGATTTCTGGGCGACATGGTGCAACCCATGCGTGGGCTTTGCGCCAGTGTTCAGTGACGTTGCTAAAGAGCGTTCGGGAGATGTTCGATTCGTTAAGATTGATACTGAAGCTCAGCAACAACTTGCCGCGATGTACCAAATCAGAAGCATTCCGACCGTGATGGTGTTTAAAGACGGTAAACGTGTCGATACGATTAACGGTGCACTGCCAAAAGGTCAATTTGATCAGTGGCTTAATCAAGCACTAGCTAAGTAATACTATTAGCTAAACTATTGTTTAAGCTATTGATTTAGAATTACTTAATTCTAAGTAAGCACACAAAAATAGGTTAGAGAGTCTTATCAAACCAAGACTCTCTAACCTACTGTTTTATTTATGGTTATCACTTAACTTCTTGAATTAAACCACAGCTTCGCCTTTCTCTTGAATACTAGATTCTTGCTTACCTAACCCGTATTGCTGTTTGATCTGGTCTGCGACTTTCTCGGCAATCATAATGGTTGGTGCATTGGTGTTTGCCCCAATCAGTGTCGGCATCACAGAAGCATCAATGACTCTCAAATTATCCAATCCATAAACTTTGAGATCTTTGTCCACCACGGCTAATGAATCGCTACTAGGTCCCATTTTACAGGTACCCACTGGGTGATATTGTGTGTCTGCACGGTTGCGAATATCTTGCTCGATAGCCTTATCATCACTGGCGTCTACGGGGTAGAAAGCATTGCCACGGATATCATCAAACGCGGAGCTCTCTAACATTTGATACTGCTTCTTCCAACCCTTAATCATGATCTCCATGTCTTCAGGATGACTGAAAAACGCAGGATCGATCTTAGGCGGATCATAGGGATCATTACTATTGAGCGTAACTGTGCCATGGCTCTTCGGTCGTAACAGCGTGACATGAGAGGTAAACCCATGACTGATATGGATTTTTCGGGCATGGTCATCGACAACAGCGACCACAAATACAAACTCTAAATCCGGTACAGCGATATGATCTTCGGAGCAGAGAAAGCCTATCCCCTCTGCAAAATTGCTACTCATCTTACCGCGGCGTTCTTTGTGCCAGAGCGGTAAGGCTTTGGTCATTTCAGAGGCCATTTGCAGCGAGATGCCGAAGGTTTCACGCTTTTCACTGCATTTGTACGAGTGCACTAAGTCGATATGGTCTTGAAGGTTCTTTCCCACTCCAGGTAATTCATGAACTTGTTCGATGCCATGTGTCTCTAGTTCAGCTTCAGCACCGACACCCGACAGTAACAGCAATTGCGGAGAACCAAACGCGCCAGCAGATAGAATCACCTCTTTGTTAGAACGTATTTGATAACGCTTTCCGTTAGAGCCATATTCAACGCCGACCGCCTTCTTGCCTTCAAACAAGACCTTATGTGTGGTGGCTTTAGTAACGACCGTGAGATTCGATCGTGAAAGGTTTGGCGTTAAGTAAGCCTTGGCAGCACTGCATCGTTCGCCATTCAGCTGTGTTACCTGCGTCGGCATCGCCCCAAACTGAGCAGCACCGTTAATATCCTCATTGCGAGGCACACCTATCGATTCACACGCCGTTAAATAACGTTCCAACATAGGGCTTGGAGATCGAAGGTTAGCCACATTAAGAGGACCACCTTGGCCGTGATATTCATCTTGGTGGACTTCGTTATTCTCTGCTTTTTTAAAGTAAGGCAGACACGATTCATAGTTCCAGCCAGCATTACCTAAGCTTTCCCATGTGTCGTAGTCGTAGCGGTGCCCACGGGCATACATCATTGCATTGATAGAACTAGACCCGCCAAGTGTCTTTCCCCTTGGTTGGTAGCCTTTACGACCGTTCAAACCCGGCTGTTCAACCGTTTCGAATGCCCAATTATTGAGTTTGGTTGGCATCATCACGACCACGCCAACGGGTGTGTGAATAAAGGGGCTCGTGTCTTTACCGCCCGCTTCTAACAAGCAAACCGTCACATTAGGATCTTCCGACAACCGAGAAGCCATCACACACCCAGCCGAACCTCCGCCAACAACAATAAAATCATAACTATCCATTGGTCATCTCCGCTATTTCTAGTGGGTGTAATTCTCGTTTCAAAATTTTGCCTGTCGCCGTCATTGGTAGCGCTTTACGAATGAACACCTTGCGAGGGTATTGGTAGTCGGCGAGTTGCTCACGACACCATGCTATCAACATAGCACTATCACATTGTGTATGTTCGTGAAGCACCACATGAGCGCGAATTTTTTCGCCTAGATTTCGCCTAGAGGATCATGATCGTTCACCCACCACCGCGACCATTTCCACATCGGGGTGGCACATCAACACTTCTTCGATTACTCGCGGATACACGCGTGTCTATGTACGGTTCATTAAATTTGTTTTGTAATCAAGTTCAGATCAACGGTCTACTATCTTCCAAATTAAAGGCCAATGAGAAAAGGATTAACGGCTTTTCTAATCTTATAAATTGATAACAGATCATAAAATATCTTCATTGTATTTTGGTGTATATAGACGATAGATCTCTTTTATCTTAACGACCATTTTTATTCGTTTTACCCAATTCACTTTCTACTACATAGTCGCGGAAAATTCTTAATTTCTTTCACTTTAGATAGAGGCTCCTGCATTGGAAAACGTTCAACCACCAACTCGCATCACCGTTCCGGTTATTGCGCTGTCTTTTTACGCGATCGCTTCAGGCTACTTAATGAGCTCACTACCATTAATGCTTTCTGAGTATGGCCTAGACAGTAGTTTATCGAGTTGGCTGGCGAGTGCATTCTATGCGGGTCTACTGGCTGGTACGTTATTGATTGAACGTGCAATTGCTCGTATTGGTCACAAAGACGCATTTGTGATGGCACTGAGCATTTTCATCTCTACAATCATTGTGTTACCAATGCTTCCACACCAAACAATATGGTTACTTGCTCGCTTTGTCGCAGGTGTTTCTGTGGCAGGCATTTTCGTGATCGTTGAATCTTGGTTAATGAGCGGTGAAGAGTCACAACGAGCAAAACGCTTAGCTATCTATATGTGTTCACTCTATGGTGGCTCGGCTATTGGTCAGCTTGGCATTGGTTACCTAGGGATTACAGGCGGTGTCCCTTTCATCGCAATTTTCACCCTGTTGTTTGGGGCAATCATTGTATTAATATACGGACAAGCGACACCACCACCGATCCACGATGCGCAGTCTTTGTCTTTTAAGCAAGTCAGCAAGTTGAGCCACAGCGCTCTAATTGGTTGTATCGTATCGGGCCTAACGCTAGGCGCGATTTATGGCTTGATGCCTGTTGAGCTAGCTCAGCGCAACATTTCTCAATCTGACATTGGAAGCTTAATGGCTTTGGTTATTATGGGGGGTATGGCTGTTCAGCCTATGGTGACTTGGTTATCACGTTATGTAGGTCAAGTTCTGTTGATGGCTTTGTTCAGCTTACTCGGTGTCGCGAGCATTGCTGCATTGACTATGAATCACGAGCTTCAAATGTTAGGCATGAGCTTGTTTGTGTTGGGGATGGCGACATTTGCCCTTTACCCTATAGCAATTAACTTAGGTTGCCGTAACTTAGACCCAAGCTATCTGGTTTCAGTGACTCAAATCATGCTGCTTTGTTACAGCATTGGTTCGGTTGCAGGCCCACTAGTAGCAGACAGCTTCATGGATTCACAAGCAGGTCTATTTACTTACCTATTTGCGTCTCTGCTTGCGACAACTATTTACATGCTTATGGCGAGCCTCAAACGCTCTCCTCTTCAAATCGCAGGCGAGTAAGTAATTAAATCGCGTCTGTATCATTGAATTATAATCACACAAGTCGCTGCATTGTGACAATTGATGATGTTTGGGGGCTCTCATTCAGACTATTTAGTTTCAAGGAGAAGCCCCCTTTTCAATTTTGGGAAGTCAACCTCGATAAGAAAACCCATAAACACATAAAATTCGACGCCAAAATTGAAAAACATCAACATCACAACCTTCCTAACCCTTCAAACAAAAGAGCAGTCGCTTAACTTGTGACTCGGTGACTCTTTCGGTATTGACTTGGTGACAGCCCAAAATGCTTTTTGAAACGATGTGAGAAATTATAAGGATCTTTGTAGCCTAATCGATTGGCAATCATCGACACCGACCAATCTTGATGTTTCAACAAACTGGTCGCTTTGTCCATTCTAAGCTGGATCAACTTGCTACGAGGGGAAACGTTAAACAGTAATTTAGTCACTCGGTTTAGCTGTTCTTCACTGATAAACACCCGCTCCGCCATACCTGCCACTGTCCACGTTAAATGCAGACTACTTTCGATTTCGTTGTATAACGCTTGAACACGCGCTGTGGTGTTGGTCGATTTAGGCTCAAACCCCGTTAGGGTTCGAATGATCTCGCTCATGAGGAGTTTTCTATAACTTGCACGGCCGCCAATTTCAAAGTGAATCAAGTTCATCAGCGACCAAACCTGTTCGCACTCTCCGAAAGGCACAATACTCTGACCCAAGCCCGCAATATGTTGCCATTGCAATGTATCAGGCGTCAGCATCCACGCCATTTTCCAATAATTGTATTGAGGATCAAGCTCGAAGCGAAATGACGTTCCCGCAGGCAGAACCACAAGCGTGTATGGCGTGATGGCTTGTACCGAGGTTGAGGTGGTGAGTATTCCGCCTCCTTCTTGAGTAAAAATCAACGTATGAACATTCACAGATTCACGCTCAACCCAATACGCGTCATACAGCTTCGCCATGCCACCCATATAGACACCGCAGCTTTTCATCTCTGGGATATCTTCAACGGTCAAAAAACGTTCTTTGCAATGCTCTGCGAGAAAAACTTCATCTTGCCACGTTGTTTTAGGCTTCATAACATCAATGACGGATTCGCACAGGTTTTGTTGTTTTTTAAACATGTTGTTACTTCACTCAAGTCACTATAGTTCTGCCATAAATCGGAGAGCTTATGACAACTAACATCAACCCTAACTCATCTATGAATAACAAGCCAGAAAGCATCTTACCTCGTATCGTTAAACTTGGTTTGCCCGTTGCTTTGCAAAGTGCACTGGTGGCTATTCTTGCCCTTGCTGACGTCTTAATGGTCAGTGATTATGGTATGGAAGCAGCTGCCGCTGTGGGAATTGCATCAAAATGGCACTTCGTTGCGATTATGATTATGGCAGGGTTGGCCTCAGCAAACGGAACATTAGTTGCTCAATACTGGGGAAGGAATGACCGAAAAAGCGCGCGAACAGTATCATCTATCGCGATGGTGTTTGGCTTAAAAGTTCTGTTGCCTGTTACTGCAATCATCACTCTTGGTTCTCAGTTTTTAATGATGTTGCAAACCAGCGATCAAACCGTAATTGAACTTGGCGCGACTTACCTATGGTATGGCTTCCCTGTTCTACTGCTGACTCACATTGTCGTCGTAGTAGAAGCAAGCATGCGCTCATCGGGTGACACCGTAACTCCACTACTATTGGGCGCGGTGACCATTGCACTCAACATTGCGCTTAACTTCGTTCTAATCAAAGGTGCTTTTGGTATTCCCGCTATGGGCGTAGCAGGTGCAGCACTGGCGACGACACTCGCTCGCGCAATTCAAGTTGGCTTAATGTACGGCTACATGCGCATGCGTAAACACTGGTTGTTAACCACGCCTAGCTCACCACATCGTCCGTCATTATGGTTATCTTACCGTCGTATTGCTTTGCCACTCACGATGAATGCCGTGTTATGGGCAATGGGAACGATGGCGTACCAAATGATCTTCGGTCACATGGGCACAACGGAACTTGCCGTGTTCTCTATGCTCGCGCCGTTTGAGTCGTTGTGTTACTCGATTTTCTTTGGTATTTCGGTGGCATGTTCAGTGCTACTTGGTCACTCACTGGGTCGTGATGAATTTGATGATGCAATGAGCATGGGGTTGACATTCATTAAAGCCGTCGTTGGCTTCGGCGCGGTTGTTGGATTGCTACTGTTTATGGGCAAAGAGCATGTTCTAACATGGCTGAACCTTTCTACAGGTGCACTCTACCCACTCGCTTCACCTGCAATAGCCATTATGTGTTTTGCTGTGGTGATTCGCATGCTGAACATGGTGATCATCAACGGTATTATTCGCGCTGGTGGCGATAATGCGTTCTGCCTGCGTATGGATTTCATTGCGATGTGGATGGTGGGTATTCCAGTATGTGTCTACGGCGCGTTTGTCGCTGGATGGGATTTCAAATACATCTATGGTTTGATGTTGGTAGAAGAAGTGGTGAAACTGGTAATTTGTTCTCATCGTTACCTAAGCCGACGCTGGATCAACAACCTAACGGTGACATACGAAGAACCACAAGCGGCATAATCTCTTACGTTCAAGGTTTTAGGTTTAGGCATCGGCTATAAACACAAAAAGGTCTGATAAATCAGACCTTTTTCATTTTTGGTATAACCGTTTTTAGAGCATAATTTACTTCTTGTTCATTCTCATATGGCGGTTAGACACATTCGGCAGTGGCTTCTCTGGCACCTTTCGTTTTTCATGTATCAAATGTCGAATCGCTAAGATAGGATGCTTAAGTAGCATTCGTGGCCCGGCATAACGCATCACTAAATGCATTTGCTCTTTCGGATCAGGTTTATAGCAATGAATTGGACACTTGTTACAGGTCGGTTTTGCTTCACCATAAGGACATCTATCGAGCCGTGTTTCGGCGTAACGCAACAGTTGCTCACACTCTTCACATAACGCGTTATTCTGACGATCTTCACCGTGGTGAGCTTTACAGTAGATGTGCACCATCGCTATAACGGTTTTGTACTCCGTTGCGAGTTCACCTTGAAGAATGTTGTTATGTTGAAACATGATTAATTGCCCAGAGATAAACCGTACAGGTTGAGATTGACGCTTTCACTTAATACGTCTTCGACTCGCTCAAACACAAAACCTAGTTTAGTCAGCAATGCGATACTTCGAATGTTATCAGAGGTTGTGATGGCAACTAAATGACCGATGTCAGCATTCTGCTTAGCTTGTTCAATTATCGCTTCCGCTGCTTCTTGGGCAAAACCTTTACCATAGACTTCAGGAACGAAACCATAACCAATATCATGCGACTCTAAGGTATCCCTTTTGATTAATCCGCAGATACCAATTGGTGTTGAAGAATCCTTGATTTCAACCATCAACAAACAGACGCCTTTCTCTTCATGCATCTTAAGAATGTTGTTTTCGATGTACTCCACAGCCTTTTCAGTATCGCTGATTTCCTTATCACCAATGTAACGCAGGAAATCTTCTGAGCTGTATAATCGTTGAATAAACGCCGCATCTTGATAGGTAATCATTCTTAATCGTAAACGTTCGGTCTCGACTGCCTGCATAGTGATATTTTCCTTGCTGAGTACCATGTAAATATTGAGTTCTAGAACTAAAATGATTATCCTCCACCGCCTAAACTAAATACAAGGCTATGCAGCAATGAACCGTAAGAAAAAAATTAATCAAATTCTAAAAAAGAAGCAGAAACAGGCGAATTCAAAACTGCATGGTAGCAACAAACCTCGCTACATTTCTAAAGCTGACCGCGCAAAAATGGAAGCGGAAGAACAAGAGAAAGCCGCTCAAGAACAAGTTGAGGGGGCAGTCGAAGCAACTGTTGAAGCTGAAGAGGAAAAAGCTGTAGAGTAAATTGTAAACTCGCAGTTCTCTTGTCTAACACTCTAAACGGAGCCAATGGACAAATACAAAAAAGCAGCCTCTATTTAGGCTGCTTTTTTTGATCCTACCGCTTTTAATTTCACTGATTAACTTTTGAAAGGCTGTACTTCCCAACGGGCAAACGGCGCTTTTGCATCAATCCCCACTCGTCCCCAACGATCAACGGAATCAACCACTAAGATACGCTCATTCGGAACTAGTGATTTAATTAAGTTGCTTGGCTTTTTCGCTGTGACTAACCATAGAGTATCATCTTCAGAAAACATCGCTTTGAGCTTGGCTTTGTCTTGTTTTGTCCATTCCAGTTCGGCTTTGAACATACGTTCTTCAACAAACAGTTGGCTACCTGAAACAAAATCTTCCAAGCTTTCTGAAAGCAACAACACTGAATCTACGTCGTTATCCAATAACACCGCCTGTTGCTTGTTAATCAGTTCACGAACATCAAGCATCACGCGTTGTAGGTTGCTATCAATCGTCTCAGATTGTGCTGGCCACAATAACTTAAAGTCGTCAGCTACAATTGCCGCCATACGCGTTAAGTTAGTTGGGTTTAACCAGGCGTATTTAGACACATCACCATTCGGCAATGTAATCGCCGCAACACCTTGTGCACGCGGTGTAATCGCTTGAGCCGCATCCACCTCAACCAAACGGATGTTACCTTGTCTTGCGTATACAAAGGTAGGATCAGCTTGCCAGATGGATGACAACGTTAACGCAACGGTCGCCTTTTCACCTGATTTAAGTACTTTGCTTACGCCCTTGGTACCAAACCAATTCGGCAGACGATCAATACCGTAGCGTTTTGGTGGTAGGTACTCGGTCGTAATGTCAGTGCCTTTGGTTAGCTCTGTCGCTAACGCGTAGGTCACGGGCGTACTGGTGAGGATATCCTCTGCATTTACGTTGAAAGACACGATTGGGGTACCTAACAATATGCTGCTGACTGCACTCACTTGAGCCATTGCTTTTAGTGAACTTGAAATACGATTCATTAAAGAAGTCATGATTATGCCTTTCTTACAATTCGGTATAGCGTTGCCGCTAGGAAAAATGTTGCGGAAACGATGATGATTGAAGCGCCGGATGGCACTGGCAGTTTTAGCTCCATAGGCAATACTGTTCCGACCAAACATGCGATAGTTGCCAACAACGCAGACAGTAAAACAAAGCTGCCCATGCGTTTGGTTAGCAGTCGAGCCGTAGCACCTGGGATCAGTAATAACGCGCCAACCAGAACCGCACCCACTATCTTCACGGCTGCAATCGTCACTAAGGTGATCATCATGACAAACAAGTAATCATAGAAACTGGTGTTGTAACCACGTACCTTTGCAATATCAGGGCTGATACAAGTCAGGAGAATACGGTTGAACGTTGGTATCAAGAGCAAAATGATGAGTGCGCAACTGCCTGCGAGAATCATCAAGTCTTGGTCCGTTACGGTAAGAATTGAACCAAACAGTACGTTCTCAAGCATGTGAATATTGATCTTACGTGCCACATACATCAGCAATGCCGCACCAACCGCTAACGCTAGTGCAAGGAAAACACCGACTAAGGTATCGTATGGAACGTTGGTCCTATTTCTTACAAAATGAAGAAGCAGAGCGAAGATCATACAGAAGCTAAACAAACCAATGATTGGGTTTTCTGGTGGCTCGCCAAGCAAAACACCAATAGCGATACCGGTTAACGCTGCGTGACCGACGGCTTCAGAGAAGAAGGCCAGACGCTTCGCGATCACCAAAGTACCAAGGCCACCTAGTAATGGGCCAAGTAATAACGCGGCAACCAGTGCATTCACCATGAACGCATACATGAAGCTGTCTGATAACCAACCCGCTTCAACACCAGTTACGGCAAGTTGTCGTAACCAATCCATTACGCCACCTCCTTCGAGTTAACGATGGCTGTACCACTGCTGTAATGCTGGAATAAGCTTTCAATTTTGCTTTGATGCAATACTTGTTCGTGTGGACCGCTATCAACCAAGAATCGATTAATAACATGTACGTTCGCTTCAAGGCGACGCACTGCGGTGACATCGTGGTGAACCGCAAGAATCGTGCGGCCTTCATCAACGCATTCACGAATGAGAGATTCAAGATAACGAACGCCCTGCTCGTCCATACCAGTCGTCGGTTCGTCCAACACCAGTAAGCTTGGGTTATCCAATAAGGCTTGTGCAAACAACACACGTTGTTGTTCACCGCCCGATAACTGCCCCATACGACGGTCACTACGAGTCGCCATACCAACACGGTCTAGCTGCGCTAATGCAAGATCCAATTGCTTGGATTTGCGACGCCAAAACAGTGGGATTCGAGTTTGATTGAGTAACACAAAATCCATGACCGTCAGAGGTAAGCTCGATTCGAAGGTCGCCTTTTGAGGAACATAACCAATACTTGGCTTTTCTGGCCAATGAATATTGATTTGTCCAGAGAAAGGCGTAAGACCAAGTACAGAGCGCAGCAAAGAGGTTTTGCCACCGCCGTTTGGCCCCATGATCACGTGACACTGACCCGCTTTAAGTTCGAGCGAGATATCATCAAGAATCACATTATTGTCGTATTGTAGACCGAGTTGATTAATTGAAATCGATGGACCCAGCATTATGCGTTCCCGCTTTTATCTTGGTTCGCTGCCGCAAATTTCATTGCTTCGATTAACGTTTCTAGGTTCTTCTTCATCTCAACTTCGACTTTATCGTCTTCATATTCGCCGTGCGTCATGTGAGAGAAACGGTAAAGCTGAACGCCAGTTTCCGCTTCAATGGTGTCAACAAAACGGTTTGGCATGTTGAGCTCGTAGAACAGAACATCAATGCCCGATGCGCGGATCTTTTCGATCGTTTCTTGTAGCTGGCTCGCACTTGGTTCAACACCGTGTGCAGGTTCTATCACTGCCGCCACATCAACACCAAATTCTTGAAGGATGTAGCCATAAGCATTGTGCGTAGTCGCTACTTTCATACCTGATGTATCTAACTCACCTAATGACAACATCGCATCACGCTTCATAAAGCGAAATTGCTTGGCGTACTTACGTGCGTTCTTGCGATAAAACGTAGCGTTGTCTGGGTCGAGTTTAGAGACTTCACTGGCGATGGTGTAAACCTTTTGAATCGTTGTCGAAAGCCCAACAAAGGTATGCGGGTTAACGGCACCTTGACCAACAGACTGGCCAAGAGCAGGAAGCAAAGGCACTTCCTTGTTTGCCTCAATCACGACTAAGTCATCACGTTGTGCGGCTGAAATCACTTTAAGCGCGAAGTCATCATGACCAATACCGTTTACCACGATGGCGTCCATCTGGCTCAAACGTTTCAAGTCGTTCGGTTGTGGCAAGTAGTTATGCGGATTAAAGCCAGCATCAACCAAAGGAAGGATGTTCACTTTGTCACCCGCCACGGCTTTTACGTAGCTGTAGTAAGGCTGAAGGGTTATGCCAATCGTTAGCTTATCGCTATCGATCTTGTATTCTTTTGCCAATGCATTGGGTGTCATTAACACCGCCAATAACGACATCAATAGAGTCATAATTCGCATAGTAATTCTCTTATTATTAGTGAGCATCGCTTTCATGATGCTGTTCAATTTCTGATTCGTTCACGACCATTTTCCAGCCCGTAGACTCAAGCGTGTGTTGGTCAAAAGTAGCTGGCTGTTTCGCTACACCACCCAAGAAGATCCAGATCTCAGGAGAAACGCTGTTCGCATTTAAAATAAAGGAATCCGCAGAACCATGATCGGTTGGCGTAGCTTGTTCACTTGGACTAGAAAAGTAATAACCACGCTCGTCCAGTACCCAAGCATGAGAGCCTTTGCGCTTCCAACTCTGATCTTCAACAAATGGCGCGACCCATTCATCTTTCAGTGATGCAACACTTGGCCATTCGCCGTCTGAGTCCATACGCAGATCACGAATCTCTTCATGCGCTAAACGCAGTTCTGACAACATTGCCAAGTTTTCTTGTTCAACATCGGTCACCAGAATTTGATGATCAAGTATCGCTTTCACGCGGGATTCTGCTTGATGAAATGGGATAGCAACCGTGGCAAAGCTCAGAATGAACACAATGATCAGCCCTACCCATTTGCCTTCTCTGCCGCCCGTGTCAGCACGTACACCTTGGATGATCATTTCTCGCTGATCTCAACAACGTCTACTTCAACAGGAAACTCGTGGCCTGAATCAAACACAAGGTAGAACTCAGTGTCAGGGTTTGGAAACTCAACGATGGAGCGCTTATCCGTCATCTCTTTTGCAATCAAGTTGTCTTCGTAATCGTACATCTCAACCGCATAATCAATCGCTTTACTACCGTCTGAGTAGCCAACTTCACAGGCCACGGTTTTGCCTTCAAACCAGCAGCTCATCAATGGAAAATGTGCTTGCGCAGGTAATGCAGCGGAACCAAGTCCTAAAGCCAAGCATGGAGTGATGAGAGATTTTAGTTTTGTTTTTATTGTCATGGTTCGTACCTTAGCCACAGTGCAAATTCTCAGTAGTAAACTGAGCGATAAAGGGCTCAAATGAGCCCTTATGTTTTTGGTTGCTTAATCAGAGATCTAGCCCTGATATCACAGGTTATTGAAGCAGTGCTTCGAACGTTAGGTGAACGTTCGCGCTTGCTTTGTCTGCAAGTGGGTTGTCAATCAACTCACCTTTGTAGTTCGCTTTCATTACGTAACGACCCGCTACATCTGGAGTGAACGTGATTTCACCGTTCTCATCGCTGACGACATCAATCTGCTCTTGGTGGTTGCGATAAAGCGTACCTTCACGAGTGATCTCAGCTTTCACGTCTTTTTGAATTTCACCGTTGTAGAAGAATTGGAACGTCACTGGTTCGCCTTCAACGATGTCTGAAGGGTGTGTCACAGGCTTCATTTCTAGAAGCTTCCCTTCGATTTTGAATACTGAATCCGTTGGCTTACCTACTGTGATGTAGCTTTCTGCACGAGTGAAACCGACTTGAGTTACAACGTCACGCGACTTTTCAGGAAGAACAGAGTCACGTTCCGCTTTGTTTGCTTTGATCCATTTCACCGTGTCACGACGGCCCGCTTTGTATTGCGTGTAGTAAGACGGCTGGTTGTTAATCGCTACTTTATGTGTGCCTTCTTCTTCAAAATAGAAGTCGAAGATTGAACGACGTTTGCCGCGAATCACAAAGTTAGGACGCTCGCTGCGGCCATCAGGCATGATGACATGAGCGTTTTCACTGCCTGCAGGCTTATCGAAAACGAACGTACCGTGAGATGCAGTTACGTCGAACGTTAGCCAGTCACCGCCTTCTTTAGACACGGTAAAATGAGACGGCAGGATCCAACGTGGGTGAGCTTGCGCTGTTGTCGTTACCGCTAGGCCGAATGCCATCACACCCGCTAGTGCAAGTGCTTTGATTTTTGTCTGTTTCATTATGTTTAATTCCATTATTTATAATTTTTAGCTGTGTCGCTTAACCTAAGCCTGCGAGGAATGCTGTTTATTCTGTTCACGCTTTTTTACTTAGCGATATAGTTCAGAGTGATTTTCCCCGTCTCTTCCGTTGCCTTTAATTCATAAGACGCGTTTGTATCAGTGAGTGATACTTTTTGACGAAGATAGTTACGCCCACCGTGTTCGCGAACGACTTCGATATGAACCGTGTACTCGCCTTGATCTAGGATTTCACCGTTGTCGCTCTTACCATCCCAAACGAATCGATAGTTCCCAGCAGGACGCGTAGCTGATGTCACAGCATCAACCAATTCACGATCGTAACGTCCAACCTTTCGCCACCAGCTACGCAAATCTTTAAGCCATTCGTCTTTACCGACCCAAAGTTCAATCGTTTTCACTGACTTTCGTTCACTGTTTTCAACCCAGATCGCAACGTATGGACGGGCGTACATTGAAGTATCAATCTTCGGTAGCTCGAAGTTCACATCCAGTTTTGCCGTGTCAGGAATTGTTTGTGCCATACCTAAGCTTGGCAAAAGAGACAAAACAAGAAGTATCTTGCTCCAGTTCATTTTTTTCATGTTTAACAACCTTTTAAATCCGTTTAACCTTTTATTCATTACTCAATTCGATTAATCAATCGAATAAGCGTTAAGGCACGGCGACAAAATAGATAACAAGTGAGATTGCAGACCCAAACACTGTCCATTTTATAGAGGTATTCAGTGTTTTTTTCTTAGGTAACAGTAAACACACGCCAGTAAGCACAAAGAAGATCATCAGTAGTGCTGTGATATCGATAAACCATTTCCAAACTTCACCGCTATTACGCCCTTTATGTAGATCATTCAAAAGCGCGATAACGCCGTAATTGGTGGTTTCGACTTCGACCATTTCAGACGTCACGTCGACAAATACAGAAGCGTTGTAGCCTGGCCCTTTGAAGTCCATGGATACTTCCCCTATCAGCAACTCACCGTCTTCAATCTCCGCGTAGATGTCTAAGCCGGAAGGAACACCAGACAGATTGGCTTCTTCAAACAGAAACATCTCGAAAGCAGGCTCATCAGCTTTTAATCGACCGTTTTGGATGGTGAACAAACTCGTAGGAAGCGTTAACGTAGAGCGCTGGGTATTGGGATGACTTAATTCAAATAACTCAGGTCGATTGAGGGTTATACCTGTTACTGAGAAGAAAAGAACAACGAACAGAAGCGCCATTGAAATATAAACATGAAGTCGACGAGCCCATGATTGAACTTCCCTACTTTTTAGCGACATACGAACCAATACCTATAATTTTTATGGCGTCAATTTAGTTGATAATAATTCGTATTGGCATTCAATTTACATTGTTTACGTTTGCCGAGCGATGTAAGGAGATTTACATAACATTACATCGGAAGTCATCGAGCTGTATGCATATTCTTGCTAGCTTGTACTGAAGGTAATTGATAACTTGTATTGGAGGTGACTGAGAACAACGTCAAACCTCAAAAAACCTTAGCCTCAACATGCTCGATTGAGGTGGGTTTAAAATAAGCGCTGTGGCGTTAAGAAACGAAGTTAGGACTATTTGATCGTTGGAACACTTTGACGATCAAGAACAAATGTGGACTCATCGGTTGATATGGTTTACTAAAAAATAGAACCCATAACCGATTTGAAGATAGCTAATTAAGCTGAAAGGGATTTTGAAATGCGTATTATTGTTTTGGCTTTTGCTACGCTAGCAACTGCGTGTACTAGCCAAATAACCAACACGGAAGAGCGCATCCAAGAATATATCGGTTCAGACATAACTGATGTACAAGAACAGTATCTAACTGAACGCTCACGCCCTATCAGTTTTTGGGCATCTCGAAACTATGCTTGGATTGAGACGAAGAAGCCATTAGATAATGGTTATACTTTATATATATTTAAGAATCCTTATCGAGACTGTACCATTAACTGGATAGCTGTCACCGGAGGCGTGATTCAAAGCGCAACGTTTAGTGGCACGATGTGCAGCCCTTGAGCAAATTATCCAAACAGTAAAACGGAATGTACTTCAGCCGCCAGAATTAAAAAGGGTGTCATTTGAACCATCAGATGACACCCTTTTACTTATTTGTTTTTATCTTCTTTTTTCACTATAAGCAGTTAGACATTTCCGTTATCACTGACTGTTCTAAGCTGAGTAAGATATTTAATCCAACCTTTTGCTTCAGACGAGGGATCGATGTTGTTTGCACGCTTCGCTTGAGCAAGAGCGTTATCTAGGTTCTTTAGCTTATACCATGAACGCACTTTTGCTAAAGCAACGTCGGCCTGTTTGTTTTTGTCTTTCACTTTGTCGAGAACAACCAGCGCTCGATCATAGTAACCTTGCTGAACCAACAGCTGAGCGACATTCCAATGATATTGGATGTCTTTTTTAGCCGCTAGCGTCCACACTTCAATAGCACTGTCCCACTCTTTAGCTAACTGCCAGTAGGTTGCTTGCTCAGCCAGAAGCTGAACATCACTGTTCGCATCATCTAACTTAGCGATCTCTTGAGCAGCACGCTCTGGAATGCCGCGTTTCGCGTAAAGCTGTGCTAACAAGCGGCGATCTGAGTTTTTCAGCTCAACGCCTTGTAAATCAGCCAGTGCTAACGTGTTCAACGCATCACGGTTACGTTCTAGTCTTAACTGAATACCCACAAGTTGACGCCACCAGTTATCTTTCTCTGGTTGGAGTTCAATAAGGCTTTCCAGTGTAGGGATAGACTGCTTCCACTGCTTTAACTGGAGCTGTGCGCCGAGTTTTAGCGATAGAGATGATAACTCTGGTTTCGAATTCAATTTGTCGTGGTTACCGATGGCAACTAGGACTTTCGACCAGTTTTCAATTTGGTATTCCGCTTGTGCAATTCGCATCCAAAGCGTGTCTTTCTTTTCCGTTTCTGGGGCCGTTTTTACTAGCTGGTAGTAGTGCGGAAGCGCTTTTTTGAATTGCTGATCATTTAACAACAAATCAGCAAGCATGCGCTTCGTTACCCAAGCTTGTTCATCAACCAGTAAATTACTATCGACCGCATAAGTAAGCTGCTTAATTGCCGTATCCGTTTTACCCTCTTGCCAGTAAAACACACCTAACATACGAGCAACGTACGCCTTATCGTAGCCTTTAGAAAGCTCCAAGCCTGCAAGTACGTCAATTGCCTGTTTAACCTGTTCATCTTGAGCAAGCTTATGCGCCTTTTGAACACGAATTGCAGTATATTGGGTTAGGTCTTTTGCTTGCGTTGTAAGGGGCATGAACAACAAGCCCACTAATATCCATATCTGTTTCATCATTTTGCCAACTTAAACTCTAGTTTCACGGTTTGACCAACCTGAGCTATCGCTTTTCCATCGACGACTTTCGGTTGATATTTCCATTTTTTAAGTGCTCTCATCGCTTCACGTTCAAACATACGACGTGGGTTTGCATCAGTGACTTCAATGTCAACTGGGCGTCCCGTTTCGTCGATGGTAAAAGACATTATCACATGGCCTTCAGCGCCACGCTTCAGCGCTTTTGGTGGGTAACGAGGTTCTACTCGATACAGAGGCATTGCTTGTTGGTTTGACCCAAAATCAGAAAATGTCGGTGCGTTAATCGCTAGGCCATCAATGGATGTATTCAAATCCAGTGAAGGCAAAGAAGACATCGAATTCAGAGGCGTAACTTCAGCTTGTGACTGAGACGTTTGCGCTTCCGGTGGCGGTTCAGGCATTTCAGGTTTTTCAGGGACTGCGCGCTGTCTTCTTTGAACTTCTTGTTCTTGTTCCACCATTACCATGTTGAAACTTAACGTTTCACTGTTATCTGGTGAACGTTGATGGCCATTATCAACCATCCAAGCCATGAAAGAAAACAGAGCTAAGCCCAATGCTCCCGCTAACGGTAGAGCAAGAAATAGGCGAATCATTTATAAAGATCCTCCAAGATCATCGCTTATCAGCAGCAAGCGCTATGTTTTTCACACCCGCACCTTTAGCGGCATCCATTACTTTAACAACCGTACCGTTGTAAGCGTGTTCATCCGCTTGAATCACTAAAGAAGCATCAGGCTGTTCTAACAGTAAGTGTTCTAGTGTTGCTTGAACACGTTCTACATCCACAACACGTTTATCAATGAAGATATCGTTAGCCGATGTGATAGCAACGAAGATACCGGCATCTTTTTGGCTAACCACATTAGAAGCCTGCGGACGATTGACTTCGACTCCGGATTCACGCACAAATGAACTGGTCACAATAAAGAAAATGAGCATGATAAATACAATATCAAGCATCGAAGTTAGGTCTATTTGAGCCTCTTCATTTTTAGAATGACGTCGACCGAGTCTCATCGTTGACTCCTTAAAGATTTTTCTAATTTTAATTCCAAGCGGCTACACACTTTTGCTAGGCGAGCATGAACAAACATCCCCGCTAATGCCGCGACCATACCTGCCATGGTCGGCAGCGTCGCCAACGAGATACCTGAAGCCATTAATTTAGGGTCACTACTGCCTTGAGTCGCCATGACATCAAAAACAGAGATCATACCGGTTACGGTACCTAGCAAACCCAACATCGGACAAATAGCGACTAACAGTTTAATAAAGTTCAAGTTTTGATGTAGCAAGATACTTGCCTGCCCCAACCAGCCTTCACGAATGGCTTTAGCATGCCAAGAAGAGTGATCTTCTCTTTCACGCCACTTCTCAACCCACACTTTACGTTGCTTTGGAAAGTAGAACGCAAGATAAAGTACGCGTTCTACCACAAGCACCCAATAAACAAGGACAACAGCCGCTAGCCACCACAGAACGAAACCGCCCTGCTCCATAAAGCTTGATAAAGACAGCAGCCAGTCACTCGTTAACCAACTCGCTGGTAATAGAGAACCCGACAAAATATCCATTACGCAGCAGTCCCAACTGATGAAACAACAGCGTTTGAATCAATCGTCTTTTCTGCTTGCTCAGCCACAAGGCCAATACCTTGTTTCTCTAGAATATTGCGAATATTTTCTGCCTGAGTGCTAAGAATGTTGTGTGCAAGAAGAAGTGGCATGGCTGCAACAAGGCCAAGCACGGTGGTCACTAGAGCCATAGAAATACCACCCGCCATCACTTTAGGGTCGCCATTACCAAACTGGGTGATCACTTGGAATGTCTCGATCATGCCGGTAACCGTACCAAGTAGGCCAAGCATAGGGGCAAGAGCAGCAAGCAGTTTCAGCATTGATAAACCTTTCTCTAAATGAGTTTGCTCATCAACCACCGCTTCTAGCAGTCTTAGCTCAAGGGCTTCAACCGTTTGGTTTTGCTCTTTGTCATAAACGGCAAGGATACGGCCAAGTGGATTGTCACCCGCTTGCTCTGAATTTTTCAATTGAGAACGAATTTTTTGACGAGCAATCATCAAAGAAACACCACGAACAAGCGCGATAATCAAACCAATTGCAAGTAAACCAAGAATCACTTTACCGACTACGCCACCAGCTTGAAGGCGATCGGCTAGGCTTGGTGATAACGCCAACTGTTCCAACATAAAACCGCGAGAAGGATCGACAACCACGTTAGACACTTCGCCATTTGCTAATGCAGATAGCGACGCCAAGGTCGGACCATTCGATGGCTGTTTTAGATACGCAATCGCATCCTCACGTTGGGTGTTCCAGCTCACGTAGCCTTGCTCTGTAACTAGGCCAATTGAACCTAGGCGGTAAGCATCAACGGTTTGTGTGTTTCCTTCACCATTGATGAACGCAATTTGAGATTTGCTAAGCTCTGAGCTCGCTTGAATTTGCTCATTCATGCTCGCCCAAAGACCCGATAGTTGTGGCATTGATGGCAGTGATTTAGCGTCAATGATCTGATTGACAGTCTCGGTGTGTGCGCCTCGGTCCACGCTATTGATCGTGGAATTTAATTCGGCACCTAACTCTTTTGCATTTTGACGAACAACACCAAACAACTCGCCTAAACTGCCCGTTTCTAAACGAAGCTTCTCTTCTAAACGCGCAAGTTTGTTTTCATTTTCACTGAAGGTTCTGGTCAACGCATCTGTAGCGGCTTGGATTGAAGCTCGCTTCGTTGCCAGTTGTGCTTTGATCGCTTTCAGCTCTTGCTCTGTTCTTTTGAATTCAGATTCACGAACAACGTTATGAGAAGCTTGAATACGACTCTCTGATTTAGCTTTATTAACCAGTTGAGCCGTCGTATCTGATGCAGAAAAAGCAGAAAATGAAATAGATGTAATACAAAGTAATACTGCTAATGGCTGTAAGTTCATTACTTAACCTCCGCAACAGTTAAAGAAACAGGTAAAGTAATTAAGCTTGGTGCCGCTTGCTGGCTAGCAACATCATAAGCCTTATCTAGCTCAGGTTTGATTGATGAATCAAGCTCTTGCCATTGATCTTTTACCTGATTCCAAGACCAATACTGGCTGCCATTCAAGTTACGAGCCACTAGAGAAATTCGTCCCAGATACAAAACATCGGCCTCAATTGTTTTCTCGCTAGTTAATGCTACTCGACCTTGATAAACCCCCAACTTAATGCCGTAGTCCATCTCGATTTGATACGCTTCTAAAATACGGCGATATTTCTCTGCGTCACTGACATCAGCACGAGTCATCATTGCTTGTAGCTTTTCAACTCTTTCTAGACGTTGCTCTTTCTTGATTGGCACATCTTGCTCTACTAACTGTTGAAGGCCATCAATCATTTGATACATCAAAGGTACAACACCCTGGCGTGTATATTTGATTTCGTCGATCTGCCCTTTAATACTTTGAGCTTCGTTGTTTTGACTCTCGACCAATGCGGCAAGATGATCGTGATAGACTTCTAGATTTTTCACTTCTTCTTGCAGACGTTCAATCTCAGCTTGAAGCATCAAAGTGGCTTGTGAGCTTTTATCAATAACTTTCTGGCTCGATGCCGACGCGTTATTGGTCTTGTTTTGAATAGATTGAGCTTGATCCAAGCTGTTTGCCATAGAAGGCACAGTAACCAAACTAATGGTAAGTGCTAGGCTAATTTTTAAAAGATTCATAATTGTAGTCATTTACTATAGAAGAAGGTCAAATGAGTTTTATTGATAAGCAGTCTCATTATCATTAAAAGTCACTCACATTACTAGGTATATTTTATGAAGTAGCAAAATAACAAAAGGGGAAAGCCTAAACTTCCCCCTAAACATTTATACTACCAATGACACCCTACCAACAAATTAGTATTTTATCTGTAGTGTAGCCATGTAGTTACGGCCTTCGCCGATTACTACGTCTTCTGCAAATTGATGGCTTGACGAAGTAGAACCACCACCTGCTAGGTATTCTTTATCAAATACGTTTTCAACCGTTAGACGAGCCACAAAGTCTAAAGAATCATCGTATTTCATCGTATATGCAGCACCCATATCGACACGAGCATAGCCATCTTTCTTAAATGTATTCGCACTATCACCGTAGCGTGAACCTTCGTAGATAAGGCCTAAATTCACATCAACTTCGTTGGTTGCAGCATAAGTAGACCAAACACTTGCTGCAAACTCAGGTACATCTGCAGGGCGATTACCTCCATATGTTTCATGGTTAGCAATTTCAGCGTCTAAGTACATTGCAGAACCAGACATTGAGAATCTTTCCGAAATGAAACCTTGCGCACCTAACTCAGCGCCACGGTGAACTTGCTCGCCGCCTTGTGTCTTAGTCCAATCACCAGACGCAGTATCTTCTACGTCCATTGAGATATTTTCTTGAGTAATGTCAAAGACTGCACCCGATACAAATAGGCGCTCGTCCATCAACTCCCACTTAGTACCTACTTCGTACGATACACCGGTTGCGGCATCAAGAAGTTGGCCATCATTGGTGTACGTGCGTCTGCCACTAGAAACAACACCTTGAGGTTCGAAGCTTTCAGAGTAAGAAGCGTAAATGCTACCGTTTGAAGCTGGATGGTAAATCACGCCTAGCTTAGGTGCTACGTTCTCTTCTGCCACACCAGAACTTACTTTACGGTCGAAACGAGCGCCCGCAAGAACTTGCCATTCATCGTTGATAGTAATCAAATCTTGGATATAGAAACCCCAAGTATCGTAAGTACTCATCTTTCCTAACGATGTTGGACCCACTGACGGAGCTGGTACTGTAGCATCTGGTGCATATTCGCCACTATTGAAACGGTCCATACCGCGATAGTAGCTGTAGCCCAACCAGTTAGCACCGAATAATAGTTTGTGCTCTGTGTCCGCGAGCTCAGCAGTTGTTGTAAGATCCACATAAGCCGTTCTGAAACGCCACTTATCATGACGATAGTTACCGCCTTGAGTCACGGTACCCGTACCATCAGAGTTCATATTTTTAAAGCTTGGGTAGCTTTCCATATCAATACGTTCGAAATCTTGGTAGTTAAAACCTGTTTTTACTGACCATGTATCCGTTAGGTTAGCGGCAATATCAAAACCAACGTTCTCAACATCGTTTTCAATCTGTGACCACTGCGCATCCCAAATATGCTTGTCGCTACCAACTCGATTGCCATCTAGGGTGTATAAAGAGCCCGAATCAACACTGCCATCGTCGTTAGTTTTGTCGTAATGAACAGAAACCGTTACGTCTTCAGTTACATCGTAATCAACAACTACCCCACCAACAAAACGTTCTGTTTGAGGTTCAGAGCCGTCACCGTACGTTCTCCAAGAGTTGTAACTTTCTTTAGATAAGATTGCACGACCACGTAGAGTTTCAGCATCGTTCAGCGCACCGCTTACATCGACCGTTGTGCGAGAATGATCATTAGAACCAATATCTTGACTAACACTCACTTGCGTATCGTAAGTTGGCTTTTTGCTGACCATATTGATCAGACCTCCTGGCGCAGAAATACCATAAAGAAGACCTGAAGGGCCTTTCAATACTTCAACACGCTCTAGCAATTCGATAGGTTGGCGGTAGTGAGACCAGTGTTGTTGGCCATTCTTAAGGAAGCCTGAAGAGCTCCCTACAGAGAAACCACGTAGAGAAAAACGCTCACGGTTACGGCTTGTGCCACCCGCACTTACACTCGCATCATTCTTCAGAACATCACCAAGCGTTGTTGCACGCTGTTCATCAATGATTTGCTCATCGATTACTGAAACTTGTCCCGGAGTCTCTAACTGAGTTGCTTCCATGCGCATTGCAGTGGTGTTTGTATCGGCCTTGTAACCATAATCACGACCTTCGACGACCATATGCTCGTCTGTTTGTGCTGTTTCTGCCAATACTGCTGGTGAAGCCAATACCGCGCCGATCACTAAAGCCAATGGGCTCTTTAAAAACATGTCCTTTACTCCGCTTTATTCTTTTTGTCCGAGCACTTTTTTATTTATTCGCTGTGCTCATTAGGCCGTTACCGGCACCACTGAATTATTTCGCAAGTGAATATAAGTGATAATCATTACTATTTGCATTAAATTTACATTCTTTGCATTTGTAAGGTTTTGTAAAGGAACAGAGGGGGTATTAATTGCTTGCATATTAACAAAGTTCATTTGATACAACAGGTTATATGCCAACCGTAAGAAGATAGGTTTATGGGTAGAAGCTATCGCTATCCGCATTATTAATTACGTCGATTTAACGAACATTATTTCATCAATAATTCGGTTGTCTTACTTATTACCTTTCAAGCACCTTAATTTGTGTATAAAACTCTCGATAAATGTAATTAAACAGTGAATAACTTTGATTTAATTTGTTTAAATTATAGATTTATCAGTGATTTTGATCACATCTAGAATCCCAAGGCGATTTTTTGTTTTTCGATTTCTTTAACAGGCTGATAATCTCCTGCTCACTTTGAAAAGGTGTCAAAGTTATCAATAATAAGGAGTGTTCTAAATGAATACCAAGAAACCTATGTCTCTGACTGGACGAGTTATTCTCGGTATGGTCGCAGGTATATTGACGGGATTTGCCATTCAATCCCTGTTTGCAGAAAGTGGATTTGTCAACAATTACATCGTTAACGGACTCTTTGAAGTTGGCGGACAGATATTCGTCGCCAGTTTAAAAATGCTTGTTGTGCCGCTAGTCTTCGTTTCACTAGTGTGCGGTACGAGTTCCCTTAAAGATCTATCCACACTTGGCCGTATGGGCGGTAAAACACTTGCACTTTATATCGGTACAACAGCCGTTGCTATTACCCTTGCACTCACTATCGGTAACCTGTTCCAACCTGGAGCTGGTGCAGATCTTACTGCAGCAAGTTCTTTCAAATCAACGGATGCCCCTTCTTTGGGCCAAGTGATTATCGACATGTTCCCTACCAACCCTATCCAGGCAATGGCTGAAGGGAAAACGTTGCAAGTTATCGTATTTGCTGTGTTGTTTGGTATTGCTATCAGTGCGGCGGGTAAACCTGGTGAACGTATTGCTGCGGTTTTTTCTGACTTGAACGAAGTTATCATGAAGCTTGTAGCACTACTCATGAACCTAGCGCCTTACGGTGTTTTCTTCTTAATGGCGAAACTGTTCTCTAGCCTTGGCTTAAGCGCAATTTGGAATCTAGCGGAATACTTCCTAGTTCTGGCTGGTACCCTACTGTTGCACGGTTTGGTTACCTACAGTGCAATGCTTAAAGGATTCACAGGTTTAAGCCCAATCACATTCTTACGTAAGATGGAAGATGCGATCATGTTTGCGTTTTCAACGGCCTCTTCGAACGCAACGATTCCAGTTACAATGGAAACAGCGAAGAACCGCATGGGCGTAGATAATAAAGTGGCTTCGTTCACAGTACCACTAGGTGCGACTGTAAACATGGATGGTACAGCTATCATGCAGGGTGTGGCTACTGCATTTATCGCGCAAGCATACAACATTGACTTGACGATGGGCGACTACCTAATGGTTATTCTAACGGCGACATTAGCGTCTGTTGGTACAGCGGGTGTTCCAGGTGTTGGTCTTGTTATGCTGGCGATGGTATTGAACCAAGTAGGCCTACCACTGGAAGGTATCGCGCTTATCATGGGTGTTGACCGTCTTCTTGATATGATTCGCACCGCAGTAAACATCACTGGAGATAGTGCCGTAACTATCATCGTAGCTAAGTCTGAGGGTGCTTTTGACGAAACTCGCTTCAATGACCCGGCTGCTGGTGAGAAAGAAGAAGAAGTTAAGCTAACACGTCAACAGGCATAATTTAGCTTCTCTGTCGCTCTTACCTTCAAGCTAAAGCGTAATTAATGGCTGCACCTTAGCTGATAATGAAAAGCGTATAAACTAAAACGCCACTGCAGATGCAGTGGCGTTTTTATTAAGTGTCAGATTCAATTAATAGCGGGAAACATCAGATTTACTCGAAGCCCCCCACTTTCTCTATTCTCAGCAGTAACATAGCCATTCATCACACCCACCGCCTCCTTAACAATAGCAAGCCCTAGGCCATAACCACCAGACTGTTTATCTCGGGCTGATTCAATACGCGTAAACGGGTCGAAGATACCTGAAATCTGGTTATCAGGAATGCCATCACCGTCGTCTTCTACAGATATGACACTGTAACGTCTGTCTGCTAACAGTTCATATGTAGTAACGACAATATGAGCATTCTCTCCTGCGTATTTAATCGCGTTACCAACCAAGTTACCAATGACTCGAAGAAGAAGTCTCTCGTCAACATTAACCATTGATGTCGGCGTTTCTAAATCGCCGACTAAGGTTTGATTCGGCTTTAGGTCGTTTTGCATTTGCGCGATAAGCATCGAACAGTAATGCTCAAGATGCATCAAGCTTAACTTAGGGTCATAACGAGACGTTTCTAAACGGCTAAATTCAAGGATTTCCCCCACTAGCTTGTTCATCTCTTCCGTTTCACTTTCGAGTCGATCAAGTAAACCGACGCTCTTGTCGTCAACCTTGCTTCGCAATAAATGTAATGCGAGATTTTGCCTTGCCAATGGCGTTCTAAGCTCATGTGACACATCACGGATCAAACGACGCTGCTTTTCAGCCAATGACTTTATCTCGAACGTCATATGATCAAAATCATGGGCTAATTCATTAAATTCACGCGTGGTTGAATCGAGCTCAGACACCACACTCACCGAAAAGTCCCCTTGCGCTAACCTTCGACTGGCTTCCCTTAGGCGATCGAGAGGTTGCTGTAGACTCTTCGCCATAATAATCGAGAACAGTGTCAACACGATCAAAGCAATCAAAGCTTTAATTAGATAAGAATAAGGTGCAAAAGATTTGGCGGGGTGGAACTGGTGCGGCAATTGGATAACCAAGGTATTTCCGTTATTAAGCGGTAGACCGAATATAGGCTTGCTCACACGGTCACTCAGTTGGTGATCCAAAGTTCGTAGATATTGAAGCTTGAATTCAAAGTGCGGATGCATGTGTCGGTGCGTAATCGGTTGGTTATCTTTATCAATCACAAACAAGTAATACTCTTGAGCATTCCCCCAATCGGCTAACTCATCCATGTCACCTTCTTCAATCAACACATTGGCTTGATAGGCAAGGTCAAGCATTTCAGCTTTAACGGATTCAGGTACTTTCAAGAGCGCTTTCATCAGCGCTCTTTCAGCCACACCTTGCAGAATCAAAATACTCACCAAAATAACTGTCAGGTAACTGAACAGTTGGAACGTTAATCCATCCTTACGCTTAGCTATATAGTCCGGGCAGCGCAGTAACTTAGCGATCATGCTCCAACTGACTCTAGATAACTGTACCCTTTACCACGCACCGTTTTAATATGTTGTTTTGATAGGCCAGCCTGAACCAATTTCCGTCGTATATTACTGATGTGCATATCTAAGTTACGATCGAACGGACACAGCTCCTTCTTGAGTACATGGATTTGTAAATCTGATTTTGATACGACGATCCCGTCGTGTTTAATGAGGTAGTCAAGTAGGTCTTTTTCTGTGCCGGTTAATGGCAAACGAGAGAACTGTTCGCACAAGCCACGATCGGACGAAGCCAAAGATTGTCTCTGACGTTCAAACCCAACTCGGCGCAAGATCACCTTAATACGGGTTAAGAGTTCAGGAACATTGAAAGGTTTAGCGATGTACTGGTCGGCACCCGCTTGATAGCCATCAAGCATAGATGCGTCATCATTAAGCGCAGTTAACATAAGAATGGGAGTAGCAAAACGCTGACAAATGCGTCTTGCCACTTGAATACCGCTGAGGTTTGGAAGCATTACATCGAGTAAAACCAAATCGACAGGATGCGATTGAATAAACTCAAGCGCGGACTCACCGCAATGAACAGTATCAACGTGATACCCCTCATTCTCTAACACTTCACCCAATAGCTCACACAACTGAATATCATCATCAACAACTAAAACGCGCGACATCACACAAACCAATAAATAATAATAGTTTGCATTCTAATTATCGTTATTATTGATTTCAATTATAAATGTGAGATTTACTCTATAATAAGAAATCTTTTTCAATCGGTACAAATTTAGACGCAGAATCAATAAGGTTTTGCGCGGTTAGCCCAGGAACTCCATATACTTCAACCGGTTTGCCAAAACGTTCTTTGATTCGCTCTACAAGGATTTCGAAATCACCGTCGCCAGAGACCAAAACTATCGTATCAACCGTTTCTGCTAGCTCTATAGCATCTAACGCAATACCAACATCCCAATCTCCTTTTGCACTGCCATCTCGGCGCTGAATAAATGGTTTTAGCTTCACATTAAAACCAACACCACGGAGAATATGGTGAAATTGACGCTGTTTAGGATCTTGGCTAGAGATTGCGTAAGCATTCGCTGTAACAACGTTACGCCCTTCCGTGGCAACATACCAAAACTGGTTATAGTCGAAGTTAGAACGATATTTGTCGCGAGTGGTGTAGTAAACGTTTTGAACGTCGACCAGAATTGCTATGTTTTCCATAAATTCATACCTTTAGATTTTCCGTATACCCTATTCTATTCAATGAGGAAATGCGAGTCGCTTTATTTAAAAAAATGAACCCTTTAGCGATCGTCAACGTAAATCTAAGTATCTTCAACATAAACCTAACTATGCTTAATGTAGGTCGATTTGTTCCCCAGTTACCTGGAATTATTCTTCGCATCACTGCATTCACGTGACAATCAAATCGTACTCAGGCTCAGTGTTATTAAAGGGAGGTTGGCCATGCTACACCTACAGACACATAAACCGTGTGTAAGCCTCGACACAGCCAGATCGGCACAAACAAGCAATGACTCAAACGTTTGCTCTAATTTACTTAAGTTTCTCACCATCAGCACAGTACTAATAATGACCTTAGCCATCAGCTCAGCACTCGCCTATCCAGCTAGTTCTCACACCAATTCATTACCACACCGCAGTGTGATTTATTTCGCACCAAAAGAAGATTCAGTAGTTAAAGAGTTTCTCAATGAAGTGTTGATCAACAACTGTCAGTTAGACGAACGAGATGTCGTCATCATGGTGATAGCAGAGAGCGGTTACACTGTTCCTACTTGGCTAGAAGAAGAGTTTAACTTAGATGCCGTAACCCGTATTTATAAGATACCTAAAGGTTCACACACCGCTGTGTTGATTGGTAAAGACGGTAAAGAGAAATACAGATGGAGTGGTAAAACAGATTGGCAGAAAATCACCAATATCATTGACGAAATGCCAATGCGCCAACGAGAAATGCAGCGACAAAGTAGTCGCTGCAGTATTTGATTCTTGATTTATTCACTGGCTGATTGTTTATTAGCTTTGAGGCTACGCCGTTAAACTTGCTTGTTAAACCAAGCTAATTTTTCATGAAGTTGAGCGACACTGCCGACAACAATCAGCGCAGGACTTTTTGCAACGCCAGCAAGGCTAGCTAAATCACTCAACCCACCACGGAATACTTTTTGTTCTTGGCGCGTACCGTTCTCAATAATGGCAACAGGCATGTCCGATCGCATACCGTTATCAAGTAAATTCTTCTGGATGTTCGGGCTCTCTTTTAAACCCATATAGAACACGATCGTGTGATTGTGCTGAGCAAGCGAACGCCAATCAATATCTTCACCATCTTTCTTTAGATGACCAGTAATGAATTGGACGCTTTGTGCGTGATCTCGATGTGTTAGTGGAATGCCCGCGTAAGCCGTCGCGCCTGCTGCTGCAGTGATTCCGGGGACCACTTCAAACCTCACACCATGCTCAGCTAGGGTTTCACACTCTTCACCACCACGACCAAAGATAAACGAGTCACCACCTTTCAGGCGAACCACATGCTTATTTTCTTGTGCTTTAGTCACCAATAATTGATTGATTTGATCTTGTGGGACACAGTGATGGTCGAGCTTTTTTCCCACATACAGCATTTCTGCATCGGAGTTAGCCATTGCCAAAATATCTTTAGATACCAAGCGGTCATAAACGACCACATCAGCCTGTTGAATAACACGAGCCGCTTTTAGGGTAAGTAAGTCTGGGTCACCAGGGCCAGCACCTACTAATGTAACCAATCCTTTGGTTACTTCTTTAACATTCGATGACGATACTTCTGACATGCTGTGCTCCGAAGGTTTGCTTGTTTTTTCTCAAGCTTCAATCTATGTGGTAAGTCACTGTATTTGTGATGACTTATCCAAATCCTTAACCCTTAGACTATCAGGTGTTGAGTTAAATATTCTGTCTAAATACTAACGAAGATAGAAGTAATTATAACAAAACAATCTATTGCAGGTATTTTACTCAATAAGAATCAACACATTAATGGAGCTTAAGGCGTTCGAACAAAAAAGCCCCGAACATTTTGTTGGGGCTTTCAATCTCAAACTAAATTACGTTTCACCGTATTCAGATTTATTTAGCTCCTAGAGAAGGAGCCGTTTTAGCGTGAGTTAGGTATAGAGGAACACACGTTAACAGTAGGCCACCAACGATGTTACCAAGAATTGTAGGGATAAGGTTGAAGTTCAACCATGTCGCGATACCAAAATCTGCGCCTAGAATCATACCCAATGGGAATAGGAACATATTTACTACTGTGTGCTCGAATACGAGTGCGAAGAAGATGAAGATTGGGAACCACATCATTGCTACACGGCCAGACACTGTACGTGCTGTCATGTTACCAATCACACCTAGACATACCATGAGGTTACAGAAGATACCGCGTACGAAACACGTGATCCACCCGTCCATACCCATGTTTTCAAAACCTAAGCTACGAGCTGTAGAAACCGCAATGAATTTTTGTGCGACTGCATTTGGATCTAAAGAGAAGTTACCAGTCAATGAGATAGCAATCAGTACGGCTACGATGAGAGAACCGATAAGGTTACCAAGGCCAACAATACCCCAACAACGTAAAACACGCCCCCAAGTCACGCCTGGGCGGTTATCAAACTTAGCTAAAGGAGCAAGGCCAAATACGCCAGTGACTAGGTCATAACCCATCACACTTAGAATGACGAAACCAACTGGGAACACTAATGCGCCCACAATGCCGATACCGGTTTGTACAATAGTCGTGATTGCCACAACGACAGCAAGCGAAAGAATGATACCAGCCATAGTGCTTCGAATCAGAAGATCACGAGTACTTGTTTTCGTTTTTGCTTCACCCACATCGATCATCGTTTGAACGAATTCAGCTGGTTTAAAATCAGTAGACATAAGGTTGTCCTTAAAAAAGTTAAAATTGGATAGGAAAAGGCTCTAGTTGCCGAGTTAAGGCAATATCGAGAACTAGAACCCTTGAACTATCAAATCTTGCTAACTAATTCACTATGCAGAGGTTTCTAACTAACCGCGCAGAAGTTTCAACTAACTATAAGAGATTTCTACAGCACCTTTCGTAACACGAGCTTTGTACGCTTTTACGCTGAAGTTTTCATCTTCCATGCACGTACCTGTTGCTAGGTTAAAGCGTTGCTTCTTAAGTGGGCTTGCCACCCAAAGCTCTTCTTTGTGCTCAACAATCAAACCACGTGATAACACGTTAGATTGGAAGTATGGGTCTGTGTTGCTAATCGCGAATACTTCTTCAGCCTTAGTTGGGCGGAAGATAGCCACTTGCTCACCACCAACCAATGCACAAACACCTGTACCTGGGATAATGTCTTCGATCTTACAAACTTTGGTAAATGCCATGATGTCGTCTCCCGTTACACAGTTTCTACGTGAATGATGTCGCCCTGATGCCTTGAAGTAATGGCTTCAGAATATTTCTCAGTGAATGTCGCTGGACGGTGTTGTTCTCGACCATCTTCAACAAACACAACGTTATCATCACGGTCATCAGTATTGATGAAGTGTGCAAAGCGCTTAAGTTGAGCTTCGTCGTTGATTGTATCTGTCCATTCACAAGCAAAATTATCGACTAAGCCAGCAATATCAGCTTCAAGTTGGTCGTTGATACCAAGCTTGTTGTCTACAATCACTTCACGTAGGTAATCAACACCACCTTCTAGGTTGTCCATCCATACCGAAGTACGTTGCAGTGGCGCAGCCGTACGGATGTAGAACATCATGAAGCGGTCGATGTACTTGATCAGCGTTTCTTGGTCTAGGTCGCTTGCCAGTAAGTCTGCGTGACGAGGTTTCATACCACCGTTACCACATACGTACATGTTCCAACCTGCGTCAGTCGCGATAATGCCTAAATCTTTACCTTGAGCTTCAGCACACTCACGAGTACAGCCAGATACTCCAAACTTCATCTTATGAGGAGTACGGATGCCTTTGTAGCGGTTCTCGATCATCACACCAAGGCCAACAGAATCTTGAACGCCGTAACGACACCAAGTTGAACCGACACATGTTTTAGCCATACGAAGTGCTTTTGCGTAAGCTTGTCCAGTTTCGTAACCCGCAGCGATTAACTTCTTCCAGATTGCTGGTAAGTCATCTTTTTGAGCTCCGAATAGACCGATACGTTGTGCTCCCGTGATCTTTGTGTACAGGTTGTATTCAGCAGCAACATCAGCAAGAACACTTAGTGCTTGAGGTGTTACTTCACCACCCGCCATACGAGGGATAACAGAGTAAGTACCATCTTTTTGCATGTTACCTAGGAAGTTATCGTTAGTATCGTGCAGCTTCACTAGCTCAGGCTTAAGGATGTGTTCACCCCAGCAAGAAGCAAGAATAGAACCCGCTAGAGGCTTACACACTTCACAACCGTAACCTTTACCGTACTTCTCTAGAAGCTCATCAAACGTTTTGATTTCTTCGATACGAATTAGGTGGAAAAGCTCTTGGCGAGAGTAAGCAAAGTGCTCACACACGTCGTTCTTTACTTCTACACCAGCCTTAGCAAGTTCAGCGTTGAGTACTGAAGTCACCAGTGGGATACAACCACCACAACCCGTACCTGCGCCTGTTACTGCTTTGATATCACCAATGGTGTGGTGGCCTTCAGCAACCGCTTGAGCGATCTTGCCTTTCGTTACATCGAAACAAGAACATATAACGGCAGTTTCTGGTAAAGAATCCGCGCCAAGTGTTGGTTTTTCAGCACCCGCGTGAGCAGGAAGAATCAATGCATCTGGGTGTTCTGGTAGGTCGATTTCGTTCAGCATTAGCTGTAGAAGATCGCCGTAGTCAGACGTATCACCAACCATTACTGCACCAAGAAGCTTCTTGTTGTCTTCAGAAACAATTAGGCGTTTGTAAACTTCTGATTCTTCATTTTGGTAAACGTAGCTCTTACAACCAGGGGTACGGCCATTTGCGTCACCGATAGAACCTACTTTCACGCCAAGAAGCTTCAGCTTCGCTGACATGTCAGCACCTTCAAATGTACTTTCGTTACCAACAACGTGGTCAACCGCTACCGTTGCCATTTTGTAACCAGGAGCGACTAGGCCGTAGAACGTTTGGTTCCAAGATGCACACTCACCGATAGCGTAGATGTCTTTATCAGTCGTTTGACAGTGATCGTTAATCTCGATACCGCCACGAGGCGCAATACCTAGACCCATTTGACGAGCAAGTTTGTCTTGTGGGCGAATACCAGCAGAGAATACGATGAAATCAGTTTCTAGCTCGGTACCGTCTGCAAAACGCATTACGTTACGAGCTTCAATGCCTTCAGGAGCGATCTCAAGCGTGTTCTTACTTGTATGTACGTTTACGCCCATACGTTCGATTTTTTGACGAAGTTGGTTACCACCCGCTTGGTCAAGTTGCTCAGCCATTAGCTTAGGAGCAAACTCAACAACGTGTGTTGTCACGCCAAGCGCTTTCAGTGCGCCCGCCGCTTCAAGGCCAAGCAAACCACCACCAACAACAACACCCGACTTAGAGTTCTTAGCCGTTGCTTCAATCGCTTTCAAGTCTTCAATAGTGCGATATACGAAACAGTCTTTGCCTTCGTTACCTTTGATCGGAGGAACGAATGGGAATGAACCGGTAGCAAGGATGAGTTTGTCGTATTGAATTTCACGACCAGTGCTTGAGTAAACGGTTTTCTTTTCACGGTTAACGTTGATAGCACGTTCGCCGATCAGCATAGTGATGCCGTGTTTCTCGTAAAAGCCTTCTTTAACTAAAGAAAGTTCATCTGCAGTATGGTGTGAAAAATAAGAAGAAAGGTGTACGCGATCATAGGCTACACGAGGCTCTTCACAGAACACCGTGATGTCCATGTTAGTCACATCTGTCTTCTCGACTAAATCTTCGATATAGCGATGACCAACCATCCCATTACCGATTACGACTAGCTTCATCTTGCTCATAAGAATTCCTGAAGGTTATATATTTCTTAACTGAGCGAATAATGAATTATGAAAGAAAATGAAAATATGATGTAAATCAATTACGAAATCGAACTACCCAAAAGGGGTAGAACAAAAGAGGTAGGAGAGCCTAATCTTGCATTATTCATAGCGAATAACCATAAGTATGACAAGGTTTAAGGGCGGTATATCGTCACTTTGATGCACGACAGGGTGCGTTGTAATATTTCATAATAGATTAGTAACAACAAAAATAAATAACAATCATTTTCATTTATAACGATAAGATATGTAATAGCGGATGAAAGCGTTACAGAATCATGAGTAACTGTATATAAATGTGAAGAACTTATCGACTTAGTAGACAAGCGTAGGACGATGGTAGAAAACGAAAATATATCAAATTGCAGATAGCAGATAGCAGATAGCAGATAGCAAAAAGGCCAGCATTTTAGCTGACCTTTCACTTTGAATAATGGAGGCGCCTCCCGGAGTCGAACCGAGGTCCACGGATTTGCAATCCGCTGCATAGCCACTCTGCCAAGGCGCCTTCAAGCCGTGTTTTAAGAGAACGACTCTGTTGATTTCTACCCAACAAGGTAACAATCAAATAGATGGTGCCCCGGGCCGGACTTGAACCGGCACAACGCGAACGTCGAGGGATTTTAAATCCCTTGTGTCTACCAATTCCACCACCAGGGCACGCAATTCTTTATTGCGATAATCGGCACCATAGTCTAAACAGACTTACATCCAATTTTCGTAAAATTACTTTCTCTAGGGTTATTTCCCGAGAACGAGATGCACTTTAACTGATTAAAGTAATGAGTCAATAATAAATTTATTTATTTTATTCAACCGGTTATAAAACAATCTAACCAACGATCTTTCAACCTCACATAGAGCAAGGATAATGCAAAAGGCATCAATACGTATATGGCTTACAAACGTTGTTCATAAATCAACCAGTTAGCATTGGTTTTCAAGAAAAACATTAACTGTCTTAAACAACCCCCATAATAAATTAAAGCCCTTCACCTAGCACTCATTCATACCAAGCATTAGAACCCATTATTGATAAATTTATAACTAGCATAATCGTAATCTTACAAAATCATTGACATTTTTTATTTTCATTTGAAGCTCAATTCATTATCGAAAATATCAGTAATAAATGGTACGTTACATACGTTGCAGTAATTTAATGGACAAATATCACATATAGGGAAGTGGTTTACTTTGGCGACACAACATAAGACCAACAAGGTATATCACCAATGTCTATCAAGAACCTTTCTATAGCGAAAAAGATATCGCTATCATTTTTACTTATTGCCATTGTCAACATTGCGTTTGGCGTGTTTTTATCTACAGAGCTCAAAAGTATTAAAACTGAACTATTAAATTATACTGATGATACTCTGCCTGCAATGGAAAGAGTAGACGCTATTCGAGATCACATGTCTCTCTGGCGCCGTACTCAATTTGCGACTTATACCTATGAAGACGCTGACAAAATCAGAAATAAAATCGCCAGTAACATTCGCGAACGCGAGAAAATCAGTCAAGACCTACACGCTTACGGTGAGACAATTTGGCCAGGTGAAGAGCAACAAACTTACCAGCGTCTTATGCGTCAGTGGAAACAGTATTTAGTCACTATGGACAAGTACAACGAAGCGATGATGGCCAACGACAAAAGCACGGCCCAGCCAATCTTGGCAAATTCATTGTCTTCATTTCAAGCGGTTGACTCTGAGCTAGGCGAACTGATTCGACTGCTTAAAAATGCCATGGATAGCAATAAAACTCGTATCCTTTCTTCAGTAAACGGATTAAGCAATTCATCGATCGCGAGCAATATAATTATTCTATTGATTATGGTTGGCATGACGTATGCGCTAACACTGTTGATTTGCGGCCCACTCAAACTTGTTGTTGAGCAAGCAAACGCGATCGCAACCGGTGACTTATCAAGCGATATTGACCGTAAAGCGATAGGCAATGATGAACTTGGTGAGCTAGCTGATGCAACCACGAAGATGCAAGACGATTTACGCCAAGTAATCGACAACGTTATTTCAGCTGTGACTCAGTTAAGCAGCGCAGTAGAAGAGATGAACCAAATCTCTGATATTTCGGCATCAGGGATGAAAGACCAACAGATGCAAATCACGCACGTTGCAACCGCAATGACAGAAATGAAAGCAGCGGTAGCCGACGTAGCACGTAACACTGAAGATTCAGCGAACCATGCTAACGAAGCAAACCGCCGTACACAGCACGGCGTTCGTGAAACTCAAAGCATGGTTGACTCGATTCAAGAAGTTTCAAACGTTATTGGTGCTGCTGGGGATACTGTGGCTGAACTAGAACAGCAATCGAACAAAATTAACGTTATCGTAGATGTTATTCGCGACATTGCCGATCAAACTAACCTACTTGCGCTTAACGCTGCAATTGAGGCTGCACGCGCTGGTGAATCTGGTCGTGGCTTTGCAGTGGTTGCAGACGAGGTTCGAACACTTGCTGGTCGTACACAAGATTCAACCAGTGAAATCACTGCGATCATTGAACAGCTCCAATCGCTTGCGAAAGACGCAAAATCTGCCACAGAACTTTCTAGAAGCAGCATTTCAGAATGTGCAGAACAAGGAGTCCAATCGAAACAACTGATGAGCGACATTGAGCACTCTATTTCTGATATCTCAGACATGGGTAGCCAAATCGCGACCGCTTGTAACCAACAGGACTCGGTTGCAGAAGAGCTTAACCGAAGCATTGAAAATATACATTTGGCATCTCAAGAAGTATCACAAGGTTCAGATCAAACCGCTCAAGCTTGCCGCGAACTGAGCCAGCTGTCTATTTCTCTTAAAGATGTGATGGGTCGCTTCAAACTAAGTTAATCCGACTCTAAGTTAATCTAACACTAGGTTAAATCACGCTCCTCAAAAAACGCTCCAAATACCCACTTGGAGCGTTTCACTTCGTCAGGTATTCTCCCTAAAGAATCAATAACATAACCAATAAAAATGCGTACGGAGACTTTATGCACTTAAATAAAACCTTACTAGCACTTACCATCGGCGCGGCAACTTTTGCGCCAGCGATGCAAGCAACAGCTGCCCCTCTTCAGATCACCAATGCCGCAGTAAAAGCAGAGCAAGTTCAAGGTGCTAACGCTTGGTTAGAAGTAAACTTGAGTCAGTTCCAAGAAAATATTGAACAGTTTAAATCACACATGAATGGCAAAACAAAAATATGCGCCGTGATGAAAGCCGACGCCTACGGCAATGGCATCGCCGGTCTCATGCCTACCATAATAGAACAGAACATCCCATGTGTTGCGGTCGCAAGTAATGCAGAAGCGAAAGCCGTTCGTGATAGTGGCTTTAAAGGTCAACTTATGCGTGTACGCTCTGCTGACATTGGTGAAATTGAAGCGGCAATCGACCTCAATGTCGAAGAGCTTATTGGCAGTACTGAGCAAGCGAAAGCATTGTCTAAGTTAGCAGAAAAAACCGATAAAGAAGTTAAGATTCACCTTGCTCTAAACGACGGCGGTATGGGGCGAAATGGCGTGGATATGACAACCGAAGAAGGTCAACAAGAAGCGCTAGAGATCGCTCAACAAAATGGCGTTAACATTGTCGGTATTATGACTCACTTCCCAAACTACAATGCGGACGATGTTCGTCAAAAGTTAGCTTCATTTAAAAACAGCTCAGCATGGCTTATTAAAGAAGCGGATCTAAAGCGTGAAGACATTTTATTGCACGTTGCAAACTCTTATACCGCGCTTAATGTTCCAGAAGCACAACTTGATATGGTTCGTCCAGGTGGCGTTTTATATGGTGATTTACCAACCAACCCAGAATATCCATCAATCGTGTCTTTCAAAACACGCATCGCATCACTTCACCACCTACCAAAGAATAGTACTGTCGGCTACGACAGCAGTTACAAGACAAGTAAAGAGAGCTTAATGGCGAATATTCCTGTTG
Organism: Vibrio sp. ECSMB14106; assembly: GCF_000972265.1. NCBI lineage: Bacteria > Pseudomonadati > Pseudomonadota > Gammaproteobacteria > Vibrionales > Vibrionaceae > Vibrio > Vibrio sp. ECSMB14106. The sequence continues at coordinate 42,484 of NZ_LAUM01000007.1, read as the reverse complement.
GCTACTCTGACGGTTACCCGAGAAAAATGGGCAATACAGCAGAAGTACTCATCAATGGTCAACGTGCTAAAGTTACGGGTGTGGCTTCAATGAACACTACCATGGTTGATGTCTCCGATATCAAAGATGTCGCTCCGGGCTCCGAAGTTGTGCTATTCGGTTCTCAGCAAGGCAAGACCATTTCCGCTGCGGAAATTGAAAATAACTCACAAGTGATCTTCCCTGAGCTATACACTATTTGGGGCACTGCAAACCCTCGTGTATATGTAAAGTAAACTAATTCGGTCTTCCTAACAGAATTATAAAGCGAGCCTCGTGCTCGCTTTCTTATTTAATGGTTTGGCCATGTTATTGATTAAATTCGGCTTTCAAGATTTTATCTTTGCTAACGCTTATGTGTTTTTATCTGCTATATAACGTTTGAAAGCCTATCCAATTGATGTTAAACATGCAGTTCACAAAATAACAACAAGATCCTTCCATGGCTCTGCCCTTTTGCCTGCTGGCTAGGAACCTCTATGACAGAAAATACTCAACACCTTCAACGCTCCTCAACTGAATTACACGAATTTACACGAATCGATGTCTGGAACGGCTTCACCCAACTTTTGCCTCTCTCTATGTTTGTGATCGTTTTTGGCCTCGCATTCGGTGTTGCAGCAGCACAAACAGGGCTGGATGAGTTTCCAACTATGTTAATGAGCACTCTCGTTTTTGCAGGTGCTTCACAGTTTGCTACGTTGGATATGTGGGGAGCAGAAGTGCCCCTTATTCCAGTTCTTATTACCGTGTTTGCGATCAATGCTCGCCACCTTTTGATGGGGGCCACGCTATATCCTTGGTTACGTCAACTCCCACCGGCAAAACGATATGGTGTGATGTTGGTAGCTTCGGACGCAAATTGGGCAATGGCACTCAATGCATTTGGGAGGAAAGAGCCGGGGTTTGGTCTGCTCGTTGGTGGTGGTTTAGCACTTTGGTCATTTTGGATTATTGGTACTTGGGTTGGAATTTACTTTGGTAGCGCAATCCAAGATCCTGTGAGTCTTGGGCTCGATATGGTTATGGGCTGTTTTTTACTTTCCATGGTGGTAGTCGGGCCTAAAAGCTTAAGAATTTTTGCTATTTGGACGACTGCTGCAGCGTCTTCAATGCTGGCGTATTGGTATTTACCAGAAAATAGCCATGTTGTAGTTGGTGCTATCTCTGGCGGAGTTTTGGGTGCTTGTTGGAAGGAGAAAAAAGCATGAATATCGAGACGAGCGTAGGTGGAACACTACTGATAATCATCGCAATGGCATTAGTCACGCTTATCACCCGCTGGGGTGGTGTGTATGTCATGTCGTTTGTTCCAATTAGCGAACGTATTCAACGGTTCATTAGTGCGATGTCAGGTTCTGTATTAGTTGCCCTTCTAGCACCTCTTGCAGTAGAAGGTGACAATGGCGCTAGAGCGGCACTCTTTTCGACAGCTGTCGTCATGTTCATCGTCAAAAAGCCTCTACCAGCAATCGCAGCAGGCATCATTGCTGCGGCGGCAATGCGATCTTTTTAGCTGTTGTCACTACTACGGAACTCCCTCAAATAACGAAGCCACAGCTAAGCCTTGGTAACATCTTTCGATACTATCAAGGCTGACCCAATACCTAAAACACCTGAAAGTGACTGGTATAAATCAAGTGGTAAACCATTGAAGAGAAGTAAATTTATTAATTTTTAGATACAAAAAAACCAGCTTTCGCTGGTTTTTAGTTAATGCTTTTAGCATCAAGATATCGTAATTACCATATCTGAATAATTTGGAGCGATACATCGGGTTCGAACCGATGACCTCAACCTTGGCAAGGTTGCGCTCTACCAACTGAGCTAGTATCGCAATTTTATTCTTCTTACTTATCTCTTCTTGTAAACAAAGAGTAAAAGAGAATGGAGGCGCCTCCCGGAGTCGAACCGAGGTCCACGGATTTGCAATCCGCTGCATAGCCACTCTGCCAAGGCGCCTTTATCAACATAACAATATATTGAAGTGTTTAAAGAGAACAACTCTTCGTTCATCACTCTACTCAAAAGTAGAAGCTAGATAGATGGTGCCCCGGGCCGGACTTGAACCGGCACAGCGCGAACGCCGAGGGATTTTAAATCCCTTGTGTCTACCAATTCCACCACCAGGGCAACGCAATCTTGCGATGCCGATTACTGAAAAGTAAAACACCATCTCTCTGCGACCTAAGCCGTGAGAACGAGATGTACTTTAACGGATGAAAAAAATTCGTCAACAATAAATTTTATCTTTTAATTCAAATGATTAATTATCACTCTCCAAAGAATAAATTTGATTCGGATTGTACGGTTTTTATACGCCACTCTCTGATTTAACAGTGTAATTGACTAACCATTATTAGCTTTAGCGACTGCAGCCTATTTCGGTTTTTCTGTAATGAATCAAACAAATGGTGTTTTCATGTGCTTTTCACATTCAACAACTAGAGTTTTAAGTAACTCTTATTAAGAAGTAAAAATGTGAAACCATTAAAACGATACCAATATGAGCGCTACGCCGTTCTCTGTAACCTCGCCTACCCCCGAGTTTTCAAGCAAACTCGTTATGGTTTCGACCCTAATGGACAACGCATCATAAAGAACCAGTTTGGTAAAACCATGATTCGCGTGTTATGGAGCAGCGACAAAGATGAAGTGGTTGTTGTTATCAAAGGATCGCACAGCATCTCAGATTGGTTACTGACTTTTGCTCTATGGACAAGAAGCTGCAAAAGAATTGGGCTCAATTATCGTGTTCATGCGGGTTTCTATCATCTAATGTTTCAAGAAAGCCAACCAAACAGGAATGAAGATAAGCTCGGCTTGACGGTAATCGAACGATTGGAAAGGACGCTCGTCCCTCTTTTAGAACAAGGTAAAAGAATCTCAATTACGGGTCACTCTTCCGGTGGCGCGATTGGTTGCGTGTTTGCCGACTACTTTGACCAGAAATACCCTGGTTGCATCAAACGAATCGTGACCTTTGGACAACCTGCGATTGGTGACTGGAGTTTTCGAAAACACTATCGTTTGCGTAGGAAAACCTACCGCATCTGTTGTGACATTGACATCGTCACCTTCATGCCGCCCGTACCTATACTGTATTGGCATGTAGGAAAGGTACTTTGGCTCTACAACGGCAGAATCTATGAGAATACGCCAACCTTTATTCGTCTTGGACGATCTATTTTTAGCTGGTTGATACGACCTTTCTCTTATCACTTGATGAGCAAATATATCCGCAATAAGGATTTCTTTGACCAACACTGAGCATCTCTTAAATCGAATAAAGAAAGAGCACAGGCTTATTACAGCCTGTGCTCTTTTTAGTATCGAACTTATGTTGATGCTTATTTATCTATTAAAGCTTGAATCGTGACAACTCTTGCTTCAAATCGCTGGCTAAGTGGCTGAGCTGATCCGCTTGTGAAACAGCATCAGTTGCGTCCAACGCCATAACATCACTTACTTCACGCACAGACTCAGTATTGGTATTAATTTCCGCAGTAACCAGTGATTGCTCTTCAGCAGCAGAAGCGATCTGAGTCGCCATGTCGCTGATCATCTGAATCGCTTCACGGATTTGAGCCAAGCTCTCTCCCGCCATGTCTACATCGTGCACGCTTGTCTTCGCCATATCATGACTTTGTGTCATCACTTTCACCGCACCGTTGGTCGCTTGCTGCAAACGCTTGATCTTGTCTTCGATCTCTTCTGTTGAAGCATGAGTGCGTTGAGAAAGCACTCGAACCTCATCCGCAACCACAGCAAAACCACGACCTTGTTCGCCAGCTCTAGCGGCTTCAATCGCTGCATTGAGCGCTAGTAAATTTGTTTGCTCAGCGATTTCACGTATTGTCGCCAAAATAGACGCAATTTGCTGACCGTGTTCTTCCAACTCACTAATGATAGATACAGCACTGGTTAGCTCGGTTGCTAGCTCGTTGATCGATGATTGACTCTTGGCCATTTGTTGGAAGCCTTGCTCGCTCAATTCAACAGAGTGAGTCGCACTTTTGGCTGTGTTGTCAGCGTTAGCAGCAATTTCAGAGGTCGCCGTCGCCATCTCAGTCACTGCGGTTGCAACCATGGTGATTTCGTCTTGCTGCCTGCTTACGCTATCACTACGCTTCAATGCGCTGCTATTGGCGTGCTCTGCACCATTGTTCATTGCGCTTGAAACTTGAGTGACATTTGTCATCATTCCATGAAGTCGGTCTACAAACACATTGAACTTATCGGCGAGTTGCCCTACTTCGTCTTTGCTTGATACTTGAAGGCGCTGCGTTAAGTCACCTTCCCCTTCAGCGATATCTGCGAGAGCTTCACTTACTCGCCCTAACTCCACCAGCTGTCGAGCAACAAACCAAGACGTTGCTGCCGCCATCACGATCAATACAATCAAACCTATTGTGACTTGGCTCACCAACATATCGAACAGAGGTTGTTCCAATACATCTTTATCCATTTCAATCACAAGCAGCCAGTCGGTGCCATTGATTGGCTCCGCCATGATCACTCGTTCGTTACCATCAACTTGAGTAAAGATCGTCGTTAGATTCTGCGCAGCGCTGTTTAAACCAGAAACACTGAGTTCAGGCGCGATCTCGTTAACTTGTTTAAGTATGAACTCTTTGTTTTGGTGCGCAACGACCGTACCTTCTTTATCAATGAGAATCGCACGTCCATTTCCTGGAACCTGAATCGCCAATACGTCTTTAATCAGCTTATCTAACGCAAGGTTTGAAGCAGCAACACCAATAATGGAGCCGTTTTCGGTGACAGGGTCAGTAAGTGTTACGACTAGCGCTTGCATTGTGACGCTAACATACGGCTTTGTTGTGACGGCTTTATTCTGAGCCAAAGTCTCTTTATACCAACCTCGGACTCTTGGGTCATAACCCGCTTTATTAAGCGAAGGATCATGACGGAACATCTCCCCCTCTTTATTACCGTAATAACTCAATCCAAAGCCACCAGACACAAGGGTTTGACGCAAATGAGGGACAATATCTAATGAGGGATTAAGCTGCACTTGCTGTTTTAAGCCATGCACTGCTTGTTTCTTATCATGGAACCAATCACTGATCCCTTTCGCGTGTGCTTGCAGTGTGTTGCGACTCTCGCTTTCTATCGCTTGCCAGCTGTTGTTTTGAAAGGTTTTATAACCCATAAAAAGAAGAATGGCAGATGTCACTGCAATCGCCAAAACGACAGAGAAAACCATTTTCCTCTTTAGACTAAATTGCATATTAAGAACCTCTTATAGAGCAATTAAAGAAATATAGAGAAGAACACTATCACTCATACGCATGTTTTAATCAGGGTTATCCCATAAAAAAATGAAACAAATTGAGCATTATGTTTAATTGTGACTTCGATTTATTTACCGGTTTATCAACGACAGGTGAATTGTAGGGTTAGTCGAAGATAACTTAGGGTAGAAGGTGTGACGTGATGCAAAGCAAATTGTTTAAGAAAAAATAGTGACTCAAAGACGGGGGGAAGCCAGAAACGAAAAAACCAGCCACAAGGACTGGTTTCTTCTAAATGATGGAGGCGCCTCCCGGAGTCGAACCGAGGTCCACGGATTTGCAATCCGCTGCATAGCCACTCTGCCAAGGCGCCTTCAATAGTGTTTTAAGAGAACAGCTCTTTTGAATACTACCTAGAGAGGTAACAATCAAATAGATGGTGCCCCGGGCCGGACTTGAACCGGCACAGCGCGAACGCCGAGGGATTTTAAATCCCTTGTGTCTACCAATTCCACCACCAGGGCACGCAATTCTTTATTGCGATGCCAATTACTGAAAAGTAAAACACCATCTTAATGTCAAAATGAATCGACATTACAAAATTTGGAGCGATACATCGGGTTCGAACCGATGACCTCAACCTTGGCAAGGTTGCGCTCTACCAACTGAGCTAGTATCGCAATGTCATTCTTCTTGCTTATCCCTTCTTGTAAACAACATGAATAAGTAGGAGAGAATGGAGGCGCCTCCCGGAATCGAACCGAGGTCCACGGATTTGCAATCCGCTGCATAGCCACTCTGCCAAGGCGCCTTTAATTCAACGCTTTCAGGGTTTAGATTAGCTACACCGCTGCGTTCGGGTGCTTACTTTACGGATTGAAGGGCGATAGTCAAACAAAAAAGTGAATTTAAACTTCGCTTGCTGACATTTAAATCAAATTGCTGCATGTTCGATCTCTTTAATCAAAAAACACACAGCAAAATGGGCCAAATTAAAGTGTCTTGGCACTACCACTTCTTCATAAAACGACCAACCAAGCTCGGGTGATACGCCCAACAATGATCAAACATCGTCATAAGTTGAGGGTTGCCGTATTTAGAAAGGCTCACCGCATGGAAACGGTTTTTGTGCGTTTTAAGTTTCTCGACTTGAGCAATCATCTCCTCAGACTGCTTAGGCGCGATAAAGTCAGAAAGTACAATCAAATCAGCATTCTTATATTTATCGCCCATCATCAAATCAATCGACTTCATCAGAACAGGCTCTAGATCCGTACCACCGTGGAATGAGTAACTTAAAAAGTCACTCGCTTCGCGCAAGCCATCTTGTCGAGTCAATTCATAAGTAATGTGTTCTGAAGAGAACAAAATCACGTAACAGTCTCTCTCTTCCGCGAGCGCGATTTGCATCAAGGCATACGCCATTGCTTTGGCAGATTGCTCTGGGAAGCCACTCATTGAGCCAGACGCGTCCACACAAACGATGAATGGACCTTTTTCAATATCGACGTTCTTGCTATCTGGCTTTTGCGCCTTCACTTTGCGTAACGTACGAGACTTCCCTTGCGAACGGTAGCTCAATAAACGCTTGTCAGCCAAGTGCTTATAGAAGATAACTTCAAGCTCAGGGTAAGCTAAAAACATGGTTTCGTTTGGCAGCATCTTATTGAGGTCATCACTCTCGTGAATCCCTACAATGTCATCCACCGCTTCATCGCTTTTCTCTTCCACCATCTGCAGTTCTTCTACAGGGGCTTTGTGCAACGAAGGATCATCTTCCTCACCAGCCATACGGCCAAGCTTTTCGGCGATCTCTTGAAGACCTTTATGCTTATTTAAAAACTCGGCATGGCGCTTCATTACGGTTAAGTCAGTTTTACTCAACTTAGCCGATGCCATATCCCACAAGCGCCCCACGCTGCCTTCATCACCAGACTCCGTCACTTTATCCATGTTTTTCATGGTTTCCATGCGCTGGTATAGATCGGCTAAGACTTTTTCTTTGCTGGTTTCAAGTTCGGTAACTTGCGCTTGCTTGATCGCGTCGGACAGTGATTGATACCACTGGTCGCAGAAATAGTGAGGGAACATCGCATTGTAAACGCCCTTATTGTGTTCCATTAGGCGTCTAGCTTGAAGATAAAACGCTGAGTGCCACTCCAATTTTCTGATGACACTGTCAATTTCATCAAAAAACTGGGACTCATCCCAGTGGATCACTTCTTGGTAAAGTGCGATTTCTTCTTGGAATCGATCAGTTTCACACACCTTGGTGACGCGTTTTTTCACTTTGCCACGCCATTTAACCAAGTGGTTTTTTACCGACGTTTTCACGCCTTTGTTCTCAGCCGCCATCATGACCTGAGAACGAGCGATGAGATCATTCATCGCGGTATCTATGATGCCTGAGTCCGCAACCATTAAAGCAAGGTTTAAGCCGTCTGCTCCTAACATACTTGTCTCCCCTTACTCGAAGTACTGGCTCATGAACTTGATGCGTTGAGCGATCTTGCTGCTTTTCACCTTAGTGGTTTCCAAATCTTGTGTGACCGCTTGTAAGCTTGATTCCATCGCTTTAGGGAGCTCCGGGTCAATGTAGTTATGAGGCAGTGCATCATGGAATTCAGTACGGACTCTTTTCAACTTAAACTCAGCTTCGGTTAACTGCTCTAACGCTCTCTCTGCGCCAGTCAGCCACTTGTTGTAAAGCTCTTGGTTTAAACCATCAGAGGTAACCACACTCACCAATACTGAACGATTCGCGATATCTTTTATGACCAATTGGTTAGATGCATCAAGATCCAGCTTCAAGCGACACAGATTCTTGTTTTCGTTTACGTAACCGTAAATGTCGCCGTGGCCTTCTTTTAGCACACGGTCAAAGTCGTCTTTGGCTACGTATACCCAGCGGCTATCGCCTTTCTCAGATTCAGAAACTGACATGTTGCTTTGTAGCAGAACCAACTTAACTAAGTTGTACGCGTTACCAACACTGTACATCTTCGCGTTCTTGATATCGTTTTGGTAAACGTCTTTACGCAGCAAGCCACTGGTAGACTCCATTGACAGCGACACTGACAATGTCGATTCAACGTCATCTTGAATCTCTTCTAGCTCTTCACGAGACATTTCGATTTGTGCTTTTGACTCTTGCTGATCGAACGCACGGTTCAATGCAAAATCTTTTACCACGCTACGAACCACATCACGTGATTCAGGGCTGTGCCATAAACAATCTTGCAGAAGCATAATATCCAGAGGGTTTACGCTGTCTCGACCACTAAAGAAGGCACTCGCTTTCAATAGTTTAACGGCTTTCTTCCAACGTCTGTCTGATACATACAAATCAGACTCTGATGCTGAACCTTGCTTCTTAACTGTTTCCTCAAGCATGGTTTTCAGTTCATACAGCTTGTTAAACGAGTTATCGGTCAGCTCTAGCGTGTCGAGCTCTTTCTGCCACTGGTGGTATTCAATGTCAGTAATCGCCAAACCTTTTGGAATCACAGCTTCTTGAGATGTACCAGTCGTCAGCATCGATTTGAAGTTTTGCTTGTTTTGAATACGGTTAACAAATACGCGAACCAACATACGGTCATAAAGGGCTTCTAAACCGCTGTCTTCATCTGGTAGTTCATTTGATGCAGAAACCAATAAGCGCATCGGTACACGTTCAATGTCGCTGCCGTTCTTGAAGGTTTTTTCGTTAACTACAGTAAGAAGTGTATTTAGGATCGCAGGGCCTGCTTTCCAGATCTCATCAAGGAAAACGACTTGTGCGGTTGGTAGGTAGCCTTCAGTCAGTCGTACATAGCGACCATTGTCTTTCAGTTCTTGAATGCTTAATGGGCCGAACACTTCTTCGGGCGTAGAGAAACGTGTCATCAAGTATTCGAAATAGCTACTGTTGTCAAAAGCTTGGATGAGACGTTTAGCGATAAGGCTTTTTGCGATGCCCGGAGGGCCTAATAGGAATACACTTTCGCCGGCGAGAGCCGCGAGTAAACAGAGCTTAATCGTGTCTTCTCTTTCATAGACACCATCTGAGAGAGCATGCGCTAATTTATTGATTCTTTCAGAGAGTAGCGCCTTGTCAGCATGTGAGGAAATAGAAGGGTTCATGCGTTACTCCGAAAATCTTTGAACTGTTGAGAGTGTAGATATGTTTTTATACATTTGTTAGCACTTTGTTACAAGTGCATTTTATTATTGAGTTGCATTTATATCAGATGGTTAGGGTCGTAATTTTGATGTAATCATAGATTCCAAATATGAGAGTAACATCACGAACGGCGTAAAACGAAACCTATTACTAAACTCAATTTTTCTTTTATTTTCGACACCATAGACGCTATGGTAGTGCACGTCTTCAGTTATCGAAAAATTGGCAAGGAATGTGGCCAGACTGCATGAGTAAAGTTATCCATCAATGGAAAAGTATTTCTCTTATCGAAGAGAACGTGACGCTCCCTACGAACGTCGTGGTAAAACACACCACAATCAGTCACCCTGGCGCGGCCGTTATTCTTCCAATCACTTCGTCTGGAAAGATTATCCTCATTAATCAGTTTCGCCCTTCCCTTAAAAAATGGCTTCTAGAGTTACCTGCAGGCACCATGGAAAATGATGAGACACCTCTTCAATGTGCTCAACGCGAACTGGAAGAAGAAACCGGTTACAGTGCAACTTCCTTTCAAGGCTTGGGGCAAGTTACGCCTTTGGCTGGCTTCTGTGATGAGATACAACATCTATTCGTCGCGAAAGACCTTAGCCTCACTACCCGCTTTGAATGTGACGAAGATGAAGTCATAGAAGTAATCGAGCTAAGCTTACAAGAACTGCACGACAAAATACGACACGATCAAATCACTGATGCCAAAACTATCGCTTGTTTAAGTAAAGCCCAACTATGTGGTTATCTATAGCCAATTATATGACTACCTAAAGTACTCTAGGAGAGAAAACATGGACTTTCGTTCTGATACCGTAACTAAACCTTCACAAGCTATGCGTGATGCAATGGCAAACGCAGAAGTGGGTGATGATGTTTATGGCGACGACCCAACCGTAAACGAATTAGAACTGTGGGCTGCGAATGAAACCGGCTTTGAAACGGCCATGTTCACCTCTTCAGGTACACAAGCCAACCTACTCGGGTTAATGGCACATTGTGAACGTGGTGACGAATACCTTTGTGGCCAACAAGCGCACAATTATAAATACGAAGCTGGCGGCGCTGCGGTACTTGGTTCTATTCAACCTCAACCAATCGAGAACAACCCAGACGGCACATTAGACTTTAAAAAGCTTGCTGCTGCGATTAAGCCCGACGACAGCCACTTTGCTCGTACCAAGCTTCTTAGTTTAGAAAACACTATCAATGGTAAAGTCCTCCCAATGTCTTATCTAGCGGAAGCACGTGAGTTCGTAAACCAACACGGACTTCAAATGCACCTAGATGGCGCGCGCGTCTATAACGCAGCCGTGGCATTAGACGTGCACATTAAAGAAATCGCACAACACTTCGATTCTATGACGATTTGCTTATCGAAAGGTTTAGGCGCTCCAATCGGTTCACTACTTCTTGGCAGCAAAGAATACATCGCCAAAGCACGTCGACTGCGCAAAATGGTCGGCGGTGGTATGCGCCAAGCAGGTATTCTTGCCGCTGCAGGTAAAATGGCGCTGACGGAGAACGTCACTCAACTTAAAGCTGACCACGACAATGCGAAAAATCTAGCGATTGGTTTAAACGAGCTCGAAGGCTTCTCGGTTAACCCTGATTTCATCCAAACTAACATTGTGTTTGCTAAATTAGATGAGTCAGTAGATATCAACCGCATCGCTCGCGAACTGGGCGAACAAGGCATTACGATGTCACCAGGGAACCCAGTGCGCTTTGTTACTCACCGTGACATTAGCGCAGAAGATATTGCTACTTTCCTAACAACATTAGAAAGCGCGCTTTAGCTCTTAACGAGACTAACCTCTATTGCAATTGAGACTTGAGCTTCCCCTATGGGAAGCTTTATTTTTGAACAAAATTATTAACCGATTCCACTGCCAAAATAGCCTTCGACACCTACTAGTTTTCTCATAAACACACTTGATTAACTGGAACAGAACGCGATCTCGTTTTGGCCTATGAGAATACCTTCTAATAATTATTCTAGCATTTAAACATTAAATTATTGTTTAAGTTGGAGTTACATTAATGGCTTACCAGCACTGTATTTTCACTAAAGGTAAATGACTTAGTAATAATAGATTCAAGTTTTTAATCACCACGCATACGGTAATTAAAACTAGAACACATCAATTCTAATAGATTCTTGTAAAGAACTAATTTCAATAAAGAAATAGTAGATAGTCGCTCTCCATTATTACAGTAACCCATCAAAAAACCCAAAACACCCGTGTAGACCATAGTCCTATTTTAATCAATTAAATAAAAAATCTCCGCCAATATTAGCATTGAGTAAAAACAACCTATCTAATTGAATATTAAATTATTCTCTAATAATTTCGCTTCTACCTCTCAGCTTAAAATCATACTAAAACTCATACTTCTCCTAAATAATAAACTTTTTTTACTACTTCACCATTTTTAAAAGCACTTATAGTTTTGGTTAAGCAACAAGTTACATTCAATCAGTGAGAGGTGAAATTATGGTTAGAGTATTTAGTAGCCTTCATAACTTCACCGTCTCCGTATTAATCTTTAGCCTATCGCTTTCATTCTATGCCAGTGCTAATAGCTTAACGTTAGGAATTAGCGGTCAGATCAAAGATCGATGCGAAATAAACTTTTTTTCTGGCAACATTATGAACTTTACGGAACACCGTAATGTGCAATCGTTGCCTTTTAATATGTATTGTAACCGTCCGTTGGGTATAACGATCAACTCAAAATATGGAGGCTTAAAATATCAACATCAAGGGGTTGATATTATTGAGAGTTACAATTTGTCATTACAAATAGACGAAATTCGTCTTTATGAAAGTAGGCACAGCAGTCAACTTATTTCACCAGTAATGATAGACAGTTCTGGTGTTATTCCGTTCTCTCAACATGGGAGTCTTAGGGTAGCACTCGAAAATAGCTTGCGTTTCGCAGGTTATTATCAAGACGTTATTGAGATCGAAGTTTACCCTTCGATTCATAGCGTAACAAAGTGAAAACTCTGCAATGTATCTGCAGAACAACATACGCTCAGCAGTATTCGAGCCAATCATTTAAGATAAAGGAATTTCTAATGAAAAAGCTAACACTCTACGCAGCAACAGTCACAGCTATTTTTGGCGCTCAAGTCCAAGCCGCTCCAGGCGATGTCCAATTAGTTGGATTTGTTTCACCTGTATGTGAGGTTACTGGTCTTTCAACGCAACTGATGGACTTTGGTAACGTATCTCAAATTCAAAGCCTTTCTGTTAGTGGTCTTAACATGAAGTGTAATGACGTCGATGGTGCAACTGTGACACTGACAAGTGCTGAAGGTGGTCTAGAGTCAGACGATAACGAAGACTACGCTCTTACCTACGATGCGACATTTAATCCTTCAGGCTTAGCTCCTTTCACGCTTAATGCGCCAGGGGGCCCAGGTCTAAATGACGTTTCAGTCAGTAAATCTTATGGCAGTTCTGGAGCATTAGCGATAGGTGTTGCCGCATCTATTGATATTGTGACGACAGAAACCTCCCCATGGGCAGGTGGCTACTCAGATACATTAACCGTAAATATCACCTCGAATTAGAGGTTAATAAGTCGGGGGCTATTATTTGGCCTCCGGCTTAATCTCAATCTCAATCTCAATCTCAACGACATAAGTTTAATTTGGAGCTCTTCACTATGTATAAATGGATCATGCATAAATGGATCGTTCTTTTCCTATTGTCATTCACTTGTCTGTCCGCTCATGCGTTCAAAGTCGAACCGATGTCTATGGAAATAACACCGCTTGGCAAAAGAGCTCAAATGACCATGAGGGTTGAAAACTCTTCAACCGAACCACTCACGGTTGAGTTGTCTCCGGTATATATGACAATGGACAAATATGGGAAAGAGACCACGACGCCTGCAGATGACGAGCTATTAGTGATACCGGTAACCGCAATAATAGAACCTGGGCGATCGCAATCCATTATGGTGCGCTATTTGGGCGATCCTTCCATCACAGAGTCTAAAGCGTATCGCATTGCTGTTAAGCAAGTAAAAGTTCAAAGAGCGAGCAGCAACCAAGGGCAAGTAAGTCTTTTGCTTCAGTTTAATACGCTTATCAACGTGCGACCTCAGAACACGGCTTCTCAGCTAGAAATTAAAAGCATCGAACAAAATGACAAAAAGAACAAATGGGTTCTTGAAGTACTTAACAGTGGTAATAGTTATGGTCGATTAACCAATACAACATGGAAGATATCTGATGGTAAAAATTCAACCTATTTAAAAGGCGTAGAAATCGCTAAACGTATTCCGGGTACTTTAGTCCTTCCCTACTCCACTCGCTTTTTCGAAATGCAGCCACTTAAAAATTATGACGTGAACACCCTATCGATTGAAATAGAGCAGGACCAATAACAATGAGACGTTATATCTTGGGTGGGCTCATTTATTACTTTCTGTGTGCACAAACGTTTGGCATAACACTGTTTCCAACCGTCATCGAGCTCAACACCGATCACAGGGCAACGTCGCAACTAGTTGTAACTAACAACTCTACACAAGCTCTCCCACTTGAAGCTAACGTTCGTCGTTTGAACTTCTCATCTGATGGTACGTTCGAGACATCTGATCTAGCGAGTGAAGAGATGTTTGTGTTTCCACCAGCCGCGATGTTAGCCCCCGGAGAACGTCAAGTGTTCCGTATACAATGGTTGGGAAACAGAACACTCGAAACCTCTCAGAGTTATTTTATTCGTTTCAGTACCGTAAATATTGGCCAGAACAACGCGAGAATAGATAAACCCATCGGTTTAGCAACCGGTATCAATTTACAAGTTCACTACAATGCGTTGTTGCACATTCACTCATCCTCGTTAGAACCTGACGTGAAATTGCACGTAGATGAACAAGGCAAACTAACACTTACTAATTCAGGGTCACGATTTACCTATACATCGTTACTTCATTTTGCGGGGCTCGAATCTCAGAGCCAAAAAGTACATGCGGCTTTAGGTGAGCAGTTTATTCCACCACGGTCCACTATTACTTTGCCCTCTTCTTTAAATTACTTACCAATGGGCACATACCATGGGCATGAAAACTGAAACCCATCACAAGATGTGGCAAGTTTTGTATGTCTTGGGATTAGTACTTTTTTATTGTGCCGCCTTAAGCCCTGCAGCTTGGGGCCGGGAAATGGTCTTGAATCCAACAGGGAGAGATATTCAACTTACCTCTTTGCTAAGGATAAGTGACACCATACTGGGGGAAGCGGACATTATCATTACCGCAAACAACGAGATCTTGTTACCAAAGGAAAGTACACTTTCTCTCCTTTCTTCCGTCGTAACTCAAGAAGGTATTGGGAAACTCAATGACACAACAGACGATGAAATGCTGTCCCAGCATCATTTTGAGAGCGTAGGATTAGGCCTTAGTTTCGATTTCTCTTCATTAGAATGCATCGTGACAGTGCCGCCTGAATTTAGCTTAACCCAGCAATTGTCTATGAACGGTGCAGATGATTTTTATAACTATGCCGAGCCAAGTTTACTTAGTGGATACGTTAACTTTGCCCTTTCGGCTAATGAGAGCCAATATGTCGATCAGAATTCGTCAAGGCAGGACCTCTATCGCAGTCAGTTTGACTCAGCACTTAACATTGGTTTTCTAAACTTTGAGTATGAATCTTATTTAGAAAACAGCTCATCACAAGATTCGCGATACGTAAGAGAAGGATCTCGTCTTAATATTGACTTTGCAGAACAAGGCACACGACTTGTACTCGGCGATATGTACAACAGTGGTCAATCTTTTCAGGACAGCACCGACATACTTGGTATTGGCTTAACTCGAGATTTCACACTCATTCCAACCAGAAATGCACGACCACGGGCCAATCAATCATTCACACTTCAAAGAGCTTCAAATGTCGATGTCTATATAGATGGGATTGCCGTCCAGCGATTAACGCTAGGCGCCGGTAGCTATAACCTTAGTGACATACCCTTGGCGCAAGGTAGCAATGATATTGTACTCGTCATCACCGACCGCTCCGGGAATGAAGAACGCATCGAGTTCTCTGTTGCGACCGGGAACGACTTGCTCAATAGCGGTGAGTTTGAATATAGCGTCATGTATGGAGCACCTTCTGAATTACAAAATGGACAACTAGAATACCTAACCAACGAGCGCATTTTCCATGGTTATGTCGATGTGGGTATTAATCCTTGGTTAACGTTAGGTACCAACTTCCAAACCCGTGAAGATCTTTACCAATATGGTGCTACCGCGTTATTCGCTTCTACATGGGGCGTCACTGAACTCAATGCTTCGCGTAGCGAACACCCTACATTTGGAACTGGCGACGCTTACAAATTTGCGTTCGATGCGGAATTTTCCAATACGAATACGCTGTCCCCACAACTGAGTGTGAGTTATGAATATCTGACCAACAATTTTGCTGGGGTCTCAGGGGTAGATGCTTCCGATATCGATATCAACTTAACCACCCATTATGTATCTACATTTAGCTCCATTTACCTTGGTCAGTCTTTACGTGCCGCCATGACCCTCAATTACAGATCAGGAATAGACAAAGAGAACGATTATTGGCTGATTAGCCCGAGTTTATCGGACGGACTGTTTGATACTCCCGCTACTTGGAGTGCACGCGTTAACTATCGGCATAATGAAAGCGAAGACGATGATATCAGCACTACTGTCACCATAAGCTGGCCTCTGAGTCGACAAACTCGTGTTGTCGGTCGTTACACCACAGAGCTCAATGAAGCCGCCTTAGATTACAGCTATCAAAATAACATTGGTAACACAGGGGGGGTGTCGGCGTTTGCGAGTGTTATTACTAACGAAGAAACGGATGCCGATATGGATGCTGGTATTAACTACACGGCCAACCGTTATGAATTAAACGCGACCCACGCTTCGCGGCTTGAAGATATTAGTGGTGAGACACGAAACCACAGTACTGATGTAACTATAAGTAGTGCCCTTGCTTTTGCAGGTTCATCTGTGACGCTCGGCAGACCAGTGCGCGAAGCATTTGCTATTGTTAGCAAGCACGAAAGCCTCGCAAAAAATGACGTGGCTGTCGACCCAACAAAAGATGGTGAGTACGCACGCGTTTACCTAAAAGGAGATGCAAGTGCTATGGTCCCAGACCTTGTTGCTTATAATGGCCAAGTAGTCAGTTACGAGGTCGATAACTTGCCGCCAGGATATGACTTAGGTGACGGCGCTTTTTGGATTAAGCCGGGTTATAAACGGGGCTTCCAACTCCAGATCGGCTCTGATGCCGTATTAACTGTTATTGGCAAGCTATTCGATCGTCAAAGTAACAACCCTGTTTCACTTGTCGCTGGTGTAGCACATTACCTTGGTGATGCAAAACAGTTGCCGATTGACTTCTTTACCAATCGTAACGGCATATTCGCAATCTCTGGATTAAAGCCCGGTAAGTACCAGTTGATACTCGACACTAAAGAGCAAGAATCAGTCATCATTACCCTAAGTGAACGCAGTGACAACTTGATAAGACTAGGAGATGTGTATGTCGAATAAACAAGTACTTTGGGGATCCTTGTTCCTCATCGCCATAAACCATGTACCTTCGGCATTGGCATGTGAAGCTAGTGCGTTGACTATTCAACCCGTCTCATCGAAATCACAATATGATGTTTTCAGCGCAGGCACATTCGCAACAATAAACACTTACCGTATAGATGCGAACATAATTGGCGAACCCTGCAACTTAAGCTTAATTTTGCAGCTTAACGATACAAGTCGCTCGTTAAAAGGGTCAAACCAAGACAAACTCAACTTTGAGTGGAGTGGACAGATCGGTATGCCAGTGGCTAATCAATGGCACTTATCATTAACCGACAGCCAACCTTCTGCAACGATACAAATGCGATTTCCGAGCAAACAATGGTTAGCATCAGGAACCTATCGGGGGTTATTGGAAGTCTCGCCGTCTTATACATCAAATAGTCAACAAATAGAAATTAGCCCTAGTTCCATCCCGGTATCGGTTAACGTTCCGCCTGCTGCTAAAATTCATTTTTATGGATTACCCCAACAACATTATGACCTTGATCTAGGGACATTATATTCAAACAAGATTATTCGCTCTGCACCTAATCTATGGGTTCAAAGTAATACAGCTTATACCATCGTATTCGAGTCATCTCATCAAGGGATGCTACGTCATGAATCTAATGAGACTAAATGGGATATTCCATACCAACTTTCCCTCGATAGCGACAGAATAAACCTTGAGCAACTGGATGCAAGAATTCAACGTCTTTCCGCTACGATTGGTCAACCTATTTCTTTGAATTTTCTCATTGGTGAAACAGAGAACAAACCAGGAGGACAATATGACGATATATTACAAATTTCTATTGAACCTCGACTTTCACAGCAACCATAATTGTGCAATTATGTAAAAATTAAGCCGTAGAGCTCAATTTTATAAAACACAACGTCATAAAATCAAAACATGATTTACCAGGCTCGGAATAAGTTATGCGTAGAAATAATTTAAAGCAGATGCTCCTAATAGGTGACAACGGTATTAACAACCAGTTTATTCATCGCGAAATAGAAAAATACAGTGACTTTTCTTTTAGCAGTAAATGTTTGGCAAGCATTGGACGCTCGAGTAACCATAAAACTTTCGATGTCGTCCTTATTAGCTACTTGCTATTGGAAAATATCGAACATATCAACATCATCTTATCAAAAATAGAATCCAATAAATGGGTAGTTTATGATGTACCCGCAGACATTACCGGACAGAGTATTACCGTAATACAGTTATTCAACTTGTTTGATATAAAGGGCATCATCTATCAGGATGCTCCTATTGATCACCTTAGCCGTTGTTTAAAAACAGTGTGTGACGACGATCTGTGGCTACCGAGAAAGTTAATGTCACATATTCTATCTAATAGACACGATTACACTTTCAAGTCGAAAGTAATACTATCTAGCCTTACGAAAAGAGAGGTTCAAATATTCAAACGCGTGATTAGAGGAGATTCAAATTTAGAAATTTCAAAAGAACTATTTATTTCAGAAAGTACGGTAAAGACACACGTATACAATATATATAAAAAAATAAATGTCAAAAATCGCAAAGAAGCGATAAGAAAAGCATATTTTATCAATAGTTTAGAAACTACTATACAACCAGAAATATAGCTGAAGTTATGGTCGGAAATATAAGAAAGGCCCACAATTATTTTGCTAATAGAACATATTAAAGTTTAAACCTTTGAAAAGATAAGCTTATATTAATAATCGCTCATAGTATCTCTGTCAAACTGATAAACACAATCTAAATCGTATCACCTGTGATTTAATTACATTTCACAAATCAAAACATCACTTCTGAAACCATTCTACTTACCTAGCAGAGCAAAAAGTACACTAATGTATGACTTACCAATCCTTCGCTTTACTATTACTGACTATTTTCCCCTAGCCTTCATCCTCTGGTTTTAACGATCCTGAACTGGGTAAAATGAAGTCATCAAGTTGCGTTTTCTGTCATAACCCCACGAGGGGGAAACAAGTAACATTGATTACCCAAACTTTCTGGTCAAGATTCAACTTACTTCTATCACACAATGAAAGCTCACCAAACCGAGGTCGACTAGGTACTAACGCTCAGATGATGCAAACACAACGGAGTAAACTCGACGCTCAAGACTTAAAAGATATTGCGGCTTTCTATACTTCACAACAGTAACGGATCTCACCTTCATTAGGTCAACCTAAGCTAAAACACATCACCAAGTCGCCTATACTTCAAGCAAATTCACTGAGCTAATTGAAGACCGGATAGATATACCTTTACACGTATCCTCCAACCCTTACAATGTGCAGCAAATATTTATCAAGGTTTATCTCTATGTCTATTCAATGGTTTCCGGGACACATGCATAAAGCCCGCAAAGAAATCGAAGAAGTTATCCCACAGGTTGATGTGATTATCGAAGTACTGGACGCTCGTATTCCGTTCAGTAGTGAAAACCCAATGATCTCTTCACTGCGCGGCGATAAGCCTTGTGTAAAAGTGTTGAACAAACGTGACCTTGCGGATCCTGAACTGACTCAGCGTTGGATTGAGCACTTCGAGAAAGAGCAAGGTGTTAAAGCGATTGCAATTACCACCAGCGTTAAAGAAGAAGTTAACCATGTTATGGAGTTAGTCCGTAAGCTAGCACCGCACCGTGAACAGATGGGTAAAAACATTCGCACGATGATCATGGGTATCCCTAACGTAGGTAAATCAACCATTATCAACTGCTTAGCTGGACGTACAATCGCGGTAACGGGTAACCAACCGGCAGTGACTCGTCGCCAACAACGCATTAACTTGCAAAACGGAGTGATCCTTTCAGATACTCCTGGAATCCTTTGGCCTAAAGTAGAAAACCCACACAGTGGTTTCCGCTTGGCAGCAACGGGGGCTGTTAAAGATACAGCAATGGAATACGATGAAGTTGCTTTTTATACGGTTGAATACTTAGCGAAACAGTACCCGAATCTACTTAAAGAACGCTACCAAATCGAAGAATTGCCAGAGTCTGACATCGAGTTGATGGAAGCGATTGGTCGTAAGCGTGGTGCACTTCGTGCAGGTGGTCATATCGACCTTCACAAATGTTCTGAAATTCTACTTCACGAACTGCGCAACGGTACTTTAGGTAAAGTCACTCTAGAGCTACCTGAAATGATCACTAAAGAGCTGGTCGAAGTTGAAGAAGCTGCTGCTCTAAAAGCCGAACAACAAATTAAGAAGAAAGAAGAACGTCGTAAGCGTTACTTGAAGAACAAACGTTAATCAACCTGCCTCTAACGTATTCACGCTCTATATTCGATAGAGCGTAAATGTCGTCTTTCAGGTCATCAATCTCAATTAGATACTGAAAAGTCTATAAAACTTGCCGTTTTCAATCACAAAAACGCAAGATAATCACTAAACGAGAAAGCCCCAAACCTAGCAGGTTTGGGGCTTTATCTAATCCAGTCACGCTTCATTTTAAGATCAGAGTTGCCTACGCAAAAGTCGCTTAAGAATAAACGACACTAGCAGTTTTCTGTTCAAGATCTTGTGGCGACTCCCAAGAAATCACTTTTTCATTCACTTGACTACCACAGGGTGCATTCCAAACTTGTTCCAGCTCTTCTTTACCACCAATCGCTTCATAGAATGCAATGGCTTGGTGGTTTTCAGACATCACTTCTAGGTAAAGTCCTGAATCCGAGTAATATTGCTTCAACCACTTAGATAGTTCAGACAGTAAACGCTTACCTATGCCCCGGCCACGATAATTATCGTCTACATGTAATGCATCAATGAACGTGCCACGTTCAAAGTTATGATTACCAAACGCGCAGACAAAACCAACCAGTAAACCGCCCTCTTCAAGCAATAAAACATGTTGGTTAAAAGGAGGGTTGATCAAACGAGTCTGCCAAATAACAGATCTGTCCTCTAAAACGTCACTTTCTAAGTAATCGTCAGCGAGAATGCCACGGTAATATAGCTTCCAGCTATCCGCATGTAATTGGGCGATTCGTTCATAATCTTTATATTCAGCTACCTTAATTTCCATTTATTAGCCCTTAGTACTTCCATTTATGACTTGCTACTACATTTCACACTACCTTTATACAATATTTAAGCAAAACATACTAATACACGTTTACACTTTCAATCTTGACTTACACGTGTACGCTGATATTCTAGCGCACAGATGTAAGCCCAATGGAAATTTACTAATGAATAGTGCCGACACACCATCAACAAAAAAGCCACCATTAATCTGGCTTAATATTTTTGTATTCTCTTTTAGTATGCTGCTTGCTGTTGTCGCGGCTCCCGTTTATGGCTACTTTTTTGGCTATGATATGGGGCACTGGATATGGCTGGCGATCTGTTTTACGTTCTGTAATCTTTCAATTACGACGGGTTACCACCGCTTATGGTCACATAAAGCCTTTGAAGCACATTCAAGCCTAAGATTTCTGTTTGCTTTGGGGGGGGCATTTGCATTGCAGAACAGCGCTCTACACTGGTCTTCTGACCACCGTGTTCACCACAAGCATGTTGACAACAACGACAAAGACCCATATTCAGCAAAACGTGGCTTTTGGTATTCACACATCGGCTGGATGATTCGTAACTACAACACCTCAATGTATGAAGATTACGAAAACTGTCGTGACCTAAAGAAAGACAAGATCTTAATGTGGCAACACAAAAATTATATTTTGCTGGCGCTATTAATGAACTTCGGCGTACCTATCACTCTTGGCGTTGTTTACGGTGATGTGATTGGGATGTTATTGATTGTGGGTGCTGTTCGTTTGGTACTAAACCACCACACCACATTTTTTATTAACTCTCTCGCTCATATTTGGGGTAGCCAACCATTTACTGATAAAAATACAGCACGTGACAACGGTGTACTTGCTGTCCTTACTTTTGGCGAGGGCTATCATAACTTCCACCACATTTTTGAGAATGACTATCGTAATGGTATTTATTGGTGGCAATACGATCCAACAAAGTGGTTAATTAAGAGTGCTTCATTGATGGGCTTAGCAAGCAAGCTTAAGAAAACGCCTCAAGCACGTATTGAGAAAGCTGAAGCATCAATGTTACTGAAGCGGACGCAACAAAAAATCATGCACCGCGCTGACAAACAGCAGATCGCAGACAAGCTTCAAAAAGAGTTCGACGCACTGGTATCAAACATGAACGAATACTACGCAGTCAAAAAACAATTACTTGAAAGCAAACGCGAAGACGTGGTGAAAAAATACGAACACTCTGTACTTAAAGTTCGTTATCAGCAAATCAAAATGAATTTTGAGCAACAGAAGAAAAACTGGGCGATGACGGTAGAGCAGTATGCTTAATTTTTAAAGTAGGGCAATCCGCTTAATGCGCCAGTAACCACGCTGTTTAACCCTTATTTAAAGTCCTCATATTACTATGAGGACTTTTTTGTGAGCATTACCGAATGCTATCAGCCTTAAGCCCGTCAATGACGATTCTATAAATGCTAGTATCTGTAGAATCGCACTCTACATGAATACAGATATCTCAATGTTCTACTGAATCTGTATTCATCTTCGCCTCTACCATCTTTATATTTAGGCTTTAAGACGCCAGAATGGCCTTAAGTCATCTAATGATCCCTGTTACTTCTCAACTTCAGAGTATAGATAACATAATGATTGTGATATGGCTCGTAATACGCTTAACTAAAAGTAGATGCTGACACGATATTCAACTGGGTTCGAGCAAAGCTTCAAGAGCGATTGTTTTGTCCATGTGCACGTTTGCATTAATACATACTATTGCTTTACCAACGAACAATATAACAAGGTATTTTGGTATGAATAGACGTAAGTTCATGTTTGACAGCGACACCGATGCTCTATTCGATTTGCATAATAAAAGAAGAGTATTGAAGTTTATCGTGTTAGTTGCAATGCTCACTTTCTTACCATTGATCATCAAGAATTTTGTTATTGGTGAAGCTTTTCTCGCTTTATTTTTACTCTCTTTTTTAGCTACCTTGCTGATTGAAGTTTATGTCGCCTTATACTTTCATGAAAAAATAATTGGTCATTTGATCCCACTAACTCTTATTACATTTTCGATTATTTTAAGTGTGGATATATTTGGAACTCTTGTAACGTACTGGGTATTTCCAATCATCACAGCCATTGTATTTGTTATCCCTCAACGCTTAGCTATTGCCACCAATGGTATTATTATCCTAGGGACAAGCATGGTGGCTTTACAGCATCAACCCCTCTCGATTACCCTTCGCTTTTTTTTAGCGATGCTTTGTTGCTCTTCCATCTCTCACTTTGCCATTGAGGCCATTCGTAAGTTACAACATGAACTTCGTAACCTGTCTACCAAAGACTCTTTAACTGGCGCATTTAACCGCTATCAGCTGGAGACATTTTTACAAAACGCAGCCGATAAGAAGATGCCAAATCAACAGTCGCCAAGTAAATCTTCTATAGCAATAATTGATATTGATTATTTTAAGCAAATCAATGATTTGTACGGTCATGATGTAGGGGATCAAATCATTAAAGAAGTAGTGGATACAGTTAAGGCCAACACACGAAAAAGTGATATTTTATTTAGGCTTGGTGGGGATGAATTTTTACTCTTGCTGATTGATACTTCAAAAAAAGAGGCAAATGATATCGTGAAGCATTTCTCTAACCTGGTTTCGGCAGGGCGAAATTCAGCACCTTGTCAAATTAACTTGAGTATTGGTATTGCTGAACTTATTTCTAATGAAGAAATTGATACTTGGATGAAGCGGGCTGACGAGGCTCTGTATGCTGCAAAACATAATGGTCGTAACCAAGTACACATATACGATACGGCTTGTTCATCAACACAGGCTAACTCACTAGGGACTAAAATTAATTAAATGTATTTATCGCAATGTTTTATGCTTTTGCCTCAAAGCTTCTCACATTCTATCGACTTCGTCTATCACACCTACAAAGTGCTTTAAAGTGATCCGTTCTATATTCTTTAAACTAAAGAGAAACACCAATTAACATCTAAACAACACTAGTTATTCATGATTTATAACCAGAATTAACATCAAAAAAAATGTTTGTTTTAGATCATACCAACCTCAACTATACCTCGTGCCACAGCGCAGTTTTCTGTACATTCATGATCATATTCTGAAACACTTTCTTATATTTTTTAAACTTTGCGGAGATTTCTATGTTAGAGCTCTTGATCGGATTAGTGATTACCATCGCTGTTGGTTACTTTATTGTCAAAGGCTACAAGGCAGCAGGTGTATTACTGACTGCTGGCCTTGCCCTACTTCTTATTACTGGCCTTATTGGCCATACCGTTTTACCAGCTAAAGTCGCTTCAACAGGTAATGTGGTTACCGACTCACTAGAATTCGTTAAGTACATGCTCCAATATCGAGGTGGCGGCCTAGGCATGCAGATCATGCTTTTGTGTGGTTTTGCTTCTTACATGACACACATCGGCGCGAACAACGTGGTAGTGAAACAGTTCTCTAAACCGCTTGCTGTGATCAAATCTCCTTATGTGTTGCTAGTAGCGGCTTACATTGTGGCTTGTTTGATGTCACTTGCAGTCAGTTCGGCAACAGGTCTGGGGGTGTTGTTGATGGCGACCTTATTCCCAATGATGACAGCAATGGGTATTTCTCGCCCAGCAGCTGTCGCGGTTTGTGCGTCACCTGCGGCAATCATCCTTTCACCAACATCTGGTGATGTTGTTATTGCCGCTGAAAAATCCGGAATGTCTTTAGATGTGTTTGCCGTTCAAACGGTACTACCAGTGTCTATCTGTGCAATCATTGTGATGGCTGCTGCAGCTTTCTTCTGGAACAAGTACCTAGATAAGAAAGAAAATACACCCATGGAAAAAGTAGACGTTTCTGAAATTGAAACAACAGCACCCGCTTTCTACGCTGCATTACCATTTCTACCTATCATCGGTGTTTTCCTATTCAACGGCCGCACTATTCCGGGGCTTTCACTTGATATCTACACCATCGTAGTTGGCTCTATCTTCGTAGGTGCGCTCATCGATTACGTTGTTAAGAAATTCGACGGAGAAAAAACACTGGAAGACCTAGATTCTTGCTATCAAGGTATGGCAGAAGCATTTAAAGGCGTGGTAATGCTTTTGGTTGCGGCAGGTGTGTTTGCTCAAGGCTTAATGTCTATAGGTGCGATTGATAACCTAATCGGCCTTGCTGAATCGGCAGGTGCTGGTGGTATTGCCTTAATGCTTATCCTAACGGGCCTAACGGTTGCTGCGGCTATCGCGACCGGCTCTGGTAACGCACCTTTCTATGCTTTCGTAGAACTGGCTCCATCACTGGCAGCTAAGATGGGCTTGAACCCAGCATTCCTCATTATCCCAATGCTCCAAGCGTCTAACTTAGGCCGTACCATCTCTCCAGTATCTGGTGTGGTTGTTGCTACATCTGGTATGGGTAAAATTAGTCCATTCGAAGTCGTTAAACGTACTTCTGTACCCGTAATTTGTGGTCTTATTACGGTTATCTTCGGTACGCTGGTATTGGTTCCAATGACGGCGTAAGCCTAACGTTCGTAAGAGCAACAGCTTAGTAATACGAACCACAGTACCGATATAAAATGCTTAAATAAAAAAGCACTGAACTTAATAAGGTCAGTGCTTTTTTGTGTCTCTTTTTATCTATTTAGCTTCGCGTTCTGATTTCAACAAAAGCGATCACATGTAAATTAGGCATCGAAACTAAGCAGTACGGCTTAAAATAGTTTAATTGCAAAGGAATAAGCCCTACTTCATTTCTCCGTAACGTTCTAGGTAAAGAACGGTTGCGGCGGTACGTGAAGGCACCTGTAGCTTTTTCAGTAGGCTCTTCATATGTACCTTAACCGTCGATTCAGAAATGAACAAGTGATCAGCGATCTGCTTATTACGATAACCTTTTGCGACTTCTTGAAGGATCTGCATTTCACGTTCAGTCAGCTGATCGAAGATATCTTTACGACTGACGGTATCACTCAAATAGCGAGCAACAACATCGCTGTAGGCCTTGTCGCCACTATGCGCTTGTTTAAGTAACTCAATCAATTCATCAGGTTCAGTGTCTTTCAACAAGTAACCGTCAGCACCTGCTTTTACTATAGCTTCAATATCTGCAGGACTATCCGAGACAGTTAAAATAACAATGTTAGCGCTAGACCCATCAGTACGAAGCGCTTTTAAAGTATCGAGCCCTGACATCCCCTTCATATTAAGATCCAACAGGATCAAATCAGGTTCTTCTTCATGAGCAAGAGCGATCGCTTCAGTGCCATTGCTTGCTTCCGCAATCACCTCGAATTCATCTTCAAAGCTCAGTAATTGGCTTATACCTCTGCGCATCAATGGATGATCATCAACCAGTATTACTTTACAAATCGTCAACTTGAACTTCCTTCAAAATTTTATATTTTAATATGACTGTACAGCCTTCACCTTTTGCTGCTTCAACCGTTAAGTCGCCATTCAGTCTTGCCGCTCGCTCCTGCATGATGCTCATTCCATAGTGGTTAATTTTAGAACTACTGGGATCAAAGCCATCTCCATTATCCTTAATTACAACTAATACTTCACCATTTTCATTTATGCAGCATACATCTATCAAGTCTGCATTAGCGTGTTTTATGGCGTTTATTGTTGCCTCACGAATCAATTGAAGCAGGTGAACTTGACTATGAGCATCAAGTTCAATAGATGAAAGATTATTGGTTAAACTAATCTTCGCATCGGTACGCTCATTGAGTTGTTCGAGCATCGTACCCAAAGCATCTCCAAAGCTACCTTCTTTGATAGATAACCTAAATGTAGTGAGCAGCTCCCGAAGTTGAGTATAGGCATTAGCTAAACCAACCCCTATCTCAGAGGCTATCTGTTCTGACTGCTCTCTGTGTTTATGTTCAGGTAGTTTGCTAACAACACGCTTTAACAAAGTGACTTGAATCTTCAAATATGAAAGAGATTGGGCCAATGAATCGTGCAGTTCACGCGCTATCGTTGCACGCTCTTCCATAATGATAAGCTGCTCAGCTTTCTTTTGAGCACGATTATAATAGATCGCTCGCGATAGCAATTGAATAAAGCTTTCAATCAAAGTTTTTGTTGAATGCCCATGATGATATGAGCAATACAAATAACCCAAAATCAGTTCGTTATCATCCAACTTCATCTCAAATTTTTCATAGTTACAATTTGAGTCGTAACCTTCATCCAGAATAAGTGACCGACCTGAATTATCAACAATCTCTAACCTTAATGATTCGATTCCTTCAAGGCTAGCTAAGTGTTGTAAGATCGCTCTAAAGTTTTCTGGGGCAATACGCGTCACTGTGAGTTCTTGTGAGGAATAATAAAGCGCCTGCAATGATTGATTGGCATTTTGCAGTTCAACTGTTTTGGCATCAACGACATCTTCAAGATTTCGGTAAAGCACCCCCAAATCTTTGGCCATTGAGTTGAACGTTTTGGTCAAAATACCGAGTTCATTGCTGTTCGTCACTTCCAACTGAACCTCAAAGTCACTGTTCTTTATTCGCTGACTTGCTCCAACTAACGCATGGAGAGGTTTAACAACCTGTTTACGTACAAAGTGAACAACAAAAAGAGATATGACGAGAATACCACCTAACCCTACGCCACCAGCCCACGCTAATTTTATCAGCTTATTCTCTGAGAATTGTTGAAGCTTGAAAACAAAATGGTCTATTTCGTTCACGAAGTTTTCGACTAACACTAAATAGTGCTTACGATCTTCGCTATTCAAAACACGCTTCAATTCATGCCAACGACCAATGATCAAGTAATAATCTTCTGTGATGTTCGTAGGAACATTCCAACTGACCAACTTGGTCATGGATGGAGAGTAAAGCGAGCGCTCAAACTCGTGAATATGAGAATCATAATCAACTGATTCTATTTGAATATCATGGGCTAAGCGGTAGCTCTGCATACGCATTGAACCAGCGACGTTAACCGCCTCCGCATCATTCAAACTTGAAGCCAAAGTAAAGATGGCAAAGCCAGTAGTCGCAACCGACAACAGCAGTATAAATAGCAATGATTTCGCTATTGTACTAGTGACAGATGAAACCGGTTTTATAAGCAAAAGAGCCTTCCTATTTATAAATAACTAGCTAGCGAAATGGTATTGTCACACATCAAATATCATAGCTCCATTCAATATGTGATCACTCGCTTCGTAATTTATTGATCTAAGACAATATATCCCCCCAATTAGCCCTTAGGGGGTATTTATACAATTGTTTCTAAAACTACACTACTTATGAGGATTAATGACAAGATATTAATGAAACAATGACCTACAGTTACAACATATTAGCAACATCTATAGGTATTTAGTGGTAGATCTATCAAAACGACGTCTATTCTCTAGACGAAAGGTTGACTCAAGTCAGATTCGTTTGCCTTGGATTAATAACCTAGAAAGCTTTGCAGATGACTGCACTCGCTGTGGTAAATGTATCGAGAGCTGTGAAACTAAGATAATCATTGTGGGCGATGGTGGTTTTCCTACTGTCGACTTTTCTATCGATGAATGCACCTTCTGTTATCAGTGTGCAGACGTTTGTCCTGAACCAATTTTTAAACCCAAGGAAGAAACACCTTGGCAAGCAAAAGCAAGTATCTCTGATAAATGCTTAGCCCAACAAAATGTTGAATGTCGAAGCTGTGGTGACATGTGTGAACCCATGGCCATTCAATTTCAACTTAGAGCAGGCAGTGTTGCTCTACCAAAGATCAAGTTAGATGAGTGTAGCGGTTGTGGGGCCTGCGTAGCAGTTTGCCCAACCTCAGCTATTCTTGTGAGTAATGCATAAATAAAAATAACGAGAGCAATTTATGGCACTAAATGAAGTGCATATATCAAGTTTAGTCGTGCATGTGAGCCCAGAGCATCTAAATGAGATTAAAGCGGAGATCGAGCAATTCGATAACGCTGAAATCTACGGAGATAGCCCTGAAGGCAAAATCATCGTGGTCCTAGAAACCGAAAACCAAGGTTTTGTAACGGACACCATCGAAGCAATAAACAACATTAAGAACGTTTTAGGGACAGCTTTGGTTTATCACCAAATCGAAACTGGACTAGAAGAAACGGATTTAGAAACTGGAAGCAACAATTCTCAACTTGAGGGTGAAGTATGAAAATGACAAGACGTGCGTTTGTGAAAGCAAACGCAGCGGCATCAGCGGCAGCCGTTGCAGGTGTAACACTACCAGCAACCGCAACCAACCTGATTGCTAGCTCTGATCAAACAAAAATCACGTGGGATAAAGCGCCTTGTCGTTTTTGTGGTACGGGCTGTTCAGTACTAGTGGGTACTCAAAACGGCAAAGTGGTCGCAACTCAAGGCGACCCAGAAGCACCAGTAAACAAAGGCCTTAACTGTATCAAAGGCTACTTCCTTTCAAAAATCATGTACGGCAAAGACCGTCTAGAACAACCTCTTCTTCGTATGAAAGATGGTGAATTCCATAAAGACGGTGACTTCGCACCCGTATCTTGGGACAAAGCGTTCGACGTAATGGCTGAGAAATGGAAAGCTTCACTGAAGAAGAACGGTCCAACAGGTGTTGGTATGTTCGGTTCAGGCCAATGGACCGTGATGGAAGGCTACGCAGCCGTTAAGATGATGAAAGCGGGTTTCCGTTCAAACAACATCGATCCAAACGCTCGTCACTGTATGGCTTCAGCGGTAGGCGCATTCATGCGTACTTTCGGTATCGATGAGCCAATGGGTTGTTACGATGACTTTGAACACGCAGACGCATTCGTACTGTGGGGTTCAAACATGGCAGAAATGCACCCTGTACTATGGACTCGCATTACCGACCGTCGTCTAAGCCACCCACACGTTAAAGTAAACGTACTGTCTACTTACTACCACCGTTCTTTCGAGCTTGCAGACACGGGTTACATCTTCGAACCTCAATCGGATCTAGCAATTGCTAACTTCATTGCTAACTACATCATTCAAAACGATGCGGTGAATTGGGACTTCGTGAACAAGCACACGAACTTCAAGCAAGCAACGACAGACATCGGTTATGGCCTTCGTGACGACGACCCACTACAGCAAGCCGCTGCGAACCCTAACTCGGGCAAAATGACGGCAATTACGTTCGAAGAGTACAAAGCTTCTGTTGCTGAATACACCGTTGAGAAAGCCTCTGAAATGTCAGGTGTCTCTCAAGATGACCTTATCAAGCTGGCTAAGCAATACGCAGATCCAAACATCAAAGTGATGTCTCTATGGACAATGGGCATGAACCAACATACTCGTGGTGTGTGGATGAACAGCCTTGTGTACAACATCCATCTTCTAACCGGTAAGATTTCTACTCCAGGTAACAGTCCGTTCTCACTAACAGGCCAACCATCTGCGTGTGGTACTGCTCGTGAAGTTGGTACATTCTCTCACCGTCTACCAGCAGATATGGTGGTTGCTAACCCGAAACACCGTAAGATCGCAGAAGACATCTGGAAACTTCCAGAAGGGACTATTCCACCTAAACCAGGTGCTCACGCTGTTGTTCAAGACCGTATGCTTAAAGATGGCAAGATCAATGCTTACTGGGTAATGTGTAACAACAACATGCAAGCGGGTCCAAACATCAACACTGAACGTCTGCCAGGTTACCGCAACCCAGACAACTTCATTGTATGTTCTGACCCGTACCCAACGGCAACGGCTCAAGCGGCTGACCTGATTCTTCCTACCGCAATGTGGATTGAGAAAGAAGGTGCTTACGGTAACGCAGAACGTCGTACACAAGCGTGGTACCAACAAGTGAAAACCGTAGGTGAAGCTAAGTCTGACCTATGGCAAATCATGGAATTCTCTAAACGCTTCACTGTTGAAGAAGTTTGGGGCGAAGAACTTCTTGCTAAAGCACCGGAGCATCGTGGTAAAACGATGTACGACGTGCTTTACAAAAACGGCAACGTTGATGCATTCCCACTGTCTGAAGCTCAAGAACTTAACGACGATGCTCAAGCTCAAGGTTTCTACGTTCAAAAAGGTCTATTCGAAGAATACGCAGCCTTTGGTCGCGACCACGGTCACGATTTAGCACCTTACGACACTTACCACAAAGTCCGCGGCCTACGTTGGCCTGTTGTTGACGGTAAAGAAACACTGTGGCGCTTTAAAGAAGGTTCAGATCCATACGCTAAGAAAGGTTCTGGTTGGGATTTCTACGGTAAGCCAGATGGTAAAGCTCTTATCATCAATGCTCCTTACGAAGCGCCACCAGAAGTACCAAGCGACGAATACGACATGTGGCTATGTACAGGTCGTGTTCTTGAGCACTGGCACACAGGTACTATGACTCGTCGTGTACCAGAACTTTACAAAGCAGTACCGGATGCACTTTGTTACATCCACCCTGCTGATGCTAAAGCTCGTGGCCTTCGCCGTGGTGATGAAGTTCTTATCGAAAACAAACGTGGTGAAGTACGCGTTCGTGTTGAAACTCGTGGTCGTAACCGTCCACCACAAGGCTTGGTATTCGTACCATTCTTTGATGCAAGAATTCTGATCAACAAGTTGATCTTGGATGCAACGGATCCTCTGTCTAAGCAGACGGATTACAAGAAGTGTCCAGTTAAGATCACTAAGGTTTCTTAAGAGCCAAGCGCTTTTCGAACCTAGATACAAGATCTAACGTATTTAATATTGCGACTACTTTTTTCGTTACTTTTTGAAAGAAGTAGTCCACTCAAAGAATTAGCCTTTAGGCGGAGAAATTAACCATGAAAAAACTGATTACTGCCCTACTATCAGCTGGTCTTTTGCTAGCTGGTGCAGTTCAAGCTCAAGCTGAGCTGGATAACCCTGGCGGCATTGGTGGCGTAGAATCTCTACGTGGTGCAAGTGAACTCGAAGCAACTCGCGCAGCAGATGACTTCAAAAAGTTTCCTCGTGACCAAGTACTTGAGAGTGACTACGTATACCAACCACCTTTAGTGCCTCATACTATTCGTAGCTATGAAGTGTCTCTTAACGCTAACAAGTGTCTTGCTTGTCATAGCTGGAAAAACGCAAAAGAAATGGGTGCAACTAAAGTGAGTGTAACTCACTACATGAACCGCGAAGATGCGGTACTTGCTGATGTTTCACCTCGTCGTTACTTCTGTCTACAGTGTCACGTACCTCAAGCTAATGCTAAACCGCTAGTTGAGAACGAGTTCAAACCTGTAGATTCACTGCGTTAATCGTAGCCGGACTGTAAGAGAGGCTATATATGATAAAATTACTTAAAGCGTTTTGGAAAAGACTCGCGACACCAAGTAAAGCAGCGGTAGGCGTTGTTTTGTTCTTGGGTTTCTCGGGTGGTCTTTTGTTCTGGGGTGCATTCAACACGGGTATGGAAGCAACCAATACGGAAGAGTTCTGTTCTGGTTGTCACGCACCTATCGTTGCTGAAATCCAAGAAACAATTCACTACTCTAACCGTTCTGGTGTTCGTGCTATCTGTTCAGACTGTCACGTACCTCATGAGTGGACAGATAAAATTGTTCGTAAGGTTCAGGCTTCTAAAGAGCTATACGCACACTTTATTGCGAAAACCATCAATACTGAAGAAAAGTTCAAAGCACGTCGTGCTCACTTAGCAGAACGCGAATGGGCTCGATTGAAAAAGAACGATTCACTTGAGTGTCGTAACTGTCACCAGTTCGATTACATGGACTTCTCAGAGCAGAGCCCTCGTAGTGCGAAACAACACTCGACAGCGCTAGCTTCTGGTGAAAAAACGTGTGTAGACTGTCACAAAGGTATCGCACACAAACTACCAGACATGCACGGCGTTGAAGGCTGGCAATAAGGAGCGATTGAATGAGTACTTTAGAAAGCGTAATTTGGCACATCCTAGGTTACAGCGCTATGCCAGTTATCATTCTTGGCGGCTTCGCAGGTGTTGCAGCCGTATCTCTTTGGATTTTATCTATGGGTAAAGACAAAGAAATCGATTAACAATCGAGATTACATCAACTTCTACCAGATAATTCTGATATGAGTTGATACGAAAAAGCCACTGATTTCAGTGGCTTTTTTATTACCTGGTGTTTTGTTTTACTGTTAATTCAAAGACGATGCCTAAGCTTTGCTTTCCGGAGCTTCTGTCTCAGCAGGTTCTTTATCGACGATCGGCAGCACCTGTTTTACATAGCTGCCTGGCGCTTTACCAATCACAGGATTAAGCTCTGAGCCTTGATTGAAAGGTTCGATTTTTTCGTCAGTTTCAAAACCTTGTAGCCACTGATTCCAGTGTGTCCACCAAGACCCCTCATTATGAGTCGCATTAGTTAGCCACTCGTCCGCCGAGTCATCTAGGTTGTCATTCAGCCAGAACCCGTACTTCTTCTTATCTGGATGGTTAACAATACCCGCAATATGACCAGACTCACCCAACACAAAGGTTTTATTGCCACCAGTATTCAATGCGCCGCGATAAGT
The DNA here is from genome assembly GCF_000972265.1 of Vibrio sp. ECSMB14106. Lineage (NCBI taxonomy): Bacteria > Pseudomonadati > Pseudomonadota > Gammaproteobacteria > Vibrionales > Vibrionaceae > Vibrio > Vibrio sp. ECSMB14106. Next base: position 8,902 of record NZ_LAUM01000007.1, on the reverse strand, counting down.
CCCCTGCCACAAAGCAATATGGTCTTCTTTGGCTGAAATAAAGTAGCTTGGTATTTTGATCTTATTCAAATCAATCCAAACACCGCCCACTTTCACGCCTTTGTCTTGAACCAGTTTGTTTTCAAGATAAAGCTCTCGCAGCAAGAAGTTATGACACTTGGCCGCCACGTTTGTGCTGTCACTGTTCCAGTACAGAAGATCAAACTCCATCGGGCTGCTACCTTTGAGGTAGTTATCAATGTAGTAGTTCCAATACAGACTGTTTTCACGAAGCAAACTGAACGTCACGCTCAATGAGCGACCATCCATATAGCCTTTGCCATCGTTCTGCTTCTCAATCGCATTAATGATCGTTTCGTTGATATACGCACCCACCTCTCCCGGCTGCGAGAAATCCAACAAGGTGGTAAAGAACGTCGCTGTTTTAATACGTTTCTTCATGCGTTTTGCAGCGTAGTAAGCCACCGCCGAAGCCAACACCGTACCGCCAATACAGTAACCCGCCGCATTGATTTGCTCTTTACCTGTGATGTCTTCAATCGCAGCAACGGCTTTAACCACGCCTTCCGTGACATAGTCACCAAACTCAGTGTCTTTCTGCGCTTCACCAGGGTTGCGCCAAGACATCATGAATACGCTATGTCCTTGCTCAAGTAACCAGCGCACCATCGAGTTCTTCTCACGGAGATCAAGAATATAGTACTTATTGATGAACGGCGGAACGATCAACAAAGGCGTCGCGTTAACCTGCGGTGTCTTTGGGTGATACTGAATCAGCTCAAACAGCTCGTTTTGAAAGACAACATCACCTTCGGTGTTCGCAACATCCACACCTAATCGGAAAGCGTTATTGTTGGTCATGCGGATCTTGAGTATATCGGCGCTTGCTTCAACGTCTGCTTGTAACTGCTCTAATCCATCGAGAAGGTTTTCACCATTTCGCTCAAGCGTCAGTTTCATCAACTCTGGATTCGTTGCAATAAAGTTGCTTGGAGAAAGTGCATTGATTGCCTGACGAGAAAAGAACGCCACTCGTTCTTTGGTTTTTTCGTCAATACCTTCGATCGAGTTGATGGTATCGATGTAGCTTTTGCTGAATAACAAATAGGATTGCTTAATAAAGCTGTAGAACGGGTCGTTTTTCCACGCCTCGTCAATAAAGCGCTTGTCGCTACGATCTTCGGCTATCACACTCTCGGTGTTGCCCATCAGCGCGGCATTCTGCCAGATCTTAAGTTGCTGTTCCCACCATTGAGATTGTAACTGAAGTAGAACGGCAGGTTGGTTGGCGGCTTGCTCGAAGATTTTTGATGCATCATCAAAGTTCAATTCTTGCATCGCTTGGTTTAGGGGAGAATGCGCGGCTTCCTTGTTTTGTTCAAAGCTTTCCCACCATTGCTGGTTCGTTTGTTGAAGTTTAACAAGGTAGTCCGAAAAGAAGTGTTGAAACATAACATGGCTCCAATAATCGGAAAATCGCCACCGAACCTCACAGTAAACACTGCGCTAACTCGATGGCGATTAAATTTATGCAGGTGTAACTGTTTTCAAGTTTTCAGTTGTTAGTGTTTCAACATCTTCTTTGAACTCTTTTGCAGCAGCTTGCATTTTTGAGCTATCACTCATCATCTGTTGAGACAATTGAGTTAGCGCTGCTAGTTGCTGGCTGTTGAAAGCCGTTAGGCTAGCCACGTCTTTGATTTCAGTCACTGCTTTCATTTGCGCAAGACCCATGTTCGTGTAAGTCTGCATTGCATTCATTTGCAGCTCTGTCATCGTTTGGACGTTCTTTGCAACCAACTTGTTGAACTTTAAGTACGGTTCAAATTGCTTTTCAGTTTGGTCAGTCATTGTTTTGAAAATATCCGTGTACATAAGTAACTCCTGATGAATACATAGTTTAATAAATTTGTGTCACTATCGTTTCAGCCAACGCTCATCGATTAACTCACGATGCTTTGAAAAGCTGATCCGATATTTAAGCTTGCTACCGATATATCAGGCTCTAACCGTCAATACCTTTTAGCAAAACAGCGGTTCCCATTCCTCCACCCACACAAAGTGAAGCAACGCCATAAGTCGTTTTCTGTTCAAGCATTTCATGGATGAGTGAAACAATAATTCGATTGCCTGACGCACCTAAAGGATGGCCAAGCGCGATTGCACCACCATTCACATTCACCTTTGGCTTGAACTCATCAAGCGGTAAGTCATGCTGCTCTGACAATTGGTACATTACGCCAAGAGCTTGTGCTGCAAACGCTTCATTCAATTCAAACAAATCTATTTCTTCGAGAGTGAGGTTCGCTTTATCAAGCGCTTTAGAAACCGCTTCTACTGGCCCTAAACCCATAATCTTTGGGTCCAAACCTGACTGTGCGTAGCTGGTCAGTTCCACTAAAGGTGTTAGACCATATTTCGCTACCGCCGACTCAGACGCTAAGATGATTGCACTCGCGCCATCATTGATACCCGAAGCGTTACCCGCCGTGACAGACCCTTCACGGTCAAATGCTGGGCGAAGCTTTTGCAGACCTTCGAATGTCGCGTCTGACTTCGGATACTCATCGGTATCAAAAGTCACGGTTTGTCTGCGCTGCTTAACTTCTACAGGCACGATTTGCTCGTTAAACTTACCCGCTTCAATTGCGGCAATGGCTTTCTGTTGGCTTTCTAAGGCATAGTTATCTTGAGCTAGGCGTGAAATGTTCAACGTATTCGCAATGTTTTCAGCCGTCATGCCCATATGGTAATGATTAAACGCATCCGTTAAGCCATCGCCCACCAACAAGTCTTTCATCGATATATCACCCATTTTGTGCCCGTTACGAATGTTCGGCGGAACCACAAAAGGGATTTGGGACATCACTTCAACACCAGCCGCAACCACCACTTCAGCGTCTTGCGCCTTAATGTGTGCAGCAGCGTCCATCACTGACTTCATACCACTGCCACAGATCATGTTGACGCCATACGCAGGTATTTCCTCTGCAAGCCCTGCGTAGATTGAAGCTTGGCGCGCTACGCCCATGCCTTGCCCTGCTGAAATCACGTTGCCGACTATCACTTCGTCAATCGCATCTAACGGTAGGTCAACTGCGTCCAACGCACCTTTAATCGCCACACCAGCTAGTTCACCCGCGGATACGTTGTTTAAAGACCCGGTAAATGCACCAATTGGGGTACGTTTTGCCGCAACAATAAATACTTTTTCCATCATTCCAATCCCTTCAGTTTTGCCAATTAGTGCATGTACAAGCCGCCATTCACAGACAATGTTTCGCCTGTAATGTACGCGCCAGATTCACTCGCTAAAAAGCCCACTGCGTCCGCAATTTCAACAGGTGTAGCCAAACGTTTCATTGGGATTTGGTTCTTTATTGAATCAAGAATTTCAGGCTTCATTTGCTCAACCATAGGTGTTGCTGTGTAACCAGGGGCAATCACGTTCACTGTTACGCCACTGCGAGCGCCTTCTGCAGCCAAGGCCTTCGAAAAACCAATCATTCCGGCTTTAGCAGCCGAGTAGTTGGTTTGTCCAAACTGACCTTTAAGACCATTGACTGAAGAAATGTTGATGACTCGGCAGTTACCCTTTTCGCACATCGGTGCAAACAAAGGCTGTGTCACATTGAAAAGACTGTTGAGGTTTGTCTCAATCACATCTTTCCATGCTTCCGCATCCATCTTTTTAAAGACACTGTCACGCGTAATACCAGCATTGTTTACCAACACATCAACCGTGCCTTCTTCTTCCAACAACTTGCTTAAGCTCAATGCACATTCAGCAGTGTTAGTAACATCTAATTCAAACAATCTGACTTGATCTTCAGTAAATTGTTTTTCCTTAAACCAATCTACTGCACATTGATAATTCCCTGTAAAATAGGTCGCGATCACACGATATCCATCTGCGACTAGTTTAGAAGATATTGCCGACCCGATACCGCCTTTTGATCCTGTAATTAAAGCAAGCTTTTTCATTAATGTTTCCATCCCTTAAAAGCAATTAAATAACAATGATGTTAATAAAATAATGTCTTAGTTGATAATTAAACTTTACGTTTTGCTTTAATTAAACCCTACATCTCAAAATCAAAAAGTATTATTACAAATATAAAATATTTTCATATTATAGCTAAAAATCTGACTTGCCTCTCAAAAAATATGAAATGTTACACATATGTAAATGTAGGTAATTCTATGATTTTAAAGTTATTTAATTAATTTTAATTATATCATCAAGATAGTAAACCTTTGTTAATCCAAGATAAACTGACAGCTCAAAGCTTGTTTCAACCAGAATGCAATATAGAAAGTAAAAATAATCAATAACGAATATAAAATAAAAATCCCACTCAATTAATGAGTGGGCTTTAAACTTTTAATGAGTGGGCTTTAAACTTTTAAATAGAAAGGTTAATTTCTATTAATACATCCGACATTAATAGTGGCGTGGATCCTACTTAGTAAATATTTCATTTGTATTTACATCTAAATAAATTTTATTTTCAAGAGATAGTCCGCCACAATAGATAAAATAGACATCTCGACCACTGTACTTCACCGACTTCACCCAGCCGCCTAATTCTTCGAAATCACTTGGGGTACATTCACCTTCAGAGAGCAGCTTAGCAATTGTGTTACGAAACTTCTCTTGATGGATCTTAAGATCGTCGGATTTAACCAAGTATGAGTCCAATATCTCTTTGTTTTCTTTTTCTGAGATAATCACTTCATCGTTAGATAAACCAGACATCGCGACCCATTCTGCCGTCTGAGGGCCACCTTCTTTTAGGACGATGTAATCTGAGATACGAGCCCATTTACCCTGCTTCTCTAATACTTCGACTTTTTCGCTCTTATAGAGGTAATCCGTTATCAAACCATCAACTGCCGGCTGTTCCACCACTTCAAGCTTTCTGTCCAAAACATAGAACTCTGTCTGTTCTGGCTCAGATTTAAGCTCCATGAGCGGTTCTAAGTCAGATTCAGATTGCTGAGCAACTTCTTCAACTGATTCTTCGTTTTTCTCTGTTGGTGTTGAGTCTTTTTTCATAACAAAGAAGTAGTACGCCGCTCCTCCTCCGCCCAATACTAACAATACAAGTAAAGCGATCAGCGCTTTTTTCATCAAATCCACCAACTCTTCCGTTTTAGGTATGCTTTAAGTGTACATCAACTCATGTTGTCACTCATCTATACTCTCTAAAGAGAGTACGGTAAGTAGAGGAAAGTCATGCGTTTTTGTGTGAAGGTTATGATTATGAGTGTAGCTTGGAGTGCGAATGTCTCGTTCGCAAACCATTGTAATCGTGAAAACTGGCAAACACTGTTGGATCACCAGCTCGCATTCGAAAGTCGCTATAACCAATACACCAAAGAATTCAACCGAGTTCTTTCAACTTATGAATCCCAAATCCTTCTCTCTAAACATTTCACTGAAACACAGATCATTGAACTTTGGGTAAAGTATGAACCAAGATTTAATGTACAGCTCAAGAATCATATGAATACCGCTTATGATATCTCTGAGGTTTTGTTAAAGCAGGCATACGTGGTGTCTACAGAACTCGAAGGGGCTCAGTTTCTCAGCGATTCATGGCAAGCTGTCGCTAAACACTGTGCAATGGCAAAGCTACCAAGCCAATCAGAAAGCGCGCAGGTGCACGTGGTAAGTTCGCAATCGCTTTCCCAAGATCTCCATACACTCAGCGAAAAGTTTCGTCAGCTGTCATCAAAGTATCGTCAAGAAGCCGCCATAATAGATAAAGCACGCCGTACTACAGCGCCTATAAAAGACGTCCAAAACTAAAACCCACACTCGACTTTCTCTGCTCTTTGACGGAATTAACTTGAATAGATAGCTACGTTCCATTAAGAATAATCAAATAGTTCGCTAATCAAAGCTTTATCAATAACTTGTAAAGTTAATGTGTCAAATACCAACAAGAAAGCTTAATTTCCAACCAATTCAGGTGACTATATGAGATATTCATCACAAAATAGATTTACAAATGCCAGAAAATTGTTATCATGAATATTCATATAACTTAATAACAAGACACATTTTGGCTAGGTAATATGCAAAAGACTATGGCTTTCAACTGCTTAAGTAACACGGAATGGACTGCAGAGGTAAGAGGTAAACTTTTATCTGTAGCTAAACACATGGAAGAGTTCGGTTCAGTAAGTGAGCTAGAGCTATGTAAGATATTTGGAGAAACAATTTGGAATGATGGTGTGGATTATCATTCACATGCTTTTTCATTCAGAATTAATGCACAAACTGGGGATTGTTCAATCTCTCACTTTAAGTATCACTAAGTTTTGCACCTATCATGTACGGAGTACCTTTCACGAGTTGCTCCGTTTTTATTGTTGCGTATCTGCAATTTAATAGACAATCATTAATTGCTCCCGCGATTCCTATCAGGAATCATTACTTTTCTGCTCATTTCATCACATAACGTATCCCTTTACCTACAGCTTAGTCGGTATAAACCGGTAGCGGCGCGTTACCTTTCACTTGTCTTATCGCAAGGTGAGTGTGGATGTCTTTGACGTTAGAGAGCCTTTGGAGCTTTCTTGTAAATGCCTCGTAGGCCATCAAGTTTGGGTTAACCACTTCTAACAGATAATCATAAGCCCCAGATACAACGTGGCAACTGATGACCTCTTCCATCTCGACAATTGCACTTTCAAACTTATCGATAGACACTTCTTGGTGGTTGTTTAAGCTCACTTCAACAAACACACTCATTGCTATACCAACTTGCTCTCGAGACAAACTCACACGATAACCGTCAATAATCCCTTTTTCTTCAAGCCTTTTGATACGCCTTGCACACGGTGAAGGTGATAAACCCACTTCATCAGCGAGCTCCGCCGTGGTTAACCTGCCATCTATTTGTAACAACTCAAGAAGATGTCTATCAATTCTATCCATAGCGAATACTGTCCATTAGTTATATTCATTAATAATCTAAAGAATATTAGCAGAAACAATTAATGATAAGTAAAATTAGAACTAAATTTGCCAACTTATGGCACGTACTCTCCCCCATAATTAGTCATCATTCAATTTCCTTATTTATTATGACGCTTGGCTATCTATCTATTACTGTCACTTTGCTCATCTGGGCGAGCTTTTTTCTTTCTCTTAAAGGCGGCGCGAATTCAAATTTAACGCCTGCAGACATCGCACTCACACGCTTCCTTATTCCCGCCTTGGTACTATTACCCTTGGTGTGGAAAGCTCGTAATGCCATAACAGCAGTGCCTAATCGTTACTTGGTTGGTATGTTTGTCGGCAGTGGCCTGCCTTATCTGCTCGTCGCAGGTACAGCAATGCAGTTTGTTCCTGTTTCACACGGCAGTGCTTTGATACCCGGAACACTGCCTCTGTTTGTTACCGGGATTGCAATACTCTTTTTCAAACAGCCACTTAGCCGCCATCGCAGTGCAGGTTTAACCTTGGTGTTACTCGGTATTATATTGTTCTTAGGCAGTAGTTTAAGCAGCTTCAACTTTGAATATACAAAAGGCCACTTGTTACTTCTCTGCGGAAGCTTAATGTGGGCGACCTTTACCATCTCAGCGCGTGTCGCCAATCTTAATGCGTTAGTGAGCGCGGGGTTAATCGCTATCAGTTCAACTTTGCTATTGTTGTTTTTGATCCTAACAGGAACGTTCCCTAGCTATTTAGTAGATGCACCCATCACTCAATGGCCTTTCTCAGAGCTTGCCGTACATTCCGCAGTACAAGGGGTTGGAGCAGGCCTAATTGCCGCATTCACTTACCTTTATGCGGTTAACACTCTCGGGGCAGAGCGTTCTGCGGCGTTCGGGAGCGCGACACCAGCCGTTGCAACGTTATTAGCTATCCCTCTATTTAACGAAACCCCTGATCTTATGACTTGGTTCGCTCTAGGTTCGATTTGTATCGGCAGCTTAGTGGCAAGCAACATTTTTATGAGAAGCGACCAATCAATGCAATACCAACCGCCAAGCCATAGCAAAACTTGATTCGTTTAATTATCTATAAGAGGTTAATTTGAAGTATTGATACCCGTATAAGCCTACCAACGTAGGCTTATCTAAAATCTGCTTTTTCTGAACTCGCTTCTCCATTAAACTGTCAGGCCTTTTTGCCCATCCAAGAGAACACCATGCAACGCGACTACACCTTAAATTGCTTAATCACCATGCCTCGCCATGAACTAGAAGAATTTAGTTTAAGAATGATTCATCGCCTGGTTCCTGAAGATGCAATGACGGAATTGTTCACTTTTGAGCAAGAAGAAGTGGCCAGCGAAGAACGTATGCAATCAGCGAAGTTTGACGCAATGCTACGAATGACCGCGATTGCCCTTGGTGAAGTGAACCTAGCATTCTCTGAATCTGACAACTCGCAACAAAACATTGAGCGTATGACTCGTCTGCTGCTTTGGCATTTCTATTCGATTTCGTTCAATCTTGAAGAAGCAATTGCGATTGAAGTGCACTGCGAGAAAGTCGAGAAGATCTTAGTTAATGCTCCGAAGGACGCATTTGGTTGGGTTAAAGAATTGACTGAACTACTTCACTTCTACGCGAAAGTGAATGAAGACGACGAAACTAAATAAGCTAACAAAACGAAAGAAAGCGCATAAGTTCACATAGATACGAAGCCTAATATCAGTAGAAGCTTTGTTAAAATACGTTCTCTGCCGTTATCCAACCAAGCTTATTAAAAACCTTAATATGACATACTTTGAAACTATAAACTTCGACAATATAAAAGGCCCAATCGGTATACGATTAGGCCTTTAATTGGGTGTGTTGTTGTTCGCTCAGCAAAGCCTGATTAAGTAGGGCAAGATTACGAAGCCCCTTGCCCTGCAAGGACTTGAGAAAGGTA
>NZ_LAUM01000069.1:0-1332 GCF_000972265.1 Vibrio sp. ECSMB14106 | reverse complement strand
GTGCTTATTATCCATACAAAGCGTTTAAGACGGATTCACAACGCTTGGCACTTTTAGTTCGAATCGGCTTAAGTGTTTACGGCACAATGGTTTAGGTTAGGTGGCCGCGTTGTTCACCACTTAACGCGGCGTTATGAGCCACCATATCAAGGAGAGATATGATGTTAGATAAAGTTAGAGAAATCCTAGAACTTAATAATATTCAGTATGATGGAAATAATGACGTAGTTTACTGCAAGTTCCGTAAAGCTGGCTCGCAGGTAAGAATTTCCTACGATACCGAAAGTATGAGTTACAAGGTTTCTACTAATGAGTTTTTGCATTCAGTAAATGCAGCGTTTAGCTATGGTTTTGCTTTTGCTGCACCGTATATCTTTGATGGTGTTAGCTGGAGTTGGCTAGTATCCGCATTATCTATTTTTTCGGGTACGATAGCAGTTACTCAACTACTGCTAACTCAATTCAAACTTCTAGACTTGAAGCAGCAACTAAGGCAGTCCGGCATCTACTTGAACTAGGCTCATAACAAAGCATTTAAGACGGATTCCCAACGCTTGGCATTTTAGGTTTGCTTCAGTTTCAGTGTTTACGGCACAATACTTTAAGTGTGGTGGTCTGCGTTGCTCACCACTTAATGCGGCGTTAGTTTGCCCACCGACCACAATCAGTCGGTAGGAAATTTTTGCTTCTGGTGTAGAACTCGCATTACGCGAATCGCTGAACCGTCAACCCAGTAAGAAACGATCATTGAGATTTCGGGGATAATTAGTAATCGTCCTCGAATACCATCACGTTGAACACCCATTAATGGTTGCTCAAGTAAATTTTCTACTTTAGCTTCGATAATTTCGTCAGTTTTGTCTGCCGCATCAGGGTTGAAGTCATAAAGAAACTCAAAGATCTTCTCACGATCATTTAGCGATTCTTCTTCCCATAAAATCATTGTTGACCTCGGCTACGAATCTTTGCTTTTCGTTCAGCCATTCGTGCTTTTGCTGAGTCATGGTCAACAAATGAAGCTTTTCCTGAGTCAAACTTCTCAAATGCTAGGTTTACTTGTTCAGTTAACCAAGCGTCGTGAGATAATGCTTTGCGTTGTTGTTCAGCCATTTGCTCAGTAAGTTCACGGCAAGCATCGCTAAGTGTGCGTCCTTGGCTTTCAGCCATTTGCTGAGCTAAGCGTTTGATTTCGTCATCAACACGAAATTGAATTCTAGTGTCCATGAGTTGCTCCTAAATTAATGTACGCACAAATGTTAGCACTAGCGTCAGGCAAGGGCAACTAACAAGAGACTATGGCGTCAATAGTTAATTTTTGGCGCTACCTTTATC
>NZ_LAUM01000068.1:0-1355 GCF_000972265.1 Vibrio sp. ECSMB14106 | reverse complement strand
TTCGAGCCGTTATTAAAAGTAACTTTGAGAGAACTACTTGGTTTTCCGAGACGTCGGAAACCGCTATACCGGAAAATCAATTGGAGAAATCACCATGGCAGTGAATGTAAATACCAACGTTTCAGCGATGACAGCGCAACGTTACCTAAATAATGCAAACAACGCACAACAAACATCAATGGAGCGCCTATCTTCAGGTTCTAAAATCAACAGCGCAAAAGATGACGCTGCGGGCCTACAAATCTCGAACCGTTTGAACGTTCAGAGTCGTGGTCTTGATGTTGCGGTACGTAATGCGAACGACGGTATCTCGATTGCACAAACGGCTGAAGGTGCAATGAACGAGACAACCAACATCCTGCAACGTATGCGTGATTTGTCTCTACAATCTTCAAACGGCTCAAACTCAAAATCTGAGCGTGTAGCGATTCAAGAAGAAGTAACCGCACTGAACGATGAACTGAACCGTATCGCGGAAACGACGTCTTTTGGTGGTAACAAGCTGCTTAACGGTACTCACGGGACTAAATCATTCCAAATCGGTGCGGATAACGGTGAAGCGGTGATGCTTCAACTGAAAGACATGCGCTCTGATAACGCTCAGATGGGTGGTAAGAGCTACCAAACTGAGAATGCAAAAGACAAAGATTGGAACGTTCAAGCAAGCTCTAACGACCTGAAACTGTCGTTCACTGATAACTTCGGTCAAGCACAAGAAATCGACATCAACGCAAAAGCGGGTGACGACATCGAAGAGCTAGCAACGTACATCAACGGTCAACAAGATTCTGTTAAAGCATCTGTGACTGAAGACGGCAAGCTACAAATGTTCACAGGCAATAACAAAGTGAGCGGCGATGTGTCTTTCTCTGGCGGTCTTGCTGGTGAGCTAGGCATCCAAGCGGGCAAAGAAGTCACAGTGGATACTATCGACGTAACGTCTGTTGGTGGCGCACAAGAGTCTGTAGCAGTAATCGATGCGGCACTTAAGTATGTAGACAGCCACCGTGCTGAACTGGGTGCTTTCCAAAACCGTTTCGACCACGCGATTAGCAACTTAGATAACATTAACGAAAACGTTAATGCTTCTAAGAGCCGTATTAAAGATACCGACTTCGCGAAAGAAACGACTCAGATGACTAAGTCTCAGATCCTTTCTCAAGCTTCAAGTTCGATTCTTGCTCAAGCGAAACAAGCACCGAACTCGGCACTTAGCCTACTAGGTTAATCGATTGAAAGGCCACGTTGACTATAAGCGTTGTTGAGCATAAGCGTTAACGTTAGGCTTCCACAAATTAGCTCGTGGTGAGAGATGAGCGCTAAACAGACCCAGCTTCGGCTGGGTTTTTTATTGC
>NZ_LAUM01000067.1:0-1705 GCF_000972265.1 Vibrio sp. ECSMB14106 | reverse complement strand
GTGATGATATCACCTCTAACTAAGTGACCAAATTCACCGTACCACTACAATAGAAGTAAAAGGCCTAATAGTGATCAAATAAGCTCTAGAGAGACTCTAGCGGTTATTTAAATTGAAGTGATATACAACTTACTCTTTATCAAAACTATCTACTACGATCGCTCCCATAGACGCAGGCATGGAAATAACGATCACCCTTTTGATCGATACTATTGGATCACTTAATAGAGGCAGCTTATCCAAACAAGTTAGAACCAAAGCAACAACCAATGCTGTCATCACATAAGCAATAACTATTCTGAAAACAAACACAGGGATGCGAGCGACAACATCCTTTTGGAAGACGCTCTCATAAGTATAAAAACCTAGAAACACAGCGGACAATAGAAACAACAACAATAAATTAGCAGCCGGTAAGGTCTCCCCTAACTTCCACGCCTCTTCAGAAAAAGAAATAGGTACAGCCAAAGCAAAAGACCCAACAAAAATTTGGCTCGCATCTTCGAAGTTAAAGCTTAATTTCATAGAACTACCTTCAAGGCTGTAGAATATCCCTAGTTACCAAAATCATCATCAAGCTATAAATTCATGATCGTGGGAAGTTTCTGGTTTACCAGTTAGCAAAAAATAACTTTGTGTCGCTTTATACTAGACGAATTGACCAAACCATAACTTGAACTAATAAGCAATTATACACTCATGTTGAACGTTTGGTTTCAAGATAAAGTAAGCTTTTAGCATAGACTGTGGTCAAAAATAGGAACGTGCACACGAGCTATCAAACAGAAACAATTCGAATATACCTATCTCTTACTCAATGTTCCCTAGCCGTGAATAGGAGAAGCGGTCGCTGTCCCTGGGGCAATATCTCCAGCAAATACCAAATGCAACAAAAAAGGAAGGCATGCTGGTGTGATAATGGATAGTGCAGGATGAATGATTTAAGACATTGGCTATACAGTTTCTGTTGTTAGTATCACCAAACTCCTGCCATATTCACCTGACCTGAATTCCATAGAGCAAGTTTGAAGTTAGAGGAGGCGGCATCATTTAGATAATCAAGCCTTTGAAAATTATGATGGAACTGTTGATAAGGTTTGTAGTGGTTGGGGTAACTTGATCAGTAGTACACAAAGAGTAACGAAGGTGTGTACAAGAAGCTGAATTGACAAGTTAATTACCTAGATTGCTATTATAGCTTTCTGGCAGCCGCTTGACCAAAAAGCGATACACCATTATTTAGATAAAAAAAGCCTCGCTATTTCTAGCGAGGCTTTTTAATAAGTGGCGGAGTGGACGGGACTCGAACCCGCGACCCCCGGCGTGACAGGCCGGTATTCTAACCAACTGAACTACCACTCCGCAGTGTCTATTCAGCATAAAGCAATTTAAGTCTGACGATGTCCTACTCTCACATGGGGAAGCCCCACACTACCATCGGCGCTATTGTGTTTCACTACTGAGTTCGGCATGGAATCAGGTGGGTCCGCAATGCTATGGTCGTCAAACAAATCCTGTTGTCAATTTGACTAATCAAATCAACTAAATAGTGGTGCTGATACCCAGACTCGAACTGGGGACCTCACCCTTACCAAGGGTGCGCTCTACCGGGCTGAGCTATATCAGCAATTAAAGAAGCTTTTTAAACGATTCTTAAAATTTGGAGCCTGGCGATGTCCTACTCTCACATGGGGAAGCCCCACAC
>NZ_LAUM01000066.1:0-1744 GCF_000972265.1 Vibrio sp. ECSMB14106 | reverse complement strand
TGTCATTACTGAGGGATCTTGACGGGATAAGTACCAACCGATTCTGTCATGCTCTTACATTCTAGTCAGGAATGATACTTCTCGCCTTACACGTCGATATTCAGTGATTGTGATTTTTTAATCCTAAGCTCTCTAGTGCTGAGGTTTTCTTCCTTCCAGATGTTTTTAATCGTACCAATACTCACAGTGATATCGTGTTGTTTTAGCTCCATCGTGAGTTGCATCAAAGTCAGGTGTGGGTTCTGCAACGTCAGCTCAATAATCTTGTCTTCTGCATATTCTGGTATGCGATTCTTACTGCGGTTTAGAGGCTTATTGATCCGCTTCAGCCCTATAGGCCCTTCCTCAGCCATGATTTTCTGATAGGTGTAAAGGGATTGGCGGGAGCAACCAAGGATACGGGCTGCTTTCGATATACTACCCAACTGCTCTACTAGCTCTAAGGCTTCTATTTTCCGCTGAACCTCTTTGCCATATTTACTGCATTTACGAGGCTCAACCAGCTCGGTAATATCTAGCCGACGGTGGCCAAAATAAACGGAGAATGTGCCATCGAACTGGCATCTAATCTCTACTTTTTGGTTCTCAATGGAATAGCGGATAGGCGAATCGATAACGTACCTTTTGTTACCAAAGCCAAACGTATGATCACGCCGTATGGTTCGATACTCTTTCTGTACGCAGATGCTGTTGAGGTCTAAATCGCGGGGCAAGCGCTTAAAGGCAGACCGTGCACTTTTAGGCCGAACTCGAACATTTTTATCCCAATAATTTGGAATAAACTCTTCTTGTAAATAGCGATTCGCGCCTTCCATATCGGTAATATTGTGTAATCGTAATTCGGGTACCAGCCTATCTTGGAAGGTATCAAATGAGCGTTCAATGCGTCCCTTTCCTTGTGGTGAGTTAGCAAAGATAATTTCAATACCAAGCTCTTCACAAGCTCGCTGCATTTGAGAGAAGTTGCTTCGTTTAGGACCACCGAAGATACCCGCTCTATCGACGTAAAGCGTCTTAAATATCCCTCGCTTCTCAATATAAGCTCTCATCACCCTCATACAGCCTTCGGTGGTCTCTGAGGGGAAAAATTGAGCATGAATATCACTGGTGGCGTCATCAATCATAGCAATCAAACAAGATTTCTCATCACCAAACCAGCGATGAGGACTCCCATCCATTTGAAGCATTAATCCAGGCAGCTCCATACGCTCTCGATACTTCCTAACTCGACTTCTGCGTCGCTTAGCACGTTTAACATGATGAATATCGTGTGCCCAAGAGCGTAACGTTTCACGCTTAATGCCGATCCCTTCGTTCTTTTTGAGGACTTCAGAGAGATGCTGCAAATTGAAATCGAAGTACTTGGTTTGTATGAGACTTTGGACTTCTTTCTTAAGCGAATCAGGGATCTTATTGGTTGGAGAGCGCCCTCGATTCCCATGAATGATGAAGCGAATACCTTCTTTCCGATATCGGCTTAGATAACGCTCAACAGTTCGCCGAGACTTGTTGAGCAAGGTTGTGGCACTATTGATGCTGATTTTGCCATCAATAATTTTGCAGATGATATCGACAGTAAACTGGGATTTAGAATCCATATAGAACATCCTTAGCCCCTTCCAAAGTTTAATTCATTACTTTAAAAGGTAAGCCAATTTAGTCCCGTCAAAATCCCTCGGTAGTTATTGTAATGACAAAGTCGCTTGGTAATTAAGGTACGACAGAATCCCTTGGTGATCACAGG
>NZ_LAUM01000065.1:0-2122 GCF_000972265.1 Vibrio sp. ECSMB14106 | reverse complement strand
TTCACGTCACCCCTTATTCCATAAGGGGTTTTCATGATCTTGCCCTGCTTTTCTCCATGAGGGATGTTATCTGGAGGCTGTGTTGTCCCTACATCAACGTCATAGTTGTTTTCTAAACCGAGGTTTAATGTAATACCACTATTTGGATTAGCGGCTGGTTGGCCGTCGCCACCATCACCATCATCGATTACTTCGTAATTTGTTGCATAGTTACAGTCATCTAAATGGTGGGCGCAAAAGTGAGGAACCTTATTTCCGTAGCTCGATTTGCGAAACCAAGCGTCGCCTTCACATGATACGCATTTTAAGTTGCGCCTTAGAGTTACGATATTTTTCTCCCCTAAAGACCAGAAGTCTTCAGAGTTCCAGACCTTCTCATCAAGAGTACAAAAAGCTATATCCATGTTTCACCTTATTGATTTTAAAATATTTACAGTAGGTCTGGGGAGCTGGCTCCCCAGTTTTATTGGTTATTTCTTCTTGATTGGGATTCTGAACATACCACCGTTTTTTCGGGTGATTCGCTTCCCTTTCACTGTGATGTAAGGACGGTAAATATATTCGACGCTGTCGTTTTGATTTTGATTTGGTTGATTCATAATTTGAATATTCTCAAATAAATCACTCTATCCGATTGACCAAACGTCATTTGAAACATATGCTTTATCGGTATCGAGAGTGATATGTGTATTTATACAGTAGGATTGCAGTCCTAATGCGCTTTTAGTTACAAATTTCACAAGCCTAAGAAGTTGCAGCTTCTTAGGCTTTTTGATTTCTATAGTTCCAATATCCCCCTCTACTCAATTCTTTGTACTGTCTACAGAGTTGCTCAATACTCATCGCCTTTCCTCTTTGTAAGCCTTGTGAAACACAATATGTAGTGTTTAGTGGTAAGTTGCATAACAACCTAGAGTTCACATAGTAACCATCATAAAATCTAAGGTCAATAGTATGATCTGAGTTTTTTTACTTTAAATCGAATAACGGTGATCATTATGATCTGTGTTGTTTGTTTTATTTTGAGTTTTGTGATATTTTTAGAGTAAATAGCAACATCAGAAATAGAGGTGTTTCAATGAGTGGACTATATAGTTATGCCCAACTTCTAAATGAAGTTAGCGGAAATGCTGAAAGGCTGGCATTCATCGACTTCAAGCTGAGATTTACAGGCTTTATTAAACGAGCTGATTTGAAGGAAGAGTTTGGATTAGCAGATGCAGCCGCAACTAGAATGATTGCACTGTATCGAGACTATCGAAAAGAAAATATTATTCACGACAGATCAAATAAGATAAATGTGATTAACCTTGAGAAGTATGTCCCATTACTTCCTATTGAAGCTGAGCAGGCATTAGGGATGTTAGCGCATGGTTTTAATAAGAATAAGATAGCAGATAGACCTTTGATATCTTACAGAAAAATTGGTGTTGTAAAAAATCAGTTAGATGTAAATGAGGTATCTAAAATTACTAGAGCGATTTCAAGTGAAAAAGCTATTGAGTGCTGTTACATCTCAGGAAGTAGTATTAAACATTGTGCTAGAGAATTAGCTCCAGTAGCTATTCTTTATGATGGTAAGAACTGGATTTTTAGAGCATATGATCGAAGTGAGAGTGGAGCGCATAAGTTTAAGAACTTTAATTTTGCTAGAGCAACTGAAGTTAAAGTAGTTGAACTAAATAATGGTGATGCAGCTCAACATGAAAAGCTTGCGGAAGATACCTTGTGGAATACACCATTACCTTTGTTTTTGGAACTTCATCATGAACTGAACGAAGCTCAAAAAGCCTCTATTCGCCGTGATTTTGGGATGTTACCAACAGACAATGAGCTATACCTTACAGAGAGTGCAGCATTAGTATGGATACTTACTAAATTATGGAATATTGATGTCAGCAATCATGATGAGAGTGATTTGTTTTTTAAATTCAAATTAAAGAATAAAGATATGATTGAACCATACTTATGATTGTTATGACTTCATAACCTCGACGGCGTCGTCGTACTAAATTCCCCCCATCATCCTCATCAACCCCGTCGTCGACGTCAGTAAAATCATGCGGGTAATCAGGTGATGTGATTTTGCTGGTGGATTTCGAAGTGATTCGGGGCAGGGTTA
>NZ_LAUM01000064.1:0-2211 GCF_000972265.1 Vibrio sp. ECSMB14106 | reverse complement strand
TAACTAAGCGTACGACTTTCATCCGTGTACAAGAGCAAGAGAACAACGTATTCGGTAAAGAGTAATCTGAACGAATTCGAATAGTTTGAAAATCAAGGGCCGCTTTTGCGGCTCTTTTTTGTTTGGGGACAAAAGCTACGATTGTTGTGCGAATAGAGTTGCTAAGAGCAATAAAAATTATCTTGCCGCTTAGAGCTACCGGCAATATCGTTTGAACTCAGATTTATGTTCGGTCAACCGGATAAGTCCTTTATTCGTTGTGTGTTGCTACTTGGTTTCAAGTTACTAGGAATCAAAGAAGGCGAAAGCCGCTACCAACAGCGCAAAGGTGTTTATCAGTTAGTCGACCAGAAAGGTAACTTCGAGCGTAAGACCGACCAAGCCGACAAGCTTGAATGCCTTACTCAACAAATCAAAATACTAGAAAATCGAATCGCTGAAATTGATGGGAACCACACCGAAACCGTCAAAGGCGCCAGAACCATCAAAGCGAAGAACATCACCGAAGACGTCGACACCATCAAGTTCAATGGCGGAAAAGGCGTTTGCACCGGCGCAAGCATTTGCCCCTTCATGGGTAAACCGCATGTTGATGTATCATCCGCCGTTTATGCGGGAAAAGACTAATGGCATTAAGTAAAACATCACTGATACAGAAGCTAGAAACCGAACTGAAAGCCCAGGGCTTTGTGCTCGATGGTGAATCCGCCATGGTAGGCATGATGGCAGAAGCAATTGCGAATGCTGTAGTCGATGAGATCACTCAGAATGCTATTGTGGTTGTAGATGCTGGTAGTTCTTCTGGTACATATAAAATGAAATAGCAGAATATAGATTCTACAATGTGAATAAATATAAAAGCCGAGCGTTTATACTCGGAAAAAATTTAACTCCAACCTTTTATTTTTTCCAAGTAATTTACAATATGCAATGAAGTAAAAGAAAAAAAGCTTATAAAAACAGCATTTATCCCAGCACTGTATCTCATAAAACCATAATATTCATTGTTATTTAATAATAGAGTTGTCAAAAAGCTCAAAATAAAAACGATTAGAGCGATAAGAGAGTACTTGCATATTTTATATATTGACATTGTTTTATAGACTCATATGGTGTTGATTCTTATTTGCATTCTCAGTTAAAGGTGTGTGAGATGTCAAGGTTATTGTTTTTATTATCATTTTTTTTATGTTCAGCAAGTGCTTCTGCTTGTTTTCCGTTAACCCAAAATACTACGTATAAGTTAGTAGGTGGTGTCGAGTATTGCTTAGAATCAGAGTACCAATTCGTATATGTTCATAATTCAAAATATAGCACAGGAATTGTCGAGCTATCTGATATAAATAGAAAGGTTTTTGATCTTATTTATTCGGGAGAAAGCGCTAAAGTTCCAGCCCAATTAAAAATTACCGCTTTTGAGGATATTCAACTTACTGTACTGGATGGTTATCTATATATCGAGAACGCTCCTAAAAGTCGCAAAAAACGGTCTTTACCTAATATAGGAGTAGCAGTTGTTTCTAATTTAAGTGGTTCTGTTGGCACTAGTTTAGCCGGAGGATCTGATGTGCAGGTTATGCCGACAATTGTCGGGACTGTTATTGGTACCGGAGTAGGAGTCGCAACAGGGCCTCTAGCTCCAATAGTAGGGCCATTAGTGAGTGGTGCAATAACACAGAATATTGTTGGTAATCAAGGCAAACCACCACCGCCTTTGACAATAATCAGTACTACTTCAGCCCCTAACACCAACTCAAGTTTTGTTCCTAGACCTTTTACTAGTTCTAACGGTAGTGGCGGAGGTGGAGCTAGTAGTGGCAGTAGTGGTTTTGGCGGCGGTGGTGGTGGTGAGTGTACCGAATGCCATAGCTAGCATAAAGATACGGGTATCGAACAAATGAGGTGCTGGTCAAGCTCCCCCCGAACTTGACTATCCAAACGCAGCAAGCAAAGGCGTTAGGGTTAGGTATAAATACATTTGCTGTGTAAATGCTAAGTAAGGTTATGGGTACTGGTTCGCTCGCAAAAGTGGCGGCATTCATTGTAAAACAGCGTTATTCATGGGTGTAAATCGTCGTTTATCACTGTTTTTATATACATTAATTTAGAGCTAAATAATTGATTTTATTTTGATTTTTGTGTTTTTTATTAAGTTATACGGTATGTCTTCCCAGTCGGCTATGGACAAGCACTCAGGTGGTGTTGCTAAGT
>NZ_LAUM01000063.1:0-2285 GCF_000972265.1 Vibrio sp. ECSMB14106 | reverse complement strand
TTGGGGTTCTAGGGATTTTCCCCTCTAAAAAGACTTAATCCTCTGTAGACCACACCAATAAATGGCTGCGGAGGTGGGTTACTACTTATAAGTGTGGCAAATTAGGTAAATATCGTACATTTAATACGGAACAGCCCTGATATGGCCATCAAAAACGAAATTACTATTCTCACGAGAGCAGAACAGGCAGATCTTTATTCCCCACCCATTTTTTCAATCGAAGAACAACGTCTGTACTTTTCTCTGAACGATGCGGAATTGGCAGTTTTTCGGTCAATTCGTCTCAGAGCTCATAGATGTTACTTTGTCGCGATTTTGGGATACTTCAAATCAAAGCCCGTCATCCTAGATATCGCTTACTCGCAGGTTTCTAAGGATTTAATGTTCATCAGTAAAGAGCTGCTTGGCGGCAAGGGGCTCAGACCATTCACTCCCTCACAAAAACAAAAAGATCGACTCTACGCAAAAGTATTAGACCTTGCTGGTTATCACAAATGGGACGAAAGTCAGCACTTCAATTCTCTTTTCGACCACCTTGTTCAGGTGGGCAATGCCTGGCTGGAGCCGCGTTACCTCTTTGATACTGCTATTGAATTCCTAACCAGTCACAGCATTGCTATCCCTAGGTACACCGTACTCCAGAGACTGATAAGCAGAGCGATGCAGCAGGTCAGAAAAGACCTGGCGCACCAACTTAATCAACTCACCAGTCCTGAACTTCACGTCTTTCTGGACAGCATAACAGCCATTGATGACGGACTAAGCCTGAACCAGCTCAGAGGCGGTGCAAAAAGTCTGACCGTACCTGAACTTAAAAAAGAGCTTGCCCTTTATCATCAGTTAGCGCCATGGCGCACGCAAATCAATGGCGTTATCGATGGGCTTAATCTGTCTCTTAAAAATCGACAACACTTCGGTGAGCTCATCAACTATTACGGTAGTAAACTCAAACGATTCAAACGCGCACAGCAGCATCTATGGTTGCTATGTCACCTGACAGAGCGGATACAACTGGCACTGGAACGGTTAACTGATGGGTTCATTTACCATATCCGCAAGCAACAAGAAGCTGCCAACACCTTTGCACAACAAGCAGTGTTCCTGTCCTGGCAGTCAGCCGCGGACAATGTCACGAAAGCGGCAGAGTTACTGCATCTGTTTGTGGATGAGAACATTGATGATAATCAACCCTTCTCAGTAGTCAGACAACAGGCATTGAAGGTCATGAATGACAGGGATATCCAGACCCTCTGCCTTTACCTGAAAAAACAGAAACGGACCGTGGAAGAGTACCAGTGGCAACATTACGATGAACAATGCAATCTCCTGGAGCAACTGTTAAGGCAGGTGTTCTTGTGCCTTGAATGTGAGGCCGGTAAAGGCTCAGAAGCCGTCGTCGCCCAACTTCAACAGATGCAGACGGAAATCGCATTCGGTGGACCACTGAAGACGAAGGATACGTCGCTCATCCCGAAAAAGCACCTCCCATGGTTGGTTAAACAGGATAACGTTAACCCGCAACGTTACGAATGGCTGCTCTACCGGCAGTTAACCTCACGACTGAATGGACGCATTTATTTGCCAAATGTTACCAAATACCGCGCACTGGAAGACGACCTGATCCCCCAGACATCGCAGGATACCTTGCTGGCCTCATCAACACTGGACAGACTAAAACAGCCCGCAGAGTTATTGTTACAGGAGAAACAACACCGGCTGGAAAGTGCACTCAAAGACGTTGCTCTCCATATTGATGAGGGAGACAATCGAAATGTGATCATGAAAAATCGTACCGGTACCCGCTGGCGTCTGCCGACCAAAAGCGCTACATCTCTGGTCAACAATCCCTTTTTTAAGCGAATGCAACCGGTCGGTATCGCGGATGTACTGCGGTATGTAGAGCGCGAAACCGGGTTCATGAAATGTCTGACTCATGTACTTCCGATACAAAAACAAGGGTTCACTCATCAGGATGATTTACTGGCCATTCTGATTGCCAACGCCACTCACCGTGGTGTGTATGGCATGGCGCAGATCTCCGATCGAAGCTATGAACACCTGAGTACGGTGCAGGCCAACTATATCCGGCCTGAAACGCTGCATGACGCCAGCGACGTGATCAATAATGCGGTTGCAGCGCTACCCATCTTCCGCCACTACCATATTCAGGAGGACCAGCTGCATGCCAGTGCGGATGGTCAGAAATTCGAAACCCATCTGGAAACCTTTAAAACCCGGTACTCCTCTAAGTATTTCGGCACCAACAAAGGGATCACGGCCATGAC
>NZ_LAUM01000062.1:0-2440 GCF_000972265.1 Vibrio sp. ECSMB14106 | reverse complement strand
TGATGATATCACCTCTAACTAAGTGACCAAATTCACCGTACCACTACAGTTATAAGCAATTAAACACAAAATACCGCTGATACAGAAAAGGACGCTTATTTTATACTTACGGAGAAAATTCATCGGAACCTCAATATTTGAACATCTAAATGTTGGACATTCTTTAAAGGTACATGGTTCCCCCCTATAAGTGTAATAAGGCAGACAAGTTATAATGCGCATAAAGGTGCGAGCAACACTCTCACTTCACTTAATTTGTACACCGTAAGCACGGAACTAAAACCAAAAAAGCCAAGCGTTGGGAATCAGTCTAAAATGAGAAAGATGGTTGTTATCTTAAATTCGATACTAAGAGACGGTGTAATGTGGGATAAAGATAGCGTCAAAAATTAGCTATTGACGCCACTGTCTCTTGTTATGTTCGTACTTTTTTCACCTCTGATCTCAATAAAACAATGTGAGCAACCGAGATTGCAGCGATAATAAGTGGAATAAATACCGAAACGAGTGATAGCAAAATGTATATTTGAGACATCATTAGTTTTTCCCCAACACTGCCACTATGCGTCCAACCTGCTAAATGACCATCTGCAAAAAGCCCAAAAGAACCATAATAGTAAATTGGATACATTAACGCTGACTCTTTCCAATAGCCTTTCTTCAAGTACCTAATTGAAACTCCAGAAATCAGGAATGCTAGTAGGCCACCAAACACTATAAACATAAAATCTGAAGGATATTTGAACGCCGTCCCCAAAAAACTCCCTTTTGAAACTAAACCCGCGATAATCATTCCCAAAATGAACGTGATCATAGCGTTTGTTAATCTTAGCTCTTTCATATTGCCCTCCGCTCGAACAGTATGAAATAGTCTCAGAAAGAAAATGTATAAAAAAGACTCAAGCTCGACTCATATCTCTTTTTTTAACGATGAGCTTATAACGCCGCATTAAGGTGATGAGATGGTCTCCCCCTACCACTTCACATGACTGTAAGCCATGCTTGGAGTGTTCAGGTCCGAAGTAAAAGGAGAAGACCATGACTCAGCATAAAATTATCGGCAT
Organism: Vibrio sp. ECSMB14106; assembly: GCF_000972265.1. Classification (NCBI taxonomy): domain Bacteria; kingdom Pseudomonadati; phylum Pseudomonadota; class Gammaproteobacteria; order Vibrionales; family Vibrionaceae; genus Vibrio; species Vibrio sp. ECSMB14106. Next base: position 1,376 of record NZ_LAUM01000062.1, on the reverse strand, counting down.
CGATTTAGCAAAAAATATCTTCTTTCTTTTTGAAATCAATCATAAAGGAAAGAACCTTTCTCGTAAAAAACTCCAACGAAGTAAGCTACTTAGCTACATCGCCAATAAAGAGCCTTGTACCATTGCTATGGAAGCATGCTCTGGTGCCCATTATTGGGCTCGTGAATTCTCTCAGTTCGGTCACGAAGTCATACTCTACGCCCCCCAACATGTGAAAACTCAAAGGCGTAGACAGAAAAACGACTATAACGATGCTGAAGCCATTGCCGAAGTCGCGCTCTATAAAAGACCTCACCCTGTGCCTCATAAATCCCTCGAGCAACAAGACATCCAATCTCTTATTCGAATGAGACGTCTGCTCGTCACTGAAAGAACTCGCATCGTTAATCAAGTGCGTGGCCTCATATCTGAATACGGCATCATTATGCCCAAAGGAGCCGCAGCCTTCAGAAAGGCCATACCCGAAATACTCGAGAACGATGAAAACCAACTGTCTTGTATATTAAGAGAGCTGCTATCCCATCAGTACGAACGATATTTATACATCGACGAACAAGTAAAATGGTTCGACGATAAACTTAACCAAACCATCAAGCAGTTCGAAAACGCAAAGCGACTCATGTCTATTCCAGGCTTTGGGCCACTCACTAGCCAAGCCGTTGCGGTATGGCTTAGCTCTGGACAACAGTTCAAAACCGGTAGAGATGCCTCCGCCGCAATGGGGCTTGTACCAAAGCAAGATACCAGCGGCGACAAAGTCATTCTTCTAGGAATAACCAAAAGAGGCAACACGTATATCCGCTCCCTTCTCGTTCATGGTGCAAGAGCAGCGCTGAGGCGCGCCAAATTTAAATCCGATAATCTAAGTAAGTGGATGCTTGAACTCCAAGAACGACGAGGGCCAAACAGAGCCGCTGTCGCTTTAGCAAACAAACTCATGCGCATAGCGTGGGCCGTTATAACTAAAAATGAAGAGTATCAACCAAAACAAAGCTAATGATGATCACCAACCCTTTGCACAGTACGTAGTAAGATGAATAACAGGACAAATTCTACACGTTGAAAACCTTATACTCACACTGTCTTACAAAGTCGATAAGGTGATTAGGACTTCGTGTTCGACTTCCTCATCTTGGCCAAGGCAATAGCCGTTAAACAGGCCGTATATATGGAAGTTAACCTGCGCTTTTAATCATGCTGCTGACTTGCAAAACTGGGGGAGACCATATATGTGAGCAACGCAATACCGATGCTTCCGCATACCACCTTAAACACTAAACGCAACGCATAGTGAAAATGCCAAGCGTTGCGAATCACTCTTAAACAGTTTGTATGGATAATAAGCACTCCAATCGGGTAAGGTGAGACCCAGACTT
>NZ_LAUM01000061.1:0-1862 GCF_000972265.1 Vibrio sp. ECSMB14106 | reverse complement strand
CCGAAAGTAGCGGCGAGCGAAATTGGATTAGCCCTTAAGCTTTTAATGAGACAGATGAAGGCTCTGGAAAGTGCCGCAATAAAGGGTGATAGCCCCGTAATCAACATCTCATCATCAGTGAAATCGAGTAAGGCGGGACACGTGATATCCTGTCTGAATATGGGGGGACCATCCTCCAAGGCTAAATACTACTGACTGACCGATAGTGAACCAGTACCGTGAGGGAAAGGCGAAAAGAACCCCTGTGAGGGGAGTGGAATAGAACCTGAAACCGTGTACGTACAAGCAGTAGGAGCACCTTCGTGGTGTGACTGCGTACCTTTTGTATAATGGGTCAGCGACTTAATTTTAGTAGCAAGGTTAACCGTTTAGGGGAGCCGTAGGGAAACCGAGTCTTAACTGGGCGTACAGTTGCTAGGATTAGACCCGAAACCAGGTGATCTAGCCATGGGCAGGTTGAAGGTTGAGTAACATCAACTGGAGGACCGAACCGACTAATGTTGAAAAATTAGCGGATGACTTGTGGCTAGGGGTGAAAGGCCAATCAAACCTGGAGATAGCTGGTTCTCCCCGAAAGCTATTTAGGTAGCGCCTCGGACGAATACTACTGGGGGTAGAGCACTGTTAAGGCTAGGGGGTCATCCCGACTTACCAACCCTTTGCAAACTCCGAATACCAGTAAGTACTATCCGGGAGACACACGGCGGGTGCTAACGTCCGTCGTGGAGAGGGAAACAACCCAGACCGCCAGCTAAGGTCCCAAAGTATAGCTAAGTGGGAAACGATGTGGGAAGGCTCAGACAGCCAGGATGTTGGCTTAGAAGCAGCCATCATTTAAAGAAAGCGTAATAGCTCACTGGTCGAGTCGGCCTGCGCGGAAGATGTAACGGGGCTAAGCTATACACCGAAGCTGCGGCTACGTACCTTAGGGTGCGTGGGGTAGGGGAGCGTTCTGTAAGCCGTTGAAGGTGGTCTGTAAGGGCTGCTGGAGGTATCAGAAGTGCGAATGCTGACATGAGTAACGATAAAGGGAGTGAAAAACTCCCTCGCCGGAAGACCAAGGGTTCCTGTCCAACGTTAATCGGGGCAGGGTAAGTCGACTCCTAAGGCGAGGCCGAAAGGCGTAGTCGATGGGAAACGGGTTAATATTCCCGTACTTCTTACAATTGCGATGGGGGGACGGAGAAGGCTAGGTGGGCCTGGCGATGGTTGTCCAGGTTCAAGTATGTAGGCGGAAAGTTTAGGTAAATCCGGACTTTCTTAACGCTGAGATACGATGTCGAGCTACTACGGTAGTGAAGTCATTGATGCCATGCTTCCAGGAAAAGCCTCTAAGCTTCAGATTGTAAGGAATCGTACCCCAAACCGACACAGGTGGTCGGGTAGAGAATACCAAGGCGCTTGAGAGAACTCGGGTGAAGGAACTAGGCAAAATGGTACCGTAACTTCGGGAGAAGGTACGCTCTTATCAGTGAAGTCCCTTGCGGATGGAGCAGACGAGAGTCGCAGATACCAGGTGGCTGCAACTGTTTATTAAAAACACAGCACTGTGCAAAATCGTAAGATGACGTATACGGTGTGACGCCTGCCCGGTGCCGGAAGGTTAATTGATGGGGTTAGACTTCGGTCGAAGCTCTTGATCGAAGCCCCGGTAAACGGCGGCCGTAACTATAACGGTCCTAAGGTAGCGAAATTCCTTGTCGGGTAAGTTCCGACCTGCACGAATGGCGTAATGATGGCCACGCTGTCTCCTCCCGAGACTCAGTGAAATTGAAATCGCTGTGAAGATGCAGTGTACCCGCGGCGAGACGGAAAGACCCCGTGAACCTTTACTACAGCTTGGCACTGAACATTGAACCTAC
>NZ_LAUM01000060.1:0-707 GCF_000972265.1 Vibrio sp. ECSMB14106 | reverse complement strand
ACGGACAGTGCCTGGTGGGTAGTTTGACTGGGGCGGTCTCCTCCCAAAGAGTAACGGAGGAGCACGAAGGTGGGCTAAACACGGTTGGACATCGTGTGGTTAGTGCAATGGCATAAGCCCGCTTGACTGCGAGAATGACAATTCGAGCAGGTGCGAAAGCAGGTCATAGTGATCCGGTGGTTCTGAATGGAAGGGCCATCGCTCAACGGATAAAAGGTACTCCGGGGATAACAGGCTGATACCGCCCAAGAGTTCATATCGACGGCGGTGTTTGGCACCTCGATGTCGGCTCATCACATCCTGGGGCTGAAGTCGGTCCCAAGGGTATGGCTGTTCGCCATTTAAAGTGGTACGCGAGCTGGGTTTAGAACGTCGTGAGACAGTTCGGTCCCTATCTGCCGTGGGCGTTGGAAAATTGAAAGGGGCTGCTCCTAGTACGAGAGGACCGGAGTGGACGAACCTCTGGTGTTCGGGTTGTCATGCCAATGGCATTGCCCGGTAGCTACGTTCGGAATCGATAAGCGCTGAAAGCATCTAAGCGCGAAGCGAGCCTTGAGATGAGTTTTCCCTGGCACTATAAGTGTCCTAAAGGGTTGTCGTAGACTACGACGTTGATAGGCAGGGTGTGTAAGTGCTGCGAGGCATTGAGCTAACCTGTACTAATTGCCCGTGAGGCTTAACCATACAACACCCAAGGGGTTTTGTGG
>NZ_LAUM01000006.1:0-218486 GCF_000972265.1 Vibrio sp. ECSMB14106 | reverse complement strand
CAAACTGCTCCATCCCGCGTCCGGATGCATCATTTAAGTTGATGACTCTATATTTCCAATATCAATTCTTAGAAAGAAATTGGAGCGATACATCGGGTTCGAACCGATGACCTCAACCTTGGCAAGGTTGCGCTCTACCAACTGAGCTAGTATCGCATAAGCTAACCGTTAATCTTCTCTGCTTACACGCAGCAAATCAACGTCTAACTGTAATGTGGTTGCGGGAGCCGGATTTGAACCGACGACCTTCGGGTTATGAGCCCGACGAGCTACCAAACTGCTCCATCCCGCGTCCGGATGCATTGTTAAGTACAATGGAACTTGACCATCTTCTTCAGTGCAAAGCACAAGAGAGAATTTGGAGCGATACATCGGGTTCGAACCGATGACCTCAACCTTGGCAAGGTTGCGCTCTACCAACTGAGCTAGTATCGCAATCTGAAACGTCTTTCGTCGTTCAGGGCTGCGAATTATAAGAGCATTTTTTTGTGATGCAAGTCCTTAATGCAAAATTACGCAAGTTTTTACTCAACTGCTGTAAAAGCACACAGATTTTCAAAAAAATCAGCTCTTAGGTCCCTGAAAAGTTAGATAAACGTGATCGTTTGATCTGATTAGATATTAATAATCGTTTTTCGATAGTACTGCAACTCAGCGATCGACTCACGAATATCATCTAATGCCAGGTGACTCCCCGACTTAGAAAACCCATCTAACACTTCAGGCTTCCAACGACGAGCAAGTTCTTTCAAGGTACTGACATCAACATAGCGGTAGTGGAAGTACTCTTCCAATTCAGGCATGTGCTTGTATAGGAAACGGCGATCTTGGCCAATGCTGTTGCCACAAATTGGTGACTTACCTTTTGGTACCCACTTCTCAAGAAATTCAATCGTTTGTTGGATTGCATCTTGTTCTGAAACCGTACTTTCTTGAATTCGCTTCACTAGGCCGCTGCCGGTATGAGTCGTTGTGCACCACTCGTCCATCTTGTCCAATTCACTCTGAGGTTGGTGAATAGCCAAAACAGGTCCTTCAGCCAGGATGTTAAGCTCACTATCAGTAACGATAGTCGCAATTTCAATGATTTTATGAGTTTCAGGATCAAGTCCTGTCATCTCTAGATCAACCCAAATAAGGTTCTGATCGCTAAAGGACATAAGGCGTCGCCTATTTGTTTATGTGTAAAAGAGGTACTATACCCAAATAACTATACTCAAACTAGCTTTAGGGCCATCGAAATCATATGGCACCAGCAACACCTTGTTTGAGTCCCCAATCATCAAGTTAGATGTGTTAAGTGAAAAATTGTGGCTAAAAAAAAGAAATTAACCAAAGGTCAAGTACGTCGTGTACGTAGCAACCAGAACAAGCGACTCAAGAAAGAAGATTCTATCCAGTGGGATGAAAACATGCTTGGCGGTACAAAGAGTGGATTAGTTATTACACGCTTTGGTCAGCATGCTGATATCGAAGATCTTGAAACTAACGAAGTTCATCGTTGTAACTTACGCCGTAGTATTGAGACTTTAGTTTCTGGTGACCGAGTTATCTGGCGCGCAGGCTTAGAATCAATGGCCGGAATTTCTGGCGTTGTGGAAGCGGTTGAACCGAGAACTTCAATGCTGACTCGCCCTGATTACTACGATGGCCTAAAGCCGGTTGCTGCCAACGTTGACCAAATGGTTATTGTTTCAGCCGTGCTACCGGAGCTTTCACTTAATATCATTGACCGCTATTTGATTGCTTCAGAAACGGTAAACATTGCCCCGCTTGTGGTTCTCAATAAGGTCGACTTACTCACTGAACAGCAAATTACGGAATACAGTGAAACACTGACAATATATGAGAAAATTGGCTATAAAGTGATGTTTGTAAGTAAAGAGTCTGGCTACGGCATCAAAGAGCTGGAAGCTGAACTAAAAGATCGCATCAACATCTTTGTTGGCCAATCGGGTGTGGGTAAATCAAGCCTAGTAAATGCATTGATGCCAACGCTCGACATTGAAGAAGGCGAAGTCTCTGAGAACTCAGGTCTTGGTCAGCATACCACCACGGCAGCTCGTTTATACCACTTCCCTTCTGGCGGCGACCTAATCGACTCTCCAGGCGTACGTGAATTCGGCCTATGGCACTTAGAACCGGATGAGATCACTGACGCTTTCATTGAATTCAAGCCATACTTAGGCGGTTGTAAGTTCCGTGACTGCAAACACAATGACGACCCTGGATGTATTCTGCGTGAAGCCGTTGAAGATGGCAGAATTAGTCGCTTACGTTTCGCTAGTTACCATCGCATTATTGAAACAATGGCTGACAACAAAGATAACCGTCAGTACTCGCGAAGTAAGAAAGCGGATCTCTAACCGCACTCTGGTGAACAAGCATGTGCTTTTACTGACGATGACAGTGATTACTGACAATGGCCGCGATTTTAAGTAACATCTCGCGCCCTAAACCGTCATAACCTCGTTTGCACTAAAAGCGACTAGCATTGAAAGCGATTAGCATCAAAAACAAACAGCATTGGAAAATTAATACAATGGATAAGATTAAAGTTGGATTGCAGTACTGGATTCCACAACATGGACTGACTCGACTAGTCGGTAAATTAGCGTCGGCTAAAGCGGGCGGCTTAACGACAGCGGTTATCAACTGGTTCATCAAACAATACAAAGTGAACATGGATGAAGCGCTGCATAGCGATCCAAAACACTTTAAAACATTCAATGAATTCTTCGTACGTGAATTAAAAGAAGACATGCGCCCTATTGCCGAAGGTGACTCTGTTATTGTTCACCCTGCCGACGCTTGCGTCAGCCAATTTGGCCCCATTACTGACGGTCAACTGATTCAAGCGAAAGGCCACAACTACTCAGCGCGCGAGCTATTGGGTGGCGATGCAGCGCTGGCGGATGAGTTTAAAGACGGTGAATTCGCAACGCTTTACCTATCACCAAGTGATTACCACCGCGTGCACATGCCATGCGACGGTACATTGCGCCAGATGATCTACGTTCCAGGTGATCTTTTCTCAGTAAATCCGCTAACAGCAGAGAACGTTCCAAATCTATTCGCACGTAACGAGCGTGTGGTTTGTATCTTTGATACCGAGTTTGGCCCAATGGCACAAGTGCTTGTTGGTGCGACCATTGTCGGCAGCATCGAGCAAGTATGGGCTGGCACCATCACACCACCTCGCGGTAACTCTGTCTACAAATGGGATTACCCAGCACAAGGTGACACATCCGTCATCTTGAAGAAAGGCGAAGAGATGGGTCGCTTTAAGCTTGGTTCAACGGTCATCAACCTATTTGCTAAAGACGCCATCAAGTTTGATGAAACGATGCAGAATGGCGTGAAAACCGTTCTGGGCACACCTTTCGCGCACATTGCGGGTCAGGAAGTAGAGGCTGAAACGGCTGATTCAACTGAGAACACAGACCAATCCTAACCTTGTGCATTGACATGTAAATTAAATACAAGTTAACTGCTCAATCTTTTAAAGGCGCGTTATTTCTAGTCAATAACGCGCCTTTTTCATTGCTGTCGATCCTGCTCGTAACAAACCTAGAACTCCCCCGTAAAAGTTTGACCAAAAACAAAACAGTCGTTGAAATCTTGAACAACTTTTCGTTTTTACAACCCACCTCCAAGTACAAAAAAAACAGATAACTTATTCTATTTGAAGATATTTTATTAATAGGGTCTTTGTGTCATGCCTAAACTCAATGTTGGCGTCTTGGTCAAGCTGTTGATTTGTTTTGCGATTCCCTTAGGCGTGTTACTCATGCCGATCGATTCAATCCCAATCGATGACCTCACTCTCATTCAGCATCGCTTGCTGGCAATATTCCTGTTAGCGGCACTGCTTTGGGTTCTAGAACCGGTGCCAGTATTTGCCACTTCGATTTTGATCATTGCACTAGAATTAGTGATGATATCCGACAAAGGCCTACACTTATTTAGAAACCCACCATCAGGACACGATCTCGGTGATTTAATCAAATATACCGACATATTCGGTGCATTTTCATCGCCTATCATTATTCTCTTTATGGGTGGTTTTGCGCTTGCAATCTCTGCCTCAAAATACGAATTAGATAACAACCTAGCTCGGGTTTTACTCAAGCCCTTCGGTACAGAACCGCGCTTCATTATGCTCGGTTTAATGCTGATTACTGCTGTGTTCTCGATGTTTATGTCGAATACTGCAACAACGGTAATGATGCTTGCGCTGCTCGGTCCTATCGTGGCATCTGCACCAAAAGGCGATATGGGTATCAAAGCGCTCGTGTTGTGTATTCCAATTGCTGCTAACACCGGTGGTATCGCGACACCAATCGGTACACCGCCCAATGCCATAGCACTGCAATACCTGACGGGTGAGAACAGTATCGACTTCCTCAGCTGGATGATGATGGGCTTACCCTTTGTGATCATCCAACTCACCATCGCTTGGTTTCTTCTACAAAAACTCTTCCCTTCTAAAGAAAGAAACATGGTGCTCAAGCTCGATGGACAATTTAGAAAGAGCTGGCGAGCGATTGTGGTTTACATCACCTTCGCTGCGACAATCTTATTGTGGATGACCACCAAACTGCACGGCATGAACACTTATGTCGTGTCTATTATTCCACTGGCTGTGTTTACTCTCACTGGCATCATGGGCAAAGAAGAACTCAAGCTAATTAACTGGGATGTGTTGTGGTTGGTTGCAGGTGGTATTGCTATTGGTATCGGCTTAGATAAAACAGGCTTAGCAGCAGCATTAGCGCACGCGATTGATTATGAATCCTTGTCGCCTACAGCAGTGGTGCTCACTCTATCGATTGTGTGTTGGTTAATGGCCAACTTCATGTCAAACACCGCGACGGCCAACTTGCTGATGCCGATAGCCGCTGCAATTGGTGCTTCCATGGAAAGCCTAGTTGCGATTGGTGGCCTACAAGGCTTGCTGGTTGTGGTCGCTTTCTCAGCATCACTGGGGATGATTCTTCCAGTATCGACACCACCAAACTCATTGGCCTACTCCACTGGGCTTATCGAAAGTAAAGACATGGCGAAGATGGGGGTCATCTTAGGGGTCATCGGCTTGCTGCTCGTCTACCTCGCGCTATTTATTATCACCTAGCGCGTTAACTTCTTATCACCGCCCTCCAGATAGCCATCGTTATTTCGTATCTGGAGGGCTTATCAAGTTCTAATCGATAGATAATTGTGATTTCACTTCACTGTTTATTAAAAAAATCACAATTATTTTTAAATTTTTGATTTTAAACACATTTATAACGCTTCATATAACGACACTATACACGTACCAGTAACACATCATTGCAATATCAAGTACGTCACTTTAATTCGCGTTTTGTCTAAAAAGGGAGGAATAGACCTTGAGACATACTATTAAATTTAAAATTCAGATCGCAATCGCGGTTATTATCGCCGTCGTAAGTGGCGCTCAAGCTTGGATATCAGTGAATCAGCTTAATCAAGAGACTGAAATTGCGATCAACCAAGAAATGAAAAATGTGAGTGTCGGCACCACGAATTACATTGCCGATTGGCTCTCCATTCGCAGTGATATGATGCTGGCCAATGAAGCTACTGTTTCCAACAGTAATAACTCTGACCGCGAGTTGTTAATCACCAAACAAGCCGGACAGTTCCTGTCTGTTTATGCAGGATTCAGCGACGGCACTATTGCTTATGGCGACAAAGGGGAAGATTGGCCAGCAGGCTACGATCCTCGCACTCGCCCTTGGTATCAAGATGCCAACGCAACGTCCGATCTCATCATTACCGAACCCTATCAAGATTTCGATGGCAGCATCGTCATCAGTTTTGCTAAAGCATTCAACGGTGAAAAACAGGGTGTCCTTGCGGCAGATTTAACCGTCACTAGCATCATTGATACGGTGCTTAATGTAAAACTCGAGAACGATGGCTTTGCATTTTTAGTCGATGGCAACAACAACATCGTTGCGTACAGTGATGAAGCGCTCAGCCAAAAACCCTTGACCAGTTTGAACCCAGAGTTAACAGCAAACCGAGTTTCGCAACTGATTAAAAACCAAATGATCACCACGCTTACTTGGCCAGGCCAAGGGGATAAAATGGTCTACATTGCTAACGTTCCAAATACCAACTGGTCACTCGGCATTGTTATCGATAAAGCCATGGCATTTTCTGCGGTATCCGATGCCATTCAATTTATCACGCTGACTTCTTTCATTTTGTACATCGTCATTTCAATTGCGAGCACCATAGTCATCAACCGCTTACTCTACCCATTGCAAACATTGTCTGAAGCGCTGACCCAACTCGCTCAAGGCAGAGGCGATCTCACTCAGCGAATTGACATCAAACGCATGGACGAAATTGGCAAACTTGCCGAGCTCGTCAACCAGTTCTTAAGCCAAATGCAAAGCATGCTTAAGGGGGTCATTGAGCACAGCCACGATTTAAACAATCATTCAGAAAAAGCCAATCAACTGGCGACCCAATCTTCAATTCGCGTTGAAAATCAACAAAATGACATCACCCAGATTGCGACCGCGATTCATGAAATGTCGGCCACCGCCGCAGAAGTGGCCAGCCATGCTGAACTAACCGCATCCGCTTCTCAAGCGTCAGCTACCGCTTGTGATGAAGGCCAAGAGGTTATTCAGCAAAACCGTGATGCCATTACTGGCTTGGCAACGCAAGTTGAAGACGCCGCCAATGTTATTCGTGAATTGGAGAGCAACGCTCAGAGCATCAACCAGATCCTATCGACCATTCAAGGCATTGCCGAGCAAACCAACCTGCTGGCATTGAATGCCGCCATTGAAGCCGCCCGTGCGGGTGAACAAGGCCGTGGGTTTGCCGTTGTGGCCGATGAAGTTCGCGTGCTAAGTCAAAGAACGCATGGCTCAACGGAAGAGATCCGCGAGATGATTGATACGCTGCAGAAGAATACCGAACATGCCGTTGACAGCATGACCACCAGCACTCAGTTGGCGGAAAATAGTGTTGGATTCGCAGAGCAAGCCCATGGCAGCCTCACTAAAATCACCCAAGCGATCACTGAAATCAACGACATGGCGCTACAAATTGCCAGTGCCGCAGAAGAACAGCGCGCCGTAAGCGAAGACATCAGCCGCAATACACAAGGGATCAAAGATGCCTCTGACGATCTTGCACAGCAAGCAGAAAGCAGTCGCAATAGCTCAAACGAAATGAGCCATGCTGCACAGTCGATGCGCCAAGATGTGGAGCGCTTTAAAGTGTAAAGCGTAATTGATCACATCAAGCTAAGCCGAACCAAGTTAGGCCGAACTGTAAACGTTCATGGTTCTTTTATTAAGAATCACTTTGTTCTCCGTTCGGTTTGATGCATATTGATGAGCTAATTTATCCCAGACACAAGGATGTTAATGACATGGGATTTGAATGGTTAGCTCTAGCGGCCGCTTTTCTCTGGGCGATTGCGAGCTTAATGTCAGTAAAACCGGCTCAACATTTAGGTTCTTTCGCCTATAGCCGCTGGCGCATGGGTTGCACTGCGGTCATCTTATCGAGCATGGCTTGGTTTACCGGTGGCTGGGCAAGTGTCGAGGCCGACCTAGTGACACCTATGATGCTTTCTGGCCTGATTGGTATCTTCATTGGCGATACCGCCCTATTTGCCTGTTTAAACCGAATGGGGCCACGCCAAGCGGGTTTGCTGTTCTCGTGCCACGCCGTATTCTCCGCCATTCTTGGTTACTTCCTGTTTAGTGAAAGCATGACTTCGATGGAGCTGATTGGCTCGGCGTTGGTGTTTAGTGGTGTGTTAACGGCCATCTTCTTTGGTCGACGAGGTCAATCTCAAAACCAACTCGAAACCATCAAGGGCACAGTGTGGGTTGGTGTCGCTCTAGGCATTACCGCCGCGATTTGCCAAGCGCTGGGTGGCATCATTGCAAAACCTATCATGCAAACAGAGATTGACCCAGTTGCCGCTTCAGCGATTCGAATGATCACCGCCTTTATTGCTCACTCACTATTTCGCTTAACCGGAGCCAAGCATTCGCGAGCACTGAATCCGATGAATGGACAAATATTCGCCATCACCGCGGTTAACGGTTTTTTAGCGATGGCGCTGGGAATGACACTGATCTTGTATGCACTGCAGGAAGGTAATGTTGGCATGGTCGCTCTACTGTCATCAACCACCCCCATCATGTTGTTACCAATACTGTGGCTTTACAGCAAACGGAGGCCGAATGCTTACGCTTGGATCGGTGCCATTGTTGCCGTACTTGGTACTGGTATCCTGGTTAGCTAGTGGCTCAGGAACCCTAGTCAGCTAGTGAAGCGAATTCGAAGCTGAGAGTTAATAGCGAATGACGATTAACTCTCAGTAAAAACCGAAAGCTAAGAACGCGGGAAAGGGAAAGCGGTCACATCATCGATATGGTCATAACCCAAAGCCAGCATGATGAGCCTATCGATACCTAACGCCACACCCGCACAATCGGGTAAGCCCGCTGTTAATGCCTCAATCAAGTGATGATCAATCGGTTGAGGCGCTAAACCCATCTCGATACGCTTGTCATTGTCATCTTCAAAACGTTGCAGTTGTTCTTGTGGTTTGTCTAACTCATGGAAGCCATTGGCTAACTCGATGCCTTTGAAATACACCTCAAAGCGATCCGCCACTCGTGAATCATCAGGGTTGATCTTAGCTAACGCTGCTTGCGATGCCGGGAAATCATAAACAAACGCAGGCACTGTTTGACCAATCTCTTCTTCAACACCCACGCTGAACAGCAATTGCAGTAAGGTATCGCGATCTCCTTCAGGGTCCGCAATATCACTAAGACCCAGTTTCGCTGCGGCTTGCTTTAAAGTCGCCATCGAGTCTTCCAGCGGACACACACCGAGCACATCAATAAAGGCTTGCTGGTAGGTCATTCGATCGGCTGTGCCCGACTTGAGGATTTGCTGCAATAGCAGGTCCATTTCGTCCATCAAATCGTGGTGATCAAACCCCACTCGATACCACTCCAGCATCGTAAATTCAGGGTTGTGGTAACGGCCGTTCTCTTCATTACGAAAAGACTTACAAATTTGGTAAATACAGCCACTGCCCGCCGCTAACAGTCGTTTCATATGAAACTCTGGGCTTGTCATAAAGAACAGTGGCTGACCCTGCGCATAACCTGGCCCTACGAACTCTGTTTTAAAAGTATGTAAATGCACATCCGTCACCGTGGCGTGGCTCATCGCAGGCGTATCCACCTCCATCACATCTCGCTCTGCAAAAAATTGACGGATTTGATTAAGGATATCAGCACGTTGCTTTAACTGCTTAATAGTGGCGGCTGGTTGCCATGTGGAGTGCATTATCGAGTTCCATATTACTGAATGATAGGCAACGAAAATTACCACTTTTCGCCTCTTTTGTAAGCTTCTATCTTTGCCTTATCAAACCAGCACCTTGTTTTGATGAAGCAAGAAAATCACGTACTACAACACATTTATCGATGTTGGCACGATGAGAATATTGATAACGAAAACCATACTCAACAAGCTGTTAACACACGCCTTGTAGGAGGAACGCTATCAATAGTTCATTGCCGTGATTGCAGTCACATAACCTATAAATTCTATGCTTCCATATGCATTACCGACCTAAAAACCCAAATACATCAACTTTTCAAAGACCATCCTCTCTTACACTGAACCTACCACTTAAGGCTTAGGGGTGATAAACGGTTGATGCCGTTTACGTGCTATCGATTAGTAAGAGCTACCAATTAGTAAGAGCTACCAATTAGTCAGTACGATCAATAAGCTTTTTATAATAACAAGCGGAATACTCCGCATCACACTGGAGAATAACTGTGAAGACAATTACCACAGATATCGCAGTCATCGGCGCAGGCGGCGCTGGTCTTCGTACAGCGATTGCTGCGGCTGAAGCTAATCCTGAATTGGAAGTAGCACTGATTTCTAAAGTTTACCCAATGCGTTCGCACACGGTGGCAGCAGAAGGCGGTTCAGCAGCAGTAATTAAAGACGAAGATAGCCTAGATAACCACTTCAACGATACGGTTGGCGGTGGCGACTGGCTATGTGAACAGGATGTTGTTGAATACTTTGTTGAAAACTCGACTCGCGAAATGATCCAAATGGAGCAGTGGGGCTGCCCATGGAGTCGTAAAGAAAACGGTGAAGTAAACGTGCGCCGATTCGGCGGTATGAAGGTAGAGAGAACGTGGTTCGCGGCGGATAAAACCGGCTTCCATATGCTTCATACTCTGTTCCAGACTTCGATGAAGTACGACACAATCAAACGATTTGATGAGTACTTTGTGGTGGATTTGATCGTAGAGGAAGGCGAAATTCAAGGCCTAATCGCGATTCATATGTCTGAAGGTGAGCTTGTTACCATCAAAGCGAAATCCGTTGTTCTTGCAACCGGTGGCGCAGGTCGTGTTTACCACTGCAATACCAACGGCGGCATCGTAACGGGCGACGGTATGGCAATGGCTTATCGCCACGGTGTGCCACTGCGTGATATGGAGTTCGTTCAATACCACCCAACAGGCCTACCTGGCACTGGCATCTTGATGACCGAAGGTTGCCGTGGTGAAGGCGGTATCATCGTCAACAAGAACGGCTACCGTTACCTGCAAGATTACGGCATGGGCCCTGAAACTCCAGTGGGCGAGCCGAAAAACAAATACATGGAACTGGGTCCTCGTGACAAAGTTTCTCAAGCATTCTGGCACGAGCAGCAGAAAGGCAACACCATCAAGCACCCACTTGGTGATGTGGTACACCTTGACCTTCGCCACCTTGGTGAAGAGTACCTACAAGAACGCCTACCGTTTATCTGTGAGCTAGCAAAAGCGTACGTCAACGTTGATCCTGCAAAAGAGCCAATCCCTATTCGCCCGACGGTTCACTACACCATGGGGGGTATTGAAACCAACGGCACTTGTGAAACTCGCATCAAAGGCCTATTCGCCGTGGGTGAATGTGCGTCAGTTGGCCTACACGGTGCAAACCGCCTAGGTTCTAACTCTCTGGCTGAGTTCGTGGTATTTGGCCGCGTTGCCGGTGAACACGCCGTGAAACGCGCTGCGGAATTCAAAGGTTGGAATGAAGAATCTATCGCTAAGCAGGTGAAAGCGGTTGAAGATCGCATCGCTGGTATCTTAAATCAAGAAGGCGATGAGAACTGGGCTGATATCCGTACTGAAATGGGTCACACCATGGAAGCGGGTTGTGGTATCTACCGTCAAGAAGACTTGATGCAAGAAACCATCGACAAAATCACTGAACTGAAAGCGCGCTACAAGAAGATCAGCATTAAAGACAAAGGCAAAGTGTTCAACACGGACCTACTTTACGCTATCGAAGTGGGTTACGGCCTTGAAGTGGCAGAAGCGATGGTTCACTCAGCGATTCTTCGTAAAGAGTCTCGTGGTGCACACCAGCGTTTAGATGACAACTGCACTGAGCGTGACGACGTGAACTTCCTCAAACACACGCTTTCTTTCTACCAAGAAGACTCAGCACCAACCATCGACTACAGCGATGTGAAGATTACTAAGTCTCAACCGAAAGCGCGTTTGTACGGTGAAGCCGCAGAGAAAGCCGCAGCAGCAGAAAAAGCCGCTGAGGCAAACGACAAGCGTGAAGAGGAGCAAGCATAATGTCAGCGAACCGTATCCAAAAAGTAAACATCCTGCGCTACGATCCAGAGAAAGATGCAGAACCTCATATGCAGACTTTCGAAGTGCCTTTTGATGACACTATGTCAGTACTTGATGCGATTGGTTACATCAAAGACTACCAAGATAAAGACCTCTCTTACCGCTGGTCTTGTCGTATGGCGATTTGTGGCTCTTGCGGCATCATGGTTGATGGTGTGCCAAAACTCGCGTGTAAGAGCTTCTTACGTGACTACCCGAACGGCCTAACGATCGAACCACTTGCGAACTTCCCAATCGAGAAAGATTTGATTGTCGACATGACGCCGTTTATCGAGCGCCTTGAAGCGATCAAACCTTACATCATTGGTAACGATCGTAAGCCTGAAGACGGCACTAACATTCAAACGCCAGAACAAATGGCGAAATACAAACAGTTCGCTGGTTGTATCAACTGTGGTCTTTGTTACGCAGCGTGTCCTCAGTTTGGTCTAAACCCTGAGTTCATCGGCCCTGCGGCACTGACTCTTGCTCACCGTTACAACCTCGATAGCCGTGACAATGGTAAAGCTGAACGTATGCAGCTTATCAACGGTGAAAACGGCGCTTGGGGCTGTACGTTCGTCGGCTACTGCTCTGAAGTGTGTCCGAAGAAAGTAGACCCAGCAGCAGCGGTAAACCAAGGCAAAGTTGAGTCTTCAATGGACTTCGTTATCTCGATGTTCAAACCAGACGGCACTTCAGTTAGCAAGAACCAAGTAAAAACAACAGAGGAGGCATAAGATGAGCAATCGTAAGCCTTATGTTCGTGAGATGAAGAGAACGTGGTGGAGCAACCATCCGTTCTACCGCTTCTACATGCTACGTGAAGCAACTGTACTGCCTTTGATTCTGTTCACTCTGTTCCTAACCTTCGGTTTGGGTGCACTAGTGAAAGGCCCTGAAGCGTGGGCTGGTTGGTTGAGCTTTATGGCGAACCCTATCGTTGTCGGTATTAATATCGTGGCACTGCTAGGTAGCTTGATGCACGCTCAAACCTTCTTCAGCATGATGCCTCAAGTAATGCCGATCCGCCTGAAAGGTAAATTGGTGGACAAAAGAATCATCGTACTGACTCAGTGGGCAGCGGTGGCTTTTATTTCTTTAATCGTTCTTGTTGTGGTGTAAGGAGCTTTCGTTATGAACACAAACTACAAAGTAAATCGTGCTCCTAAACGTTCTGACGAGCCAATCTGGTGGGGCTTATTCGGCGCTGGCGGTACGTGGTTCGCGATGATCACACCCATCACGATCTTAGTGCTTGGTATCTTAGTGCCAATGGGCATTATTGACGCTAACGCGATGAGCTACGAACGTGTCTCTGAATTTGCCACCAGCATTATCGGTGCGCTATTCATCATCGGCACGTTAGCACTGCCAATGTGGCACGCCATGCACCGTCTTCATCACGGTATGCACGACCTTAAGTTCCACGTCGGCGTTGCGGGTAAAGTGGGTTGCTACTTCTTCGCAGGCCTAATTAGCGCATTGTCTGTTATTTTCATTTTTATGATTTAAAAGCAGATTCGAAATTCGAGTAAACGAGCCTCGAAGCTCTAAAACTAAAAGCAGAACAAGATTATCTTGTTCTGCTTTTTTGCTATTGGTTACACCTCATATCTCTCTGGCTCGGTTCTCCCCGATCTCCAGATACAAAAAAGGCCGCCTAAGCGACCTTTTTCAGATACTTGAAGTCAATTACTTCACACGACCAACGTATTCGCCAGTACGAGTATCAACTTTAACAACTTCACCGATTGCGATGAATAGAGGTACGCGAACTACCGCGCCAGTTGCTAGAGTTGCAGGCTTACCGCCAGTACCTTGTGTGTCGCCTTTCAGGCCAGGATCGGTTTCAGTTACTGCGATCTCAACAAAGTTTGGTGGAGTTACTGTGATAGGGTTATCATTCCACAACGTTAGAGTACAAACGTCATTTTCAACTAACCATTTTGCTGTCTCGCCCACTGCTTTTACATCAGCCGCGATTTGCTCGAATGTTTCGTTGTTCATGAAGTGGTAGAATTCGCCGTCGCTGTATAGGTAGCCTAGTTCAACGTCGATAACGTCGGCTAGTTCTACGGTATCGCCTGACTTAAATGTTTTCTCTAACACTTTGCCTGACAGCAGTTTACGAAGTTTTACACGGTTAAACGCTTGGCCTTTACCCGGCTTAACGTATTCATTTTCGATAATTGAGCAAGGCTCGTTATCCATCATGAATTTTAAACCGCCTTTGAATTCATTGGTGCTTACTGACGCCATGATTTCCTCTTACACATCTTTGAGTTGATTTCAATGCCGCATATCATAACCCGAAAAGTCGAATCTGTTGAGCAAAACTGGCTCAAACAGCTATCGAATGCGATCTCTGACCCGACAAAACTGCTCGAAGTATTAGAAATAGACCCTGCACCGTGGCAAAAAGGATTCGCGGCGCGTGAGCTGTTTTCGCTTCGAGTGCCCATAAGCTTTGTTGAGCGAATGGAAAAAGGCAACCCACATGATCCTTTACTGCGACAGGTTTTACCGCTCAGCGAAGAGTTTGAGGTTCATCCCGGCTACTCCGCCGATCCATTAGAAGAACAAGACAACGCCATTCCCGGGCTACTGCACAAATACAAAAACCGCGCCCTCATGATTGTAAAAGGTGGCTGTGCGATTAACTGCCGCTACTGCTTTCGCCGTCACTTCCCTTACCAAGATAACAAGGGATCAAAGTCAGCGTGGCAAACCAGCCTCGACTATGTCGCAGAGCACCCAGAGATCAACGAAGTGATCTTATCGGGTGGAGACCCACTGATGGCAAAAGACAGCGAACTCGAATGGCTAGTGCAAGCCATTGAGGCCATTCCACATGTCAAAACGTTGCGTATCCACAGTCGCTTACCTGTGGTGATTCCTGCTCGAATAACTGATGAGTTGTGTCTGCTACTCAAACAAACGCCGCTCAATATCGTCATGGTTAGCCATATTAACCATGCCAATGAGATCAATGCAGAGCTCAAGCAAGCCTTTCACAAACTAAAACAAACTGGTGCGACTCTACTTAATCAAGGTGTGATGTTGAAAGGGGTCAACAACAGTGCTGACTCATTGAAAGCATTAAGCGAAAAGCTATTCGATGCCGGTGTATTGCCTTACTACATGCATGTGCTTGATAAAGTACAGGGCGCGGCGCATTTCCATATCTCGGATGAAGAAGCAAAGCATCACTTTAAAGGCTTAATCTCTGAGGTTTCTGGCTACCTGGTGCCCAAATTGACTCGCGAGATCGGCGGGCGCAGCAGCAAAACCCTACTCGACCTACACATTGAATAGAGTCTTCGTACCTATTCAGATCGTATCGACTCAGAGTCACCGCCCCTATTCGAGCCTTTCGACTCAATGAACTAGAAGGTAGCGAAAACTAAACCTTGGTGACATGAGCTATAAACCGTTATTAAAACAACGCCTAAACCATAGGTTTAGGCGTTAGTCATTAGTTCGATTTTTCAATAACAAACGAAAACTCAATTATTTAGCGAAGTTAATAATTGGGAAACATGGGAAGAAACCGTTGTCAGCACAGTTGATCAAACCAACTTGTACGCCTTCAATCTTGTTTGTTTTATTGAAAATACCCACCTGAACGGTTGATACTTCAGATAAGTTCGCGGCACCTACATCAACCAAAGTGTTACCTTCAGAGTAGTTGACGAAACTTACGTTGGCACCTTTAACATCGTTAGTAATGTTCACGGCACCTAGGTTTACACCTGTTGTGTTACCCGTATTCCAGTTGAAGAAGCCAAGTGAAGCACCTGTCATCTCTTGGTTCACTTTTGATGCGCCGAAAATACCCAGGTTGACACCGGTTGTGGTTTGCGTTTCAGACATACCAACAACGGCAAGATCAAGGCCTTTTAGATCGCTCACTTGTCCGTGAAGAAGCGCAACACGTACACCGCCAACCGCATCGGCGTCTGGTGCGTTAAAACCGTTGATCGTTGAGAACATAACAGGCGAAGAAGCAAATGCTGCTGGTGCCATCACTGCTGCAGAAACAGCAAGTATCGAAAGTAGTTTTTTCATTGGGGAGTCTCCACTGACTTATTATTGCCTAGATTTATTGTTGCTTTGATTTATTGTTGCTTGGATTTATTATTAACCTGATTTATACATTCTAAATCAAGCGTCTATTGTCCTTTATTATACAGTCACCCATGTTAAAACAATGTCATGACTATACTGTTGAATATAGCTTTAAACTCATAAAGCGCAATGAAGCCCCCTATCCCCAGACAACCATACAACCATACAACCGGAAGGTTCTGGTTAACCAGGTCATCATTCTTTGCCACTGTGGACGCTTAATACCCTATAAATTGAGAATCCGATGAGAACCAAACACCATGTTTTTGATTGATATCTCTTATTCTCAACAATTGATTATCTGACCCATGAAGTATCGCACTTCGAGCTTGATTTCAGGGGTATCTAGAGTAGAGTCATCTCCATGGGGAAAGTGTTGACCAAAAAGCTTATCGTGACGGCACTTCTACTTCGAGCCGAATGGTCAGTGATAATTCTCACTTAATACAAAACCGTACAAACACCGATAAGCTCACCACCCAAATACGTTTCAGATAGAGAGTTGTGTCTAAAAACACGACCAACTTTAGGCTACCTTGCGAAAGTGTTTATTTCACAACACACCGACTCAATCTATCGTTACTCAAACATTGGATTAACACTCACTTACTAGACCACAACACGGATGGATTAGAGCAACAACACTGTCATCAAAAAACACTGTCATCCAAAACACGGTCATCCAAGTTGTGGTTTTATCTGTCTAACCTCCTATTTACTTTAATGTTGACTGAGTAATAAGACGTTAGATCAAATACTTAGTTTAATGCTTAGCGCTGTCTAACACGTCAGCGCTATTATTTATGAGGAAAATATGAATACGAAACCGGATATCACACTCTCATCCTTAGATGTCGATAGAATCTATGACCTGATTGAGTCTTTACCACGCAACAGCCCGTCTACAGAGCAACTCGAACAAGAATTGGAGCGTGGGACCATTCTTGAGCCCGATCAACTGCCTGACAACATAGTCACGATGAATTCAACAGTGACATTTTCAATCGATGCAACAAAGAAAGAGTTTTCTTTGACTTTGGTTTACCCAAAAGACGTGGACAGTAGCGGCACAAAAATCTCAATTTTAGCGCCGATAGGGAGTGCTTTGATTGGCCTATCCACCGGCCATTCCATTCAATGGACGAAGCCAGATGGGTCTCAAGTTGATGTCACCATCCTAGATATTACATACCAACCAGAAAGGGCTGGCGAATACCGCCTGTAGCGAAAAAAAATGCTCAAATGAATCCACTTGAGCATTTTAAGAACACCAGTACTCCCTGTCGCTCACGACCCCGGCCGAGAGAAAATCTCAGAGCGGTTTCTGCCATTGTTTTTTACACGATATAAGGCCGTATCCGCTTCTTTTAACGTCGAGCGAATGGATTGTTGCTCGTTGCCCCAAAAAGCAACACCAATAGAAACCGTAACGCTTCCTATACCCGCAAAGTCGTATAGCCCCACCTTTCTACGTAACCGTTCTGCAGATTTAAAAGCATCTTGAACATCGGAATTGAGTAAAAAAATAATAAACTCTTCTCCACCAGTTCGAAACAACAAGTCTTGTTCTCGAGATTGCTCTTTCATCAATTGCGCAAAACGTCTTAATAAATCATCACCAGCATCATGGCCAAAGTTATCATTAACTGATTTAAAAAAGTCGATGTCCAATGCGAGAATAGAAAATGGGATAGCTTGAGATTGTAATCTCTCAATCGCTTTATCTAAGCCTCTTCTGTTTAATAAACCGGTCATCGAATCCGTTAAACTTGCGGTATGAAGCGTGTCAATCGTCTCAAACGCGACCCCAAAGGCTTTGATAAAGCTACTCTTAAGTTGTGATGCTTCAAAATACCAAGAGTGGATTTGCTTTACGTTGTTCACCGTACGTGAATGGCTACCCGCCTCTTTTACGGCCATGGCTAATTGTTTTAACGGTTTGGATATAAAGCTAGAAAAAAACCAAATAAACATTAATGTCAGCCCCCCAACAGGAAGCGTTGTGATGAACACTTCTTTCATTTGTTGATTCACTGTCAGTATCGTACTTTGCTTCGATCTCTGAGCAACCATGCCCCAGCTGGACTGAGAGACAGGAGCAAATCCTGCCAACATTTGAATACCCAAAGAGTTCACAATATCTAGACTGCCACTTTCTCCCTTTGCCACAGTATTGATTGCGCGATTGCTTGTGATGACTTGACCGATCCTTGATTTATTTGGGTGATAAATCAACGTGCCATGTCGGTCCACAACGTAAAGGTACGAGCCATCCGCATAACTATGCTCATTCAACAACTTTCCTAGTATATTCGCCGTTTCTAGATAAATGCTCCCACTGATATACCCGAGATATGTCCCTTGACTCGAAAAAATAGGGTATGACAGACTAATAAGATAATTACCGGCAGGAGATACAAAAGGGTCCGTCACCATAGGTGCTTTAGCTTCTAATGATTGAAGTGCGCTTTCACTCTTCAACTTGCTCCCTTGCACTTTAATGGTTTCAGGAGAAACTGCCGTTATCACACCATCAGAGTTTACAACGACAACGGAGTTAAACATATTTGTTTGATTTTTGAGTCGTTTCGTTTCCTCTACCAACACACCCTTATCATTGGTGAGGTCAGATAAGGCTTTTGCACTGTATTCAAGTTGTGTCATCGCGGAATCAAGAAAAACATCCGTCATTTCTGCCATCTTCTTAGCATAAACTCGATTCGACTCAAGCGTCGTATTAATGATGATATCTCGCTGCACTTGATAAAGTGAGTAAAACGCATTCAACAAAGTAACCATTGCGGAAAATACACACAAGACTAGAATTAACTTTCTTAAATTAACCTTTTCTAACATTGTTTTTATCCATTTCTTGCCACTATATTTTTAGCCACATTAACATTTAAAGTTAATATTCTCAGTCAATTCCTCGCAGAAGTAGAAATATAGATACTAAGCTGCACTTACCACCAATAAGTGTCCGAGCTCATATGTATATATTTTTTTATCATCTCAGAAAAGGAAAATATAAAACCAGTACGCACCTATCACAACAAGACATCATGTTCAAAAACGGGGCTCAGAATGCAGTGTCCTTTTCATCAAAGGTGCAGGATTTTCACTCCATTTTTACCGTTCTTCTTAATTTGATACATAGCCAAATCAGATTGCTGGTAAACGTCATCAAAGTGATGATCACCTTGGTTAAAGAAACACACACCGATACTCATTCCAATGGCGACACCCGTCAGCATTTGATTGCTTTCAGGTACCGCCTTTTGCAACAACTCTTCACAAAAGTGAGTGACTTGATCTGGTTCCATATCGGGAAACAAAATGACAAACTCATCCCCACCAATTCGTCCGATTTGCGCCGGTTCAGAGTATGGTTTAGCTAAATCAGAAGTTAGAGAAGCGACGTCAGAGGCTAGCGTACCTAAACGCTGAGCAATAAAACTCAACACCTGGTCGCCCGCCTGGTGTCCTAATGTGTCATTGACCGCTTTAAAGTTGTCGATATCAATAAAGATCATCGCCGCTTTAACTAACGTATCCGCGCTTTTCATCTCACGAAAACGTTGTTCGATGGCTTGTCTATTGAATAACCCCGTCAACCTATCGATAGAGGCCAAAGTCGCTAACTGTTGTTCAAAGCGTTTTTCTTTGGTGATATCGATGTGCGTACCCATAATTCTAAGCGGTACTCCATTGGTATCAAACTCGACAACACGACCTCTGTCGTACACGTAGCTATCACCACCATCTTTGTGGGTCATTCGGTAAACAACTTCATACAAATCACACCTTCCCGCTAGATGCTCTTCAAAAGCTTTCATCGCCTGCTGATAATCATCAGGGTGTAAGTTATTTTTCCAAGTTTCAAATGTCGCTGTCAGCTCATGCGGTTGGTAGCCGAGCATTTTTCCCCAATCCATATTAAAGATAGTGAGTTGTCCTGAAGAGACATGGTGCTCCCACAAACACAAGCCATTACTGTCGAGTGCGGCATTCAACTTTTCTTGCAGGCGAGCATTATGTCGTTTGAGATCAACATTCTCTTTTTCGAGTTCTGCAATTTTTTTTTCAAATTCGGCAATGATGTTCAAATCG
Source organism: Vibrio sp. ECSMB14106 (assembly GCF_000972265.1). Classification (NCBI taxonomy): domain Bacteria; kingdom Pseudomonadati; phylum Pseudomonadota; class Gammaproteobacteria; order Vibrionales; family Vibrionaceae; genus Vibrio; species Vibrio sp. ECSMB14106. Next base: position 198,513 of record NZ_LAUM01000006.1, on the reverse strand, counting down.
GCTTGCATGATCTTGACAAAATTTGTGGAAGTGGTGTCTTAATATAAAGAAAAAAATCGCGGGGTTCTATGCCTTAGTAACACATTTAATTTTAATGTCTTTTTCTTTCTTGGTCAGACATCACGTTATTGAAGGGGCAACTTTCAAATACGTATGAATGATCTTAGTGCTTTCATTTACCTCGCTCAAACCAAAATCAAAATCAAAATCAAAACCACTCAAGCACACCGATACGCCCCCTTAAACATTCGTTGCAACTGTGTATAATCGCATCAATTTCATTTGATTCGTATATTTCCTATTTAAGTAAGGTCAGTGGTGTTTTTTACTAAGAAGCAAAAGCCAGAGATAAAACCTAGCCATTCCGACAATGTTTATCAGTCTTTAAAAAAGCATGTTGCATGGATCGAGTTTACCCCTGAAGGCGTCATCCAAAATGCCAGTGCGCCCTTTTTAACGCTTGTCGGGTACTCATTAGATGAGGTAAAAGGGCAGCACCACAAAATGCTCTGTACGGATAGCTATATTCGCTCTTCGCTTTATCAAAGCTTTTGGCGAGATCTTGCCAATGGTGTCTCAAAAGAAGGCACGTTCGAGAGAGTAAATAAGCAAGGTGACACGGTTGTTCTAGAAGCGACCTATTTACCGATCAAAAATTCAGATGGTCGTGTCACTGGCGTAGCAAAACTGGCTTCTGATATCACAGAGATCAACGAGCAAAACAAAAAAAATGATGCGTTGTTTTCTGCCTTAGACAAGTCACAAGCGATTATTGAATTTGATCCTGAAGGGACAATACTGACCGCCAACTCAAACTTTTTAAATACGTTGGGTTACAGAGAAAACCAGGTGGTAGGTAAACATCATCGCATGTTCTGTTTTGAGGAATTCTATAATAATCACCCTCACTTCTGGCAAGAATTACAAAAAGGACAGGTAAAGTCGGGGCTTTTTCAACGTCGCAACTCTAACGGAGCAAGCATCTGGATTGAGGCCAGCTACAACCCCATCATGAATGAAGCTGGTCATGTGGTGAAAATAGTCAAACTTGCCAGTAATATCACTGATCGTATTGAACGAAGCCATGCGATTGCTGAAGCTTCAGAGGTGGCCTACTCAACATCACTAGAAACAGCGCAAATAGCACTGGAAGGATCGAAACTGCTTGCCGATTCGGTCGAGGTCTCTTTGACGGTATCCCAAAAAGCGGCCAGTACCTCTCAAAAGGTGCATTCACTCAATGACAGCTCGAAAAGCATTCAAAATATTGTCGCTACAATTCAAGAGATCGCAGCGAGAACGAATTTATTGGCACTCAACGCCGCCATCGAAGCCGCAAGAGCTGGTGAATACGGGAGAGGCTTTGCCGTTGTCGCTGACGAAGTAAGACAACTCGCGTCTCGAACTTCAGACTCGACAAACGAAATAATCAAAGTCGTCGAAGAAAATCAGCAACTCATCAACGAGGTGACCAATATGATGACCGAAATGTCATCCATTACGGAAGAAGGCAATGCCAAGATTACCGAAGTCTCGACCGTCATGGATGAGATCCATAAAGGTGCAGAGAATGTTTCGAGCACGGTGATGAATCTTTCTAATAGCCAGCAATAATCAAAATTTAACGATCGGCATATTCTCGACATTCTAACCCGCGAGATGACACTCTATGGTCAACTCGATGAGGGTTCATGTCGTCAGGTATAAAAACAACAAAGTCAGTGACTAAACACTGACTTTTTACTACGAGTAGAATGTTTAAACAACGCCTTGCTCGATCATTGCATCAGCAACTTTTCTAAACCCCGCAATATTCGCACCGAGTACCAAGTTACCAGGTTGTCCAAACTCTTTACTGGTCTCATTCGCACTGGTGAAAATGTTCTTCATTATGACTTGTAGATGAGAATCTACCTTTTCAAACGTCCATTTTTGCATACTGGCATTTTGCGCCATTTCAAGTTGACTGGTCGCAACACCGCCTGCGTTTGCCGCTTTAGCAGGACCGTACGCAATTTTGGAATCAACAATTGCATTCGCCGCTTCTTGAGTGGTTGGCATATTCGCACCTTCACAGATCAATCGACAACCGTTACTCATAAGCGCTTGCGCATCGGCTAAAGTAAGTTCATTTTGTGTTGCGCACGGAAATGCAGCGTCCGCTTGATAACGCCATATTGCATGGCCATCAAGAGGATAATCATCGACTGGAGTGTAGACCGCTTCAGGATAAGTACTTAAGTACTCTTCTAAGGAGCAGCGCTTCACTTCTTTGAGCTCTTTCAGTAACTTAAGATCGATGCCCTTCTCATGATAGATCGTCCCGCGAGAATCACTGCAAGTTACTGGAAGTGCTCCAATATGATAAAGCTTTTCGATAGCGTAAATCGCAACGTTACCAGCACCAGATACCAGACACCTTTTACCTTTCAGCGTATCTTGACGATCATTAAGCATGTATTCGGCAAAGTAAACGGCGCCATACCCAGTCGCTTCTTTGCGCCCAAGGGAGCCCCCCCAGAGTAAACTTTTACCAGTAAACACACCTTCGTAACGGCCGGTTAAACGCTTGTATTGGCCAAACATATAGCCAATTTCACGAGCACCGACACCGATGTCACCTGCTGGCACATCAGTAACAGGGCCAATATGACGATATAGTTCGTTCATAAAAGATTGACAAAAACGCATGATTTCACCATCAGATTTGTCTTTGGGATCAAAATTAGAGCCACCTTTGCCGCCACCAATAGGTAATCCCGTCAGTGCGTTTTTGAATATTTGCTCAAAACCAAGGAACTTAATGACACTAGCGTTTACTGATGGGTGAAACCTTAGCCCTCCTTTGTATGGGCCTAATGCCGAGTTAAACTCTATGCGATAGCCTTTATTGACTTGCACGTTTCCGGCATCATCAACCCAAGGTACACGAAAAATGATCTGCCTTTCAGGCTCTACAATTCTTTGAATAATCGCTTGTTCTTGATATTGACGATTGCTTTCGATAACCGGTGTAAGAGAAGATAGAACTTCTTCTACCGCTTGATAAAACTCTTTTTGCGCGGGGCTACTATGTTGTAATGAAACAATCGTATTGTGTATATGTTGCATATTATTCATCCTTGCTATGTTTAAAAATGTATATCCATATTATTTCACGGTACTTATTTCTGAGAGCACATCTTTAACAGAGGTAGCTGCACATAAGTGCAACACCTTGAGGTTATTTGAATTTATAGGCTTGGGAGAGTCATTTAATAACCGTTTTCATCACAAGTCAGTCATTTAATTGCGTAACTTCGATGAATGTTTATTATTAGGTATTAGCTTTGTTGGGTAAAGAAGATGTGAGCTTTTCTATACTTAACATCGCTTACGTAATATGTCACGCTCTTATCGAACGTGATTAAGCATATAAGCCAATATAAGATCTTAAGGCTGTATCATCTGGCAATTTGATTTCAAAAACTACTCTCCCCTCATTAACCCCTTAAGAACCTTAGAAATTATGATCTTCCATTGAATACTATAGAAACTCAAAACAAACAAAAGCCCCGTAAGCGCTAGGCCTACGGGGCTTTTCAGACTTTATAGGATTAAGTCAGGGGGATGATTACATCATACCGCCCATGCCACCCATACCGCCCATGCCACCCATATCAGGCATTGCAGGCGCTGCGTCTTGAGGCTTATCTGTGATCATCGCTTCTGTTGTGATCATAAGACCAGCAACTGACGCTGCGAACTGAAGTGCAGAGCGAGTTACCTTAGTTGGGTCTAGGATACCCATTGCAATCATGTCGCCGTATTCGCCAGTCGCCGCGTTGTAACCGTAGTTACCTTCGCCAGCACGAACGTTGTTCGCAACCACAGACTCTTCATCGCCTGCGTTCTTCGTGATTTGACGAATAGGCGCTTCCATTGCACGCAGTGCAACGCGGATACCGACGTTCTGTTCTTCATTGTCACCTTCAAGGCCAACAACTTTAGATGCCGCGCGGATAAGTGCAACACCACCACCAGCAACCACACCTTCTTCAACGGCAGCGCGAGTTGCGTGAAGGGCATCTTCAACGCGGTCTTTCTTCTCTTTCATCTCAACTTCAGTTGCAGCACCCACTTTGATCACTGCAACACCGCCAGCTAGCTTAGCGACACGTTCTTGAAGCTTCTCTTTGTCGTAGTCTGACGTTGCATCTTCGATTTGTTGACGAATTTGAGCAACACGACCTTGAATCATTGTTTCTTCGCCCGCGCCATCAATGATGGTTGAGTTCTCTTTAGTGATAGTAATGCGCTTAGCTTGACCTAGGTCTTCTAGCGTTACTTTCTCAAGGTCTAGGCCGATCTCTTCAGAGATAACCGTACCGCCCGTTAGGATAGCGATATCTTGCAGCATAGACTTACGACGGTCACCGAAGCCAGGCGCTTTAACCGCTGCCACTTTCACGATGCCACGCATGTTGTTCACAACAAGCGTTGCTAGCGCTTCGCCTTCTACATCTTCAGCGATGATAAGAAGTGGACGAGATGCTTTTGCTACTGCTTCTAGAGTCGGAAGCAGTTCACGGATGTTCGACACTTTCTTATCGATAAGAAGAATGAATGGGCTTTCTAGATCAACAGAACCCGCTTCTTGGTTGTTGATGAAGTAAGGAGACAGGTAACCACGGTCGAACTGCATACCTTCTACTACGTCTAGCTCGTCTTGCAGAGCCTGACCTTCTTCAACCGTGATTACGCCATCACGACCTACTTTTTCCATCGCTTCAGCAATGATGTTACCGACTGTTGCGTCAGAGTTTGCAGAGATAGTACCGACTTGAGCAATCGCTTTAGTGTCTGAACATGGCACAGAAAGGTTCTTCAGCTCTTCAACCGCTGCGATAACCGCTTTGTCGATACCGCGCTTAAGATCCATTGGGTTCATGCCAGCAGCAACCGCTTTTAGGCCTTCAGCGATAATAGACTGAGCCAATACTGTTGCTGTTGTTGTGCCGTCGCCCGCCGCGTCATTCGCTTGCGAAGCCACTTCTTTCACCATTTGTGCACCCATGTTTTGGAACTTGTCTTCAAGTTCAATTTCACGAGCCACTGACACACCATCTTTAGTGATAGTTGGTGCGCCAAATGATTTGTCTAGAACAACGTTACGGCCTTTAGGACCCAGCGTTACTTTTACCGCGTCAGCCAGAACGTTTACACCTTCTAGCATTTTAATACGAGCGTCGTTACCAAATTTAACGTCTTTTGCAGCCATCTTAATTTCCTTTCAATTCTTTATTCAGTCAGTTCTGTTTTATGGGTCGGATTACTCAACGATCGCCATGATGTCGTTTTCAGACATGATCAGAACTTCTTTGCCATCGATCTTTTCAGTTTTAGTGCCGTAGCCTTCTGCAAAGATAACGGTGTCGCCAACTTTAACGTCCAACGGTTGTACTGAACCGTTTTCTAGAATGCGGCCTTTGCCAACAGCTAGAATAATACCGCGCGTTGATTTTTCAGCGGCAGAACCAGTTAGAACGATGCCACCAGCAGACTTAGATTCAACTTCTTGGCGCTCAACGATAACTCGGTCGTGTAGAGGACGGATATTCATCGGTCGTATCTCCTGATAATTTCCATTTAATATGATAGTTGCCACGATTGGCATGAGGTTACTCAATATGTTGGGGGCAATGTGGAAGATCCCAAGGGGGAAAAGATAAAAATTGTGATCGAAAGAGCAGATTCGAGATGCAAATGAACGAGTAGCGAAAAAAGAAAAAAGAAGCCTCCCTATCCCGCATCTGTTTATCCGCTCTCTACATTTGATTCATTCTGATTTATCCTACGTTTTTCGTTTCAATCGGCGTTTTACATGCAAGATAAGCACGGGCTTTTAACCGCCCCGATAGCAAACACTCTGCGCACTATGACCATACCGACCATCTTCGGTATGGTGGCGATCTTGATGTTTAACCTAGTCGACACCTTCTTTATCTCGTTGCTTGGCACCCAAGCCTTAGCGGCGGTCAGTTTTACTTTTCCGGTTACCTTTGCCATCAACTGCATCACCATGGGCATTGGTATTGGTTTATCGACGTGTATTGGCCGATTACTTGGCCAAGGCAGCGCGCAAAATGCCGCCCGCTTTACCTGTCATAGCTTACTGCTTGCCTTACTGCTTATCGGCTGCGCTTCAACGCTGGGTATTATTTTCTTAGAACCTATGTTTACCCAGTTAGGGGCAAAGCCAGCGTTATTGCCGCTGATATCGGAATACATGTTGGTCTGGTATCTCGCGATCCCACTACTGGTTATCCCAATGGCAGGCAACAGCGCCATACGAGCCAGCGGCGACACCAAAACGCCAGCCAAAATTATGATGATCGCAGGGCTGATCAATGGCGTCTTAGATCCGCTACTGATTTTTGGTTATGGGCCTTTTCCTGAGCTGGGGATTCAAGGCGCAGCCATTGCCAGCGGTTTTAGTTGGTTTGGGGCCTTGTGTGGCTCACTGTATGTGTTAACCATACGAGAGAAACTGTTGGCTCCCCCTAAACTGGCCAATATCATCAATGACTGGCGACAGACCCTAAAAATAGGCACCCCAGCCGCACTCTCTAATGCCCTAAACCCACTTGCTGGCGCTATCATCATGATGATGTTAGCCAAACAAGGCACTGAAGCCGTGGCCGCTTACGGCGCAGCGCAACGTATTGAATCGATTCTTATCATCGTATTAATGTCTCTCACCTCGGCCCTGACCCCTTTCATGGCGCAGAACTTTGGCGCAAACAACCCTAAACGCAGCTTTGACGGGCTCTTTTTGAGCATGCGTTTTGCCGTATTGTTCCAAGGTTTGGTTTTCTTAATGATGGTACCGCTGAGCATTCCTTTGGCCGCTCTGTTCTCTCAAGAAGAGTCGGTGCGAGGCATATTATGGCATTACCTGCTAGTTGTACCCTTTAGCTATGGGTTCCAAGGTATTGTGATGATGCTGATCAGCGGCATGAACGCGATGCATCAACCACTAAAAGCCTTCCAATGGAGCTTCATGCGCCTGTTTGTGTTTATCTTACCTTTTGCGTGGATAGGCAGCCAAATCGATGGCGTCGAAGGGCTGTTTATTGGCTTAGCCTTGGGGAATATTGTCGGCGGTATTACCGGATACTGCTTTGCGCTTCGAGTAGAGAAAGATTCGAGATGCGGGTAAGTTCTTCGCATCCCGTTTACTCGTATCTCGCATCTATAAAAAAGCCCGCACTTTGAAGTGCGGGCTTTCAAAATCGTTAAAGCTCAACGTGAACCGCTGAGCCAAACCATTACTTAACTACTGACTATTTAACGAGCACGTCACCTGACATTTCAGCTGGGATATCAATACCAGATAAAGAAAGCATGGTTGGTGCTAGGTCAGACAGTTTACCGCCCTCTTTAAACTCAACGTCTTTGTTACCCACGTAGATAAGTGGCACTGGTAAGTTAGTGTGCGCCGTGTGGATGCCGCCCGTTTCTGGGTTTACCATCATTTCCGCGTTACCGTGGTCCGCAGTGATTAGCAGCTGGCCATCGGCTTCTTTGATGGCTGCAACCACTTTACCAAGACATTCGTCTAGCGACTCTACGGCTTTAACCGCTGCATCGTAAACGCCAGTGTGGCCAACCATGTCACAGTTCGGGAAGTTACACACGATAGCGTCGTATTTGCCGCCTTTAATTGCTGCAACCAACTTGTCAGTTAGCTCTGGCGCGCTCATTTCTGGCTGTAGGTCGTAAGTTGCTACCTTTGGAGAAGCCACAAGCTGACGCTCTTCGCCTTCAAACTCGTCTTCTTTACCTCCGTTGAAGAAGAACGTCACGTGCGCGTATTTCTCGGTTTCAGAAATACGTAGCTGCGTTTTGCCTGCTTTCGATAGCCACTCACCGTACGTGTTCTCTAGAGAAGCCGGTGGGAATGCACATAGAAGCGGGATATCGGCAGCGTATTGAGTCAGCATCACAAAGTCGATTGCTGGGAATACGCTACGCTCAAAGCCGTCGAAATTAGGCACGAACGCACGTGTGATTTCACGCGCACGGTCGGCACGGTAGTTCATGAAGATAACCGCATCGCCATCAACGATAGCCGCAGACTCTTCGCCTTCCGCTTTGATTTCCGTTGCTTTAACAAACTCATCGTTTTCTTCACGAGCGTAAGCCGCTTCTAGGCCAGCTACGGCCGTGTCGAATGTGAATTCCGCTTTTGCTTGAGTCAGCAGGTCGTAAGATTCTTGAACGCGATCCCAGTTGTTATCACGGTCCATTGCGTAGTAACGACCAATAAGCGAAGCCACGCGGCCTTTGCCTAGTTTCGCGAATAACGCTTGGAAGCGCGCTAATGTGTTTTCTGCGCTACGTGGCGGCGTATCACGGCCATCTAGGAATGCGTGTAGGTAGATTTTCTCTGCGCCACGTTCAGCGGCCATTTCAACCGCTGCGTAGATGTGGTCTTCATGAGAGTGAACGCCACCTGGCGACATAAGGCCCATGATGTGCACGGCTTTCTCCGCTTTTACCGCTTTATCAATCGCGTTCGCTAGCGTTTCAGTTTGACCAAATTCGCCGTCTGCGATGGATTTCGTAATACGCGTTAAATCTTGGTATACCACGCGGCCCGCACCAATGTTGGTGTGACCCACTTCTGAGTTACCCATTTGACCATCAGGTAGGCCGACATCTAGGCCAGAAGCAGAGATTAGCGTGTTAGGTTGGTTAGCGATAAGACCGTCGATTACTGGTGTATTCGCGTTCGCGATCGCGTTGTCTTGGTTGTCTTCACGGTAACCGTAACCGTCAAGGATCACTAGAGCCATTGGCTTCTTAGCTGACATAGGACTGACCTCGTTCAATTCAAAATAAATCGGTATAGAAACAAATTAGCGTAATTTTACTACAGTTTACAGTCAAAACTGTAGCGGAAGATCAAGAAAGGGCGCAGGTCGGGCAACTGAACATGAAAAAAATCATCATTTTGTATTTAGCGATACCACTTAACCTAACACAAATAACGCGTCTATCGACTTAAACAGCTCTGACCTGTTATACAGGCAATCCCATAACTGAGACAAACACAACCAACGTTATTTATTGCACAAAACATAATCAACCAAGTGTACATGAGAGTCGGTTTCACGTAAAATACACGCATTCAAAAATAATATAAAATACTGGCTAGAGTTCATCATGTTATTAGAGTTGTCATTTGTTGGCTTCTTCTCCTTTTCGTCGCTCTTTTTGATGCGAAAAGTGGCGAAAGCCGTCGGCTTAGTCGATAAGCCGAACGCAAGAAAATTCCATACAGGTGCTATTCCACTTGTTGGTGGAATAGCGATAAGTTTATCAATAGGCCAATTCCTCGTCACCAATCCCAATGTTATCCCTCATAGTGAGATCTTTTTAGCTTCTATCGCCGCGCTTATTGTTATCGGGGCACTCGATGACAAGTTCGATATTAGCTTCAAAATACGGCTTATGGTTCAAGCCATCCTCTCCATTTGCATGATGTACTTTGCCGATATTCGACTCGAACACATAGGCAACTTATTAGGATTCGGAGAGATGCATTTAGGGCTTCTTAGCCCAGTTGTGACGATTTTAGCCGTAATTGGTGCCATTAATGCTTTTAATATGGTGGATGGTATTGACGGATTATTAGGGGGGCTTGCCATTGTAACCCTTGGAGGGATCGCCATTTTGCTCAAAGTAGACAGTCAGCACGGCTTAGCGTATTTATGCGTGGTGTTTATTGTCGCGACCATCCCTTATATCTTAATGAACCTCGGTATTCTTGGGCGAGAACGTAAAGTATTCATGGGCGATGCCGGCAGCATGATGATTGGTTTTACTGTGATTTGGTTACTGCTAGGCGCAAGCCAAAATTCATCAGAATCAATGATGCGACCGATTACCGCATTGTGGTTAATTGCAGTACCACTCATGGACATGGCCGCTATCATGTTCAGACGCATAAGACGCGGCAGTTCTCCATTCAAACCCGACAGAGAACACTTACACCACATCTTCCAACGTCTTGGTTTTACATCCCGCCAAACACTGGCCATTATTTGTTTCATTGCGAGTGGCTTTGCCGGTTTCGGGATCTACGGTGAGTTCCTCAACATTTCTGAATCCACGATGTTTATCTTGTTTATGGCTTGCTTTGCTTCATACGCTGTCGCCATGAGCTATGTATGGCGTATCACCAGTTGGATTAGACGCAGCCGCAACCTTCCTGAAAAAGTGTATTAAATATTTTTCACGAGTAGGACCGCTTGAGGCTACAGGCGCTCGTGACAAGAATACAGGCGCGCGTGACAAGCAAGCTTGGGCTGCGACTATAAACCTTGTGTGGTTATAAAACGCTTACGTCGCTGTCGGTATTCAGTTAAGCGGCTCCAGCCTGTCTGGAGCCGCTTTAGTTTTTAGCCATATCACCTGACCATTCACAACCACTTATTTACAGAAATCTTAGTCTCTTTAACCTTAGCCTCTTTAACCTTAGCCTGCATGAAGCTTGGTCTACATGAAACTTGGTCTACATGAACCTTAGCCTACAGAAAACTTGCCCGACATAAACCTTGGTCCACATAAACTTTAACCAACCCAAACCCACACTATTCAGCCTTGCTTTCCTTCGTAAAGCCCCCGTATAAATCAAGTCGACGGTGGCGTAAGTTAGTGACCGATCCTTCCATATTAAGCTGCTTAAGCTTCGTTAAATCGACATCTGCAAAAATGATCATTTCGGTATTGGCACTGGCTTCTGTCAATGTCGCATCGTGCGGGAAATAAATATCTGAGGGTGAGAACACGGCGGACTGTGCGTATTGAATATCGACATTATCAACGCGAGGTAAGTTGCCAACACTGCCACCAATCGCCACATAACATTCATTCTCGATCGCTCGCGCTTGTGAACAAATACGAACGCGCTGGTAACCATTTTTGGTATCCGTCCAAAACGGTACAAACACAATTTGTGCGCCCTGCTCCGCCATCATTCGGCCCAGCTCCGGGAACTCACTGTCGTAACAAATGAGTATGCCCACTTTACCTGCATCCGTATCAAACACCTGTACCTTGTCGCCACCATCAATCACCCAATCTCTTTGTTCATGAGGCGTGATGTGGATTTTGTACTGAGCATTAATGCTCCCGTCACGCTGCAGTAGGTAAGCGACGTTATACAACTTACCGTCCTCTTCAATAATCGGCATGCTACCGGCGATGATATTGATGTTGTAGGTTACCGCTAATTGAGAAAAGCGAGATTTGATCTCTTCTGTGAAGCCGGCGAGAAAACGGATGGCCTCGACCGAGTTTTGTTCTTTTTTCAGCCCCATCAGTGGCGCGTTAAAAAATTCAGGGAACAGCGCGAAGTCAGCTTGGTAGTTAGCCAGAGAAGAAATGAAGAACTCCGCTTGATCGAGCAAATCTTCTAAATCGTTCATGGCACGCATTTGCCACTGAACAACGCCAATGCGGATCAGGTTTTTCTCTACATCGTGAACCGATTGAATGTCTTCCTCATAGAAGAAATTATCCCACTCCAGCAGCGTGGCGTACCCTTTGGATGCGTCGTCTTCGGGTAGGTAACCGCGCATAATTCGTTTCACATCGAAATCATTCGCTAACTGAAACGACAAAATGGGATCATGAAGTTCACGACGTTTTACTTTATCGATGTATTCCGCCACGCTCAGTTCATTCGCATGTTCGTGGTAATGAGGAATGCGACCGCCCGCTAATATGGCTTTAAAGTTCTTGCTCCGGCACAGTTCTTTACGAGCATTATACAAACGGCGGCCCAAACGGAGCCCTCGGTAATCGGGGTGCACAAAGACATCCAAGCCATACATGGCATCACCTGTCACTTGGTTCTGAATCACGTTGTTTTCCGTGATGATGTCCGTATAAAGGTGAGGGAGAGAAAAGCGATTGTAATTCACCTTAATCGTCAAAGCCGCGCCGATGATCTTGCCGTTATCTTCAATACAAATTTGCCCATCAGGAAACTGATGAATCAGATCCAGGATGGTCAAGCGTGGCCACGCCCCTCCAACATCAGGAAAGACGAGATCCATTAATGCCGCGAGCTCGGTGTAATCCGATGGCTCAATGGTGCGTAAAGAGAGTTGATGCGAGTTGGTATCCATATCCTACTATCCATGTGTCCTTTTTAAACAGTAACAATGAGAATGCCATATTTTGACCGAGACATACACCTGACCGAGAGTAAGATCAGCGCGTCATCCTGTCATTGTGCTCATTGATAAACCGGTTATTGCTGTTGCTGATAAATCCACCATTACTGCCGTTGATTAACTCATTAGCGCTTTCACGGATAAACCGGATCATGACTATTAACGACTGCGCGACACAAACAAAAATGGCCAAGTTCAGGTTATGAACTTGGCCATTTTTAATCTACTCGTCACCGACACCGACAACGTTAATAAGCAATATTATCGATACACTAATCAAGTAGCCTACTGCAACTTATTCTACTTGTTGTAAAACTCACGGTACCACTGGATAAACTCAGCAACGCCTTCTTTTACCGTTACTTTAGGTGTGTAACCTGTTGCGGCAAACAAGTCCTGTGTATCGGCATAAGTTTGGTAAACGTCACCAGGCTGCATCTCGCGGAAGTTTTTCTTCGCTTCAATACCGAGTTCGTCTTCAATCGCCTTTACAAAATCCATCAAGTTGATTGGTGAACCGTGACCAATGTTATACACCGCATAAGGCGCAGAGCTGGTTGCAGGGGAACCCGCTTCTACGGTCCAATCGTTATCACGCGTTGGTACTACATCTGCGATACGCACCACACCTTCAACAATGTCGTTCACGTGCGTGAAATCACGCCACATATCACCGTTATTATTGATATCAATAGTATCGCCATCGAGGATCTTCTTAGTGAAGATAAACGGTGCCATATCTGGGCGGCCCCACGAACCATACACAGTAAAGAAGCGCAGGCCGGTGGTTGGAATGTCGTATAGGTGAGAGTAGCTGTGCGCCATCAGCTCATTCGACTTCTTGGTTGCGGCGTACAGTGAAACCGGGTGATCAACCGAATCTGACGTTGCAAACGGTGTTTTCGCATTCAACCCGTAAACCGAGCTTGAAGAGGCGTACACCAAGTGCTTCACTTTATTGTGACGACACCCTTCAAGAATGTTCAAATGACCGACTAAGTTTGAATCGGCGTAGGCGTGTGGGTTTTCAATTGAATAGCGAACCCCCGCTTGTGCAGCCAAGTGAATCACTTGATCAAACTGCTCGGTTTCAAACAAGCTAGCGACACCATCGCGGTCAGCAATGTCTAACTGAACTAATGTAAAGTTGTTATGTTGAATACGCGCCAAACGCGCCTCTTTCAACGCCACATCGTAGTAGTCATTCAGGTTATCGACACCGACCACCGTGTGGCCTTTCGCCGTTAGCTGCTCTGCGACTGCACTGCCGATAAAACCCGCCGCGCCCGTTACCAAATACTTCATTTTTTATTCCTTAATCTGAACCGAATAGATCACGTGTGTACACTTTGTCTTTTACATCCGCCAGTTCTTGAGCCATGCGGTTTGAGACAATCACATCACAGCTTGATTTAAATTGCTCAAAATCGGTGAGCACTAATGAACGGAAGAACTCTTTTTCTTTAAGTTCAGGTTCAAACACTACAACCTCAATGCCTTTCGCTTTCAAGCGCTTCATAATGCCTTGAATACTGGACGCGCGAAAGTTATCAGAGCCTGACTTCATGACTAAGCGATAAATACCCACACGTTTCGGGTTGCGCTTAATAATAGAGTCAGCAATAAAATCTTTACGTGTGGTATTCGAATCGACAATCGCACCAATAATATTGTTTGGTACATCCGAGTAGTTGGCGCGCAACTGCTTGGTATCTTTTGGTAAGCAGTAACCGCCGTAACCAAACGAAGGGTTATTATAGTGCGAACCAATACGAGGGTCTAAGCAGACGCCATCGATGATTTGACGCGTATCTAGCCCGTGTGACTCGGCGTAGGTGTCTAGCTCGTTAAAGTAAGCAACGCGCAGCGCTAAGTAAGTGTTAGAGAACAGCTTAACCGCTTCGGCTTCGGTTGAATCGGTATACAAAATTTCAACGTCTTTTTTAACCGCGCCTTCTAACAACAAGTTCGCAAAAACTTGAGCACGTTCAGAGCGCTCACCGACCACAATACGAGATGGGTGCAGGTTGTCGTATAACGCTTTGCCTTCACGCAAGAACTCTGGCGAGAACATCAGGTTTTCACATTCTAGCTCTTGTTTAATACGCGCGGTATAACCCACAGGCACAGTTGATTTGATCACCATCACTGCATTTGGGTTAATCGCCATCACATCTTTAATTACCGCCTCAACGGAAGAGGTGTTGAAGTAGTTGGTTTCAACATCGTAGTCCGTTGGTGTAGCGATAATGACGAATTCCGCGTTTTGATACGCCGCTTTTTTATCTAAAGTTGCGGTGAAGTTTAACGGCTTATTTGCCAAGAAATCGGTGATTTCCGTATCCACAATCGGAGACTGCTTGTTATTCAGCATCTCTACTTTTTCAGCGATGATATCCACCGCAACAACGTCATGATGCTGAGCAAGCAGCATCGCATTAGACAGACCAACATAGCCTGTTCCAGCAATAGCAATTTTCATAATTAAGCCAACTGTTTAAAGAGTAATTAATTTTAAATTTTCAAAAAGTACACCTTGTTTCGACCCTAATTTTACATAAGGCGTACAAGGAAACCATTGATTAGAGGTATCACGAGCTAAAGATTACAAACTTTCAGACAGCGTAAGCATCGACCTTTATATTTCACAGCTCAGCGCGTATTTTGACTCGGTGGAATATTATGATCCCGTCCTTGATTGACCAATGCAACAAATTGTCGCATAATTGGGTTAAATATAGACAACTTAGGTAACTCATTATGGCGACCAGTGTAAGACTCGATGAAAACTTCGTGAGCCAAGCCAAGGTGCACGCAGAAGCCGAAAATCGTTCAGTACCAAAACAAATCGAGTATTGGGCCAAAATCGGACAAATCATGATTGATAACCCAGATTTACCCTATGAATTTGTAAAAGAATCTCTACTTGCAAATCAAGAAGTTAAACAAGGCCTGGCAAAGCGTTATGTGCGAAGAACAAAGAAACATTGATATTTACGAATCACGTCGCTTTGAAAAAGCATTAGCTAAACTTCCTGATACCCTATTAACCATCGTGGAAGATGAAATAGAAAAGATTGTTGAGCACCCAGAAATAGGCGAACAGAAGAAAGGGGATCTTTCTCATATGCGTGTTCACAAATTTCAGCTTAACAATCAACTCGCGCTGTTAGGTTATTCATGGGTCGAGAATAAGCTTGAGATCTATCTTCTTCACTTAGACTCGCACGAAAACTTTTACCAGAAGCTCAAGAACAAACGAAAAACAGATTTGAAATTTATCCAATCTTAATTCAAGCGCTGGGTAACATTCATCAAACTTTGTCCTGACACCCAGGCTCGGTTGGTGTGCAATGCGTAGCTTTCCAGCTCTTTAGCCGCCCCAACAGCACAGCGAAATTTGCCACCAAAGCTTTCTGAAAGCTTCAGCCACTCTTCGGCATTCATATTGAGCCGCTCAAGCAGTGTATTGTGACAAGGTGGAATATAACCACGCTTGTTTGGCCTCACCACTTGGCCTAATGCTTCTACTAGGGCTAAATAATCCAACAAAGAGAACTCAATACCACCTATCTTGGAAAATACCGAGGGCTGCATTTCTCGTTCACTCCCTAAAAAGCCCGCCAAACCTTTAGCGGGTAAAGAGGCGACCTCGCCTTTTCCTTTATCGCCTTTGCAGGCCACTGAATGAATGCGTTCATAGATTGAAGTAAATTCAGATTCTTCAAGCGACTGTGTCATGCCAGCGCGAACCGGGTTCAAATCTACATACGCCATGCAGCTTAGCAGGGCTTTTTCATCCAACAAAGCTTGAGACTTAAAACGACCTTCCCAGAACCGGCCTGTACAAGCTTCCTCTTTATTGGCTTCACGAGCCATATATTCATTTAGGTTACGCATAAACCAAGAGATGTCTTGCAGACGCTCACGCCATTCATCAATAAGCTCAAGCGTTTTATTGATTTCAACTTTAGATTTTAAATCACCACCAAGCCAACGGCTCACAAGCAAAGGCGCTTTGTATAAGGCAGTCCAACGCTGAGCGACCGCTTCGTCACTCCAAGATTCCGCCGACGCTGTATTAACATGCAACACCAAATGGTAGTGATTCGACATAATGGCATAGGCACACACATCAATCGCAAACACTTGGCTAAGCAACCTCATTCGCTCGACCAACCAAACTCGACGATGCTCAAAATTTTGCCCTGAATAATGGTCTTCACCACACAAGAACGCACGACGTACACACCGTGAAATACAGTGGTAATACGCTGTATCTTGTAGAGAAACTTGAGTTGAACGTGCTTGAGTCATCCTGAACACCAGTAAACAAAATCTAAATAGATAAAATAAGACTAGTTAGGATTTAAAGCCTGTCAAATACATGGGTGTCCTGTGTTATCTTTGACAAGCAGTGTCATGTTGGCCACTGCAACGTGAGTGGCTTGATACTTTGTGGTCTTTTCAACGACTTCGGCTTTAACAAAGCCAACCGCGTTCGGTTTTTCGATGTGCTTTAATTGTTGGCGCTTAGCATAAAAAGTGGAAAGGCTGAGGCCGTTACGTTCACAGAATAATCGTTGTGATAGTTGGCTGGATTCATATTGCTCGAACAGGGTACGCCACTCTTGGTTAGTGCGTCGTTTAGCCATTTCAAATCTCCTTTGGGTTGGAGGTTTGATCTTATTATTCGGGCTAGACGATTAGAATGCGGTGTTTATGACGCGCTTACGAATAAGGTCCAAAGAGACCCATTAACAGTAGACATTACGTTACGCACTTCAAATACTCCAGGTAGACTAGGTTCGAGAAAGTTTAAAAATAAAACATTTGATAATAAATAACTAATCCCACCTTTAAATATATGGTCTGATAAGTTATATGTAGAAATTGCGAACAATAGAATAAAACATGAGAATACAACCAATATATATAATTGATACAACCTAAACATTCTTGCTAGTATATACCTTTGTAACCTCGAATCCTTATTATAACTTCCAACAATCAAAAATCCGCTAATGACAAAAATGATTTAACCGCAAATGTACTAGGGAAAAATGATAGATAATAGTTATTGGTAAGGATACCCAAGTGAAAAAAGACAAAAATTACAGCTAAGAGCAACCTAATAATATCAAAATTATTTATATTTTTCATGTAAGTCTACTTTTTTAACCGAAATCGAAATAAATAACTAGTTGCTAAGTATCTAAGTATACTTTTAATATGCCATATAAAATGCTTAGAAAATATTTTTCTATTACTATGATTAGCTAAATGAACAATTTTAACGTTAGGGAAATAAACTATAGGAAAGCCAAGCATTTTACTTCTAAAGCATATATCGATATCTTCACAATACATAAAGTAGTTTATATCAAATCCATTCAAGAAACGGTAATGTCCGGCGCGGAATAAAATACACGATCCTGCAGCCCAATCACAATGAGAAGTATCAAATATTTTAGCTTTATCTATATGATAACCACTCTTACCAAGTAAAAAAGATTTTACATAATCTAATGGTGTAGGAAAATTTCTAATATTATTATCGTAATCCATAAACTGACGATCTTTGTATAAGTTTACTGTACTTATCTTAGCATCATTACCAACAGCCAATTCACACCAGTTTTTGATTACATCAGTATCAGTTATGATATCAGGGTTCAAAATCAAGAAAAAATCCTCATCAGACATACCAAGCTTTTCCTTACAATAATCAAAAACCAGATTATTGTTCTCACCAAAACCTTTATTAAAGTTTTCATTAATTACATGAATATTAGTTGATTCAGGTAACGTGCTCAGGATATCACCTTTTACATTATTTTTAATAACTATATGATAGCTACTTGACAATTTCCTTACTGTGTCTAGGGTGTTAATTAAATCAATATGGTTATGTGAAATAATTGAAATAAATAAATTCATATTCTAGTTCTCAACAAAAAGTAGCATGATTGACGCTATGTAGAAAGGCACAACTATATAAAACGAAAAAGAAAAAGAGCAAACAATCAACGGAAATAAGTATAATGAAACATGGCGATTACGTAATACAATGAATAAAATTGCCAAACAAAAAACCAGGGTAGCTATTAACCCACCTTCAATAACAAGTTTACTATAAAGACCATGTAAATAACGCCCTGAATATAGTTCACCATTACCAAAACCAACACCAAAAAGAAGATTGCTCAAGGTTGAATTTTCTATAAAACTAACCACAGCACCAAACTCGTGCAATTTAGTACTACCAGAGCCATCAGAAGCTGAAAAACCAACTACTAAATAGAGAAAATAGGATAGCAATAAAGTAAGGGCAGGTAGAAGAAATCCGAGCTTAAAATATATGTTACGACCTTTGTAAAAAATAATAAATCCAAATCCTAATATAGCGGCAAGTATAGCAGCCCTTGATAAGGTCAAACAAATTAGCACAAAAACCAGAAAATTAATAATACTGTAATCGATTCTATTATAGTATTTAAAGTGGAACACCAACCTTAAAAATAAGCAATTTAACAACAGAATTGCTACGCTATTTGAATCACTAAGTATCCAAGATGTTTTATACTGGTAAAACCAAAATTTACTTCCGTCTTCAGTAAAGATTGAAAGCTCGTTTGGATATACAAACCTTAAAACAGTATCTATACTACAAAACACCAGCATAAATATAGTAAATGATCTAATACTCCTTTCTGCAGAATTAACATTAAAATAACTAGAGTAACTTTCAAATATTAAATATACAGCAAACGATAGAATCAAATAATAAATAGGTTGAAATGATAATGAGTTACTAAAGTAATATGTTTTTATCGTTAGAGATAAAAAAACCAATAATGCGCACAGAATATTAGTATTAACTTTCAGCCTTCGTTTCATAATACAAATTAGTATTAAACACAATATCCATATTGAAACAGGACTAACTGGCGCATATATTAGAAAAAAAGAAGAACCAATAAGAGCATGCGTAACTACTTGATTCTCTTTATTAATATCAGCCATTAACTGACCTATAGAGTTTATCATAATTATCTAGCATATGTGAAAGCATATACATTTCTTCGTATTTCTTGTAAGCGTTTTCTGCGTACTTTCTCCTGTCCTTATGGCATGAGAACAATTTATCAAGCAGATCTGATATGTCATTTAACTTATAAAAAACAACTTCGTCATCGTCAAAAATGGAACGAATGCTCGGTATATCAGTTGATACAATTGGAATTCTCGCTGACGCAGCTTCAATTAGAGAAATAGGCATCCCTTCAGAATGTGAAGTGGAAATATAAATATCAAAATTTGTTAAATATTCCATGACATTATCGACGCGGCCGACAAATTTTATTTTATTCTCAACACCATTTGTGACAGTTAACTGTTGGAGTTGCTTTAACTCAGGCCCGTCTCCAACATAGACAAATTCTAAACGATTTGAAGAATCCTCCTTTAAAGCGCGAATAACCTGATCTAACCCTTTTATTTTAACCGCGTTACAACAAGCTCCAATCACAATTTTATTTTCTGAACTTATAGTTTGCTTTTTAATAACCTCTATCTTCTTAAAACCGTTAGGTATTAATTGACTAGTGAAGCTATTATTTTTATACTTTTCCATCTGATTACTATTTAGAAATACAACAGCATCATGCTTTCTTAAGCTATATTTCCAGATGGAACCGAATAGATTAGAAACCAACAAATTATGACTCATCGCTAAATCATTATATATGTCAGAGTGCAATGTTGTAATTGATTTATTGATGTATTTACTATTTATTGCAACAAATATGTTAGGCCTAAACAAGTGGGCATGAACTATGTCGAATTTCCGGAGCACCTTACCATCACTAAAGAGACTCAATTTAAACACGGGAATATTATTTACATCAACTTTATGCTCTGTTTCATTAAAATATGCAATTTCAAAATTATATTTCTCAGCCAATTCAAATGCAATACTTAAAGCTAGATTTATAGGTGACCTTGGCTCTAATGAAGGCAATAACATCAATACTTTTTTTTTCAACATCTCGGATGTTTTCCTAAAACAAAATATTTAATTAACAAGATAAATGATTCTATATTAAAGTACTTAAAACACAAATGTAAAAAATACACAAACAAATCAACACTAAAGTAATATCTAAGAGATATACCAACATCTATAGCTCGTTCATTCATTCTAAATTGGCTCTTATGCTCAGCTGTATCTTTTGAAAAAGAATGATCGAAGCCTCTAATATAGTTAATTCTATTAGTATTATTGAGTATTTTTAATCTCCTAAACAATGAGGTATCTACTCCATAAAGAGCAAATCGACCATCAAATACTTCATTGTATTTCTCTAAAAAATCCATTTTCAAAATTGAGCTAATAATGATTCCGCTACCTATACCGGTAACTAAGTCATCACACTTAATATCGGCTATTGATTCCCTAGTGAAAATTGGACTTACTATTCCTTTATCATCATATATAATTGGTACTGACAAATAGTGTATAAATTCATCATTGCAAATTTTTTCGACATCAGATAAATACTCAGGAGATAGATTCGAATCATGATCCAATATCATATAATAATCAGAATCACTATTTATAATTGTTTCGTTATATATTTTGCTTAAAGGCAAGTTTTTCAGAGGTTGAAGCAATGTTATAGCATAATTATAATTAACTAGATAATCCGGAAAAGAAACCCTATTAGGCCCATTATTGACAATAGTAATCTTTAGACTCCCATTAAATCTAGATATAATATCAGAATTTATAATTGAAAGAAGAGATGTACAATTATCTAAGGATTCATTGTAGACAACAATTAAAATATGTAAATTTTTAGTATTCATTCAAAATACCCATCCACATATCATTGATTCTGCTCATCTCAGTATCTTGAGCTTTAATTAAACTCGCTTCAGAATAGCTTTGATAAACAACATCGTCATTGGTAATTTTTAGGATGGCCTGTTTGAATTCGTCATTGTTGTAACTTTCTACAATTTCACCCGATATACCATTATCTACAATCCAACTCAATGCTTCGAACGTTTCAAATGCAACAATAGGCAACCCCTGGCTTCTAGCCTCAATTAAAGTTTGACCGAAGCCTTCGTAGTGCGAAGTCATTAAAAATACAGAATAATCGTGCAACACATTTTTCACATCAGAAGCAAACCCCTTAAAACTTACATTATTATGCTTTTTTATTTTCAACTTAAGGGTTTCGACTTCATCTATGTCACCAGCACCGTAAATATCTAAAGAATACCCTTCAGGTAAGGTTTTCATTATATCTAACATACTATCGAAATTTTTTTGTGTCTCTTGAATTCTAGCTATGGTTACTAGTTTTTTGCAGTCTTTGACTACAAACTGTCCAGTAACGAGCTTACATCCTCGAGGAATTACTCTTACTTTATTACTCAAATTAGGATAGTATCTTAAAAGAGCAATTTGGTCATTTGATGTATAGACTGTTATTAAATCGATATATTTTTCTTTTAAAAACAAGGCCAATCTAGCTCGTTTTGTTCTAAATATTGAGTCAACCTTGTTTGCTTGTACAATTATCACTTTAGAGCGCTTAAGCACACTATTAGGTATAAATAGCAGATCAAAAGGATTGAACAAAAACACTATACTTTCTTTACCTTGCAAGCAGTTTTTAATTGAACTATATAATTCAACCTTTCTTAAGTTATTGTTTATCTTGCTATCAAGAGAAAACATAGTTTCCCTCAATTTATAATAACTTACTAAACTGTTATCAGAACTAACTTCATCGCCACAAATTCCATGATAAATTTCAGCTGTTTTATATTCTTTACTAACTGCTATATTTTGTATTGAGCGAATAAAATTTTCAATACCTCCAACACCTGTAGATTTATTAATGTGGTATGAAATGACAACCATAACAAAATAACCCTCAAAGAGTTTTATACATAATTTGATGAAAAATAGACTCTATATTAGCCTATTATAGGTGAACTGGTTTCCTAACTCCCTAGATAGTTCTAGCTCGCAAGATATAAATAATTCAAGTTAAAAAAATTTAAGAGAAATTATACGATGACTATAGAAAATCTAGATCTTTATCCATGCTTTCTGAGAAAAGCAATACTTTTTAATTTCTTTTGCGGGGACTCCTGCTGCCATTCTGTAAGCCTTTACATTTTTAGTAACAACAGAGCCTGCTGCTATAACCGAATAATCACCAATACTAACCCCTGCAGTAACAACACAATTAGCTCCAATCCACACTTTACGGCCAATTTCGGTCTTAGAACCAACTTCATTAATCAAATAATCGTTTGACAATGGTTGTGATATATCGTGATTCGACGATGAAATAAATGTGTTAGCAGCTATTAATGTTCCTGAACCTATACACACACCTCCTCGGCCTTGAATTTGTGTACGGTTCCCTATATGCACATCATCTCCTATTTCTATTACGCCACCATGAGCATAAACTAAAGCATAACTAGAAAAGGTGCAGTTGTTACCGATGAATATTTTTTGGTTTTTGTCCCAAGAATCTGAATGCAGTACTGAGAATTTTTTAAAAATGTTATGACTACCCAACGTAATATTACATAAGCCTGATATTTTTGCATTATAATAATAATAGTTTATGCATTTCCCACTCATCAATAAGGGATTTATTATGGAATATCGTATCAACGAAATTATTCTATTTATTCGATGGAAAAATCTTGACAACTTCCTCATCTTATTAACCTTTTTAAAATTTTCATATAAAACTCTAAAACCTCTTTATTCAGAGTTGGGTATTTCATCAAATTCCTTAATGCGCCAATTAATATTCTGACTTTATAACTAAAGCTCAATTTATAGTATTCAATAAAGAAAAGCTTTATGTAAAGTGAATTTAATATAAACATTAACTTCTTGTTTTTATTTTTTGAATGCGAAGCAGATTCATTTAAAACCCTATATACTGCCATCTCTTCTTTTAAATAAGTAATATCTCCTTTACCTGACAAATACAACCACAATGGTAAATCTCCAAGGCGCCACTCCTTTGACTCTTCTTCCACCAAAATTGTAAATTCAATTAAATCTTCACGTCTGAAGCAAGCAGTCAAGGTACCAACAGTATTAGACTTCAGTAAACTACTTACTGTACTTATTGGATAACTATCACCAAGTGCTCTCTTTTTCTCAATATTATTACGGAGCTCTAAGTAGTTAGTGTGAACAAGTGAAACGGAACCATCATTTTCCAAAATTTCCACTTGCTTATTTAGTTTTTCATTATTTATCCAATAGTCGTCGCCTTCACAAAAAGCTAAATACTTACCACTAGCATAAGATGAAGCATAATATAATGGTCTAAAACCACCTTTAGAGTATTGGTTTTCTTTTTGCCTTATAACTTTTATTATGGAAGGGTACTTCTCTTTGTATTTATTCAGTATAATAGTGGTATTGTCTGTTGATGCATCATCATGGATAATTATCTCAAAACGATAATTACTTCTTTGTTCGACTAAACTTTTTAAAGTCTTTTCTAAAAAACAATCTTGATTATATGTAACACAAACTATGCTTGCATAGACAATATCTTCGTAGTTCCAACTACTCTTTATAGACTTTTCATCAATCATTAAAAATTTTCGCTAGTTTTTTGAAAGTACTTTAGCTGGCACACCTACTGCAGTACTGTAATCTTTAATATCTGAAGTAACCACAGCTCCAGCGCCTATTATGCAATGCTTGCCAATTTTAACTCTTGGTAGAATAGTCGCATTAGCTCCAATTTGGGTAGAGTCACCAACCTCACAGTCACCGAGCAACGTAGCATTCGGTGAAATCTCTACATAGTCGCCTATTTTTACCCCATGACTGATCAAAACTGATTTATTTACTAATGTTGAACGCCCAATAGTTGCATCAATAGTAATAGTTGCTCCTTGCAAAACTACAGCAGTATCATGAATGTTATTAAAGTGACCAATAGTACATGAGTTAGAAATATAACCAACTTCATGCATATTTAGCTCTTTAATTTTGTCCGATACTATTTTCCTGTGAGGGTTTCCAACGCAGACTATTATGCCACTATCTAATACTTTTAAGTCAGCATACGAGCGTAACAGTAAGAAGTTATTTTCTACAACGTTACAAACTTCGGTTGATACGTTATCAAAAAGAATAATTTTGCAATTTATGCTATCCAACATGATTGAATTAGCAACTTCTTTGGCACAACCTCCGGCCCCAAACAGTATGATATCATTCATATTACACTCTTTATTTTACTGATAACTTTAGTTATGTCACTCTTTTCAAGATGAGCATGCATTGGCAAGCACAGCACTCTCTCAGCAGCCATGTGACTATTTTTTGTACCGTAATGTTTTGAATCAAAGAATATCGTGTCTAGTGATGGTTCAAAATAATGCCGACTTTGGATATTATTTTTATCGAGGGTTTCTTTAACTAGTTTGAGCTTTTTACTATCAGGAAGTAAAATAGGCATATAAGCTCCATTCTTAGTAGACTCCTCATGCCACAAAGGTAAATCTACAATAGATTTTAGACCCTCTCGATATAAGTCAAATAACTCTGCACGGTAGTTTAATATATTGTCTATTTCAAGCAAATTAACTAACCCTACTGCTGCTTGGTATTCATTTAGTTTTGCATTAATCCCAACTCTCACGACTCCTTTACCAGGACTAATACCAAAGTTTATGATTTCTCGCGCTTTCTTTAAATCTTCCGGATTTTTAAAGACTATCGCACCACCTTCAATTGTATGAAAAACTTTCGTCGCATGAAAACTCAGTGTACTAGCATCGCCAAAGTTTAAAATAGATGTTCCAGCCAATTTTACACCAAAAGCATGCGCTGCATCATATATTACTTTCACTTCTTTATTATTACTTATTGAATCTATTTCTTTAACATTACAAGGGTTTCCGTAAACATGAGTAGCTACTAAAGTATCACTTTTGCAACCACTATCTAAAGCCTTCAATATTGAGCCTGTACATATATTTAAAGTCTCTGAATTAATATCACTAAAAGATACATCATCACCTTGCCATTTAAATGCACTTGTGGTGGCAACAAAAGAGAATGGAGTGGTCAATATTGATTTGCTTCCTATAGCACGCCCGGCTACTTGCAACGCTGTAGTACCGTTGTTTGTCAAGAGAAGATTTGACACACCCAAAAACTCTTCTAATCTCTCAGTTAGTTCCTGTTGTATCGGCCCAAAGTTAGTATACCAACCGTTGCCATTTATTTTTTCTAATAGGTTATTTAAATGATTTAAATTAGGTTTAACTGGACTATTTAAAGCTATCATTACTATCTCTTTATATTATTTAATATGACTAATTACATCACTTAAAAACTTTCTTTCTATTATCCATATAGTAGAAATGTATAGTGAAAAATATACTACAAGCTTACTTACAATTAAAAGAAAATCTGATTCAAAAAGATCACCCACATTCATAACATAAATTGCAACAACAAAAGATACAAATATGTAAGGCACTATAGTTCTGAGTTGCTTATATGTGCCTAATGAAGACAATCTTCCCACATAAGATGTATTAATAAAGAAAGCCATTATTGAATTAAGTACCATTCCGTAACACATCGCCTCAATACCCATTGGTACGGTTACGCACAATATAATACTTAAAGAAATCTTTTTTATTATCTCTATTTTCAAAAATAGGTCGGAGCGACCTTTAACTTGAACTAAACTCAAGTTAATCGCATGTAAAGGATATAAAACAAAAGCTACCGTGATTATTTCTATATAATTGGCAGCTAAAATCCAGTCTTTTCCAAGTAAGACTCTTACTAAAGGCTCTGCTATTATAGATATAGACAAGATTATTGGCAAAATAACAAGAGCTGTTAGTCTAATTACTAGTAAATAGGAGGATTCCAATCTCACCTTATTATCTTTTATTCTACTTAAAGTTGGGTAACTTACCTTTTGTATGATAGAAGCCAAGGTAATCGCAGGCAAACTAGAAATTTTTTCCGCTTGATTAAACAAACCTAACTGCACACTACTAAATTGCTTTCCTATAATGATACTATAGACATTCCTATATACGGTATCTATTAGTCCAGAAACTAAAAGCTTTGAACCAAATCCAAACAATTCTCGAAAAGACTTACGGCTAAATTTTGTCTTAGGCAGAGAAGGAACAAGTATATTGAGTAGCATAACATTAATTGATGCTAGTGTTATTTGAAATGAAATTAGTGCCCAAACTCCATAATCTAAATATGCTAATATAAATGCGGTCAAACCTGACAAAAAAAGTGAAATCAAACTACATAGTGTCTGCAGTTTGAAATTTAATTCCACTGTTAGCTTAACCCTCGGTACTGTTCCTAACGAATTGATAACTATCGTCAGAAGAATATACTTTGTTAAACTATTTAACTCAGGTTCATTATAAAAACTAGAGATCGCTGGTGATACGGAAACAAAAAACAAATAACTTACGATAGAGACAGTTAAACTGAAATAAAATGTGGTTGAAAAATCAGCCTCTGTTCTTTCAGTTTTTCTAATTAAGGCTTGTGAAAATCCACTGTTGACAAATACATTGCCAATGGCTGTAAAAACAGATAGTAATGCAACTAGTCCAAATATACTAGGCCCCAAAAGCCTTGCTAATATTAAGTTAATAATCAAAGATACTACCTGGGTACCTAAACTATCGATAGCACTCCAAATGAGGCCTGTCTTGACATCTTTTTTGCTTATATTATTCAACAGAAATCACTTAATTTTATTGCTAACTGATCCTTTTTAGAAAGAGTAGGCTCACCAATTAGTGGCCAGTTAATATTAATGCTAGCATCATTCCACTGTATACATATCTCTACTTTAGGGTTGTAATAATCTGTACATTTATAAACAAACTCAGCTTCATCGCTAGTAACATAAAATCCATGAGCAAAGCCTTCTGGCACCCAAAGCTGTCGTTTATTTTCAGCGGAAAGGTAAACTCCAACCCACTGACCAAATGTAGGCGAGTCTTTTCTAACATCCACCGCTACATCAAACACTTCACCAGACACCACGCGAACTAACTTGCCTTGAGTGTTTTCAGTTTGGTAATGCAGACCTCTCAAAATACCTTTCTTTGACTTAGAATGGTTATCCTGAACAAATTGAGTCGGCTTACCTGTGACCAACTCTTCGAACTTCTTTTGTTGCCACGTTTCCATAAAGAAGCCGCGCTCATCACCAAACACTGCTGGTTCTATAATTTTTACGTCAGGGATTTTCGTATCAATTACTTTCATGTTTAAGCCATATATCCTTCAATATTGTCTAAAGCTGCTCGCCAATTACAAGGAGCTATACCAAAATTGCGCTGAATTTTGTCGCAATTCATCTTAGAGTTCTCTGGTCGAACTGCAGGTGTTGGGTACATATCCGTTGTGATTGAAGTGAGAGTCGGTGCTTTCAATAACTGCTTAGTCTCAGCTTGTTGGAAAATATCTTGTGCGAATTCACACCAACTCACATGAGGTGCACCTGAAAAATGATAAACACCATACAGAGTAGACACATTGTCTACTGACAGTTTATTCATTATAGCAATGAGTGCTTGTGCAATATCCCCTGCGTAAGTTGGCCCGCCATACTGGTCTCCAACAATACTGAGAACCTCTCTATCTTTGCCCAAACGCAGCATCGTTTTCACAAAGTTGTTGCCATGCTCACCAAAAACCCAAGCAGTCCTTAAGATGATATGACGCTCATTCGCTTCTGCTAGCGCTAATTCACCCGCTAGTTTACTTTTTCCGTAAACGCTTAATGGACCCGTTTCATCCTCTTCAGAATAGACACCTTGTTTGTTTCCAGGGAAGACATAATCTGTAGAGATATGAAGTACTGTACCACCCACATTGTTGACTGCTTCTGCTAGGTACTTTGCCCCATCGCGATTTACTGCGTAAGACAGGTCAACTTCTTCTTCCGCTTTATCAACGGCTGTATGCGCGGCGGCATTGATAATGAAATCAGGCTTGAACTCTGAAACAAGAGTGAAAACGGCATCACGATTTGTGATATCAAGTTCTTTTCTATCCACGGCTAAAAGCTCAACGTTGTTATCTAGTTGGTTTACTAAACAGTGCCCCACTTGACCATTACAACCGGTAACTAATACTCGCATTATTTAGAATCCCTTGCTAGACGGCTCAGGTATTGACCATAATCATTTTTCATCATTGGTTTAGCTAAAGTCAGAACTTGCTCATCACTTAGCCAACCGTTACGCCAAGCAATCTCTTCTAGACACGCGACTTTTAAGCCTTGTACGTTCTCAATCGTTTGAACGAAAGAAGAAGCTTCATGAAGACTTTCATGTGTACCGGTATCTAACCATGCAAAACCACGACCGAGTAATTCTACGTTCAGTGAACCGTCATTTAAGTACATTTCATTCAGTGTGGTAATTTCTAACTCGCCACGGTGCGATGGCTTCACTTGCTTAGCCATTTCCACCACACGATTATCATAGAAATACAAACCAGTTACTGCGTAATTGGATTTTGGTTTTTCAGGCTTTTCTTCAATCGAAACAGCCTTCATGTCTTCATCAAATTCGACCACACCAAAGCGTTCTGGATCTTTGACTTGATAACCAAACACAGTCGCGCCCGACTCTCTTGAAGCAGCACTTTGTAGTGTTTTAGAAAAGGATTGACCATAGAAGATATTATCACCCAGAACTAAACACACGCTGTCATTACCAATGAACTCTTCACCGATGATAAACGCTTGTGCTAGGCCATCAGGGCTTGGCTGAATCGCGTACTCAAGATTAATACCAAACTCAGAACCATCACCCAGTAGACGTTGGAACCCTGCGTTGTCTTCTGGTGTGGTGATAATCAATATGTCTTTAATGCCAGCTAACATTAGTGTCGAAATTGGGTAAAACACCATTGGTTTATCGTAGATAGGCAAGAGTTGTTTTGATACGCCGCGCGTCAATGGGTATAAACGCGTGCCAGAGCCACCAGCAAGAACGATCCCTTTCATTATTTTCTTTCCTTAGTTTCCGTTGTTTCTACACCCAAACGCTCACGTTGGTAGCTACCATCTTGCACGTTTTGACACCACTTAGAATTATCTAAATACCATTGCACCGTTTTACGAAGACCGGTTTCAAACGTTTCTTCAGGCGTCCAATTTAGTTCACGCTGCATTTTGCTCGAGTCAATCGCATATCGACGGTCGTGACCTGGACGGTCTTGAACGTACGTAATTTGCTCTGCATACTTCGAGTCTTTCGGTACTAACGTATCTAGGATGTCACAAATCGTATTCACGACTTCGAGGTTTTTCTTCTCGTTGTGACCACCGATGTTGTAGGTCTCGCCTACTTCACCTTCCGTCACCACTTTGTAGAGTGCGCGGGCGTGATCTTCCACAAACAGCCAGTCACGGATTTGGTCGCCTTTGCCATAAATAGGTAAATCTTTGCCTTCTAGTGCATTGAGGATAACCAACGGTATAAGCTTCTCTGGGAAATGGTATGGGCCGTAGTTATTAGAGCAGTTGGTTACCATCGTTGGCAATCCATAAGTGCGCAACCATGCACGCACTAGGTGATCACTCGATGCTTTAGACGCCGAGTATGGGCTTGATGGCTCATACGAGGTTGTTTCTAAGAACATCGGCAGGTCGGAGCCTTCTGGCGCCTCATCAGGGTGCGGGAGGTCACCGTACACTTCATCAGTCGAGATATGGTGAAAACGAAACTCTGACTTTGTACTTTCTTCAAGCGTATTCCAGTACTCTCGAGTTGCTTCTAACAAGGTGTACGTGCCGACAATATTGGTTTCGATGAATGCGGCTGGGCCAGTGATTGAACGGTCAACATGCGATTCAGCTGCTAAGTGCATGACTGCATCTGGTTTGTGCTCTTCAAACACTCGATCTAATTCTGTACGGTTACAGATATCGACTTGCTCAAAAGCATAGCGTTCAGACGAATCCACTTCGATAAGAGATTCTAAATTACCTGCGTAAGTGAGTTTATCAACGTTGACTACGCTGTCAGATGTGTTCTTGATGATATGACGAATGACTGCAGAGCCGATAAAGCCAGCACCACCAGTGACGAGGATCTTCATAGTTTTCTCTTGTAGTATATTGCTTAGAACAACTCACGAACGTGAATGTGTATAGAATTTTTTGAGGTTAATCTCACGAAAACGCCTCAGTCAATGTTAAGCCACTGAGACACTTTTTATTCATTTTGAGACAGTCAACTTTAGACAATCCCTTATAAAACCTAGGTTTTACTTACTTTTAAAAAAGGACCCCAATAGGCTCATAGAGAGCCGTTTTTCTGCGGCTTGTAGCGCTTGTAACTTGCCACAAATTAAGATTCAGGCACGCTACCGCCCTTAGGTTTGGCTCCTAAAGGCAAGGTATTTACGGGGTGAATGCATCCCCCCAGCTATCCGTGGCTGTTTTGCGCAGGGGATTCTAGCAAAGTAAGTGCATATTAACCAG
This sequence comes from Vibrio sp. ECSMB14106, assembly GCF_000972265.1. Classification (NCBI taxonomy): domain Bacteria; kingdom Pseudomonadati; phylum Pseudomonadota; class Gammaproteobacteria; order Vibrionales; family Vibrionaceae; genus Vibrio; species Vibrio sp. ECSMB14106. The sequence goes on along the minus strand of NZ_LAUM01000006.1, from coordinate 167,705 downwards.
CTTGATTTATAAGCGAAGTGGTCGAACATCTTACCAAGCATTCACCCAGCGAAAACATTGTACGTCTTGCAGAAACTTAGTCCCTATGTGGTACCGGTTTTCTTGTGCTGCGTCGCAGTAGCGCTTTTCTATATCAATGAAAATTTTACCGTTTCTATAAAGTGAGACAAAACTTTCATTATTGTTCACCGCCAACAAGGCCTTAATTTCTGTACGTGTTAACCCTTGTGGATAATGATTCACTAGCAAAGTTAAGAACTCGCCGATGCGTCCTTCTACTCGCGCGACCTCCTTTTCCAAAATGGTGACCTTTTCTTCCGTTGTCAGCTTTTTTAGGTTGGTATCGTCCATGTGCCTTCTCCTAATTTTACCTTTGTCTCTTGACGTTTTTATGTCTGTGTTCGCTTTGGCTAATCTAAGCCTTTAATTACTATGAAATACAGGTTCTCACTGCTTGGGGTCGGCACTCGTCGATTTGGATTGAATTAGGGCCTTGATACGCGCCTCAAACGGGTTGGTGGTGCTTTTGGCTTTGTAGTCCGCTAGGGCCTGAGAGACCGGTGTTGGTTGTTGCTGCTTATTTTCAACTTGGTCGCTTTGGAGCGAATGCGCATGGTGGAGATCAGCTGTCGGTTTATTGGTGTCTGTTGGTTTAACCGCTCTTTTTTGTTTAACCGTTTGGGTTTGCTTGGCGCCTTTTGTTTGCTGAAGCACAGGCGTTAAACCTCGTTTGGTTTTGGCTTGGGCACTTCTTCTTAGCCAACCATTCACAAAGTGGCCGATATGCTCAAAGGGTTTGCGCTTGTCGGGGTTGATGTACAACCAAGCTTGCATGGCATGCAGTTCTTGCAGCACATCTAACTTCGGGTAGGTGCATTTTAATATTTCGTAGAACTCATGATAAATCGGTGCGCAGCCCTCTTCGGTAAGCAGATCAATCACGGCTTCTTTTTGGGTTGTAGGTATGGAGATCGCATGTTCTTCAGAGCCGTTGGGGGTATCAAGAATATCGGCGTCGTTTACCATGCCGCTTTTCAAGCTGATATCTGTTTTATGTTCTTTATGAAAGATTATGTGTGCCGGGCGATCACTCTCCGTGTTGGATCTTAAGTCACCCTGGTGGGTGTCTGAATGGTCACTTTGTGGAAGGCTTGGGTTGAGTTCCGGTTTCTCGCTCTCGGCTTTATCGACGTCCGATCGGTCTAAATCACTCTGTTCAATATGGCAGCCGTTAGGTAGGCGTAATTGATACAAATTGCTGCGCTGACGGCCTTTGTTATCAAACCGTTTTATCCGCTTCACAAACCCTTGTTTTTCTAGCTCGTTAAGATGTCGTTTCACGGTTCTTACCGATACTTCGCAATATTGTGCTAAGTAATTTAAGGATGGAAAACACACACCACGCGCGTCGGCATTGTCGGCTAACTTTAATAACACCAACTTGCTTATCGGCGAGCCGGTTTTTAATGGGATGAAAGAGAGAATGAGGGAAACACACATGAATAACGCTCCTTGTTAATGGGTCTATCTACTTAAATCGTTCTCGCTATAAAAGCGGATAGATATGCATAACCATTGATGAAAAAGGCATTAACAACACTTTTCGGAGCTTTGGGGGCTAAGGTGGGGCGAGATAAAAAGTAACAAAACGTGTTTTTCCTTTGTGCTCTCATTGATATGCAACAAGAACATTACTTAAGATGATAACCTTCGAAGCACCTCTCACTTTTCTGCGTTCTTTCTTTTTCGCGTTATTGCCGCCAACCCCAATCAAAAGCCTTGAAGTACATTGCCCTCCCCATACAGCAATAAGGTGCTTAATGAAGGCGATAGTTTCTCTTTTTATTTCAGCGTACCAGCCGGGCATGGCGAGCATCGAATGCCGATATTTTGAAGGCTTGCACTTTGAAAAAGCGTATTTCGAAGACTTGCTCTTGGAAGATCCCAGCTATGAGGACATGTGTTGGATGATCAGCCGAGCGCGGCGAAGCCAGCCACTGGGTTATTGCGTGATGTATTTACGTTATGTCAGTCACCACGCTGGTTATGCAAAAACCGTAGCCGCGAGTTTGCGACAACACATCGCATTACACCCTGATTTAAAAGGTTCGTTATCAACGTTTTTAGTCACCTGGTTACAACAACAAGAGGATTTATTTTGTCAAACACTCCACCAGCAACTGATCGAGTTCCACACCAGCCGTTAGCCGCGTCTGTTTTGCAAGAGCGAGATGATTCGCAAAAGCAGGCTCATTCCGAAAAACAAGCGGGCGAGGTGGAGTTCATCCCTTCGTTAGAGCCTTGTTTGCCTTCAGCCTCCTATTCTTTCAGCCTGGTTTCGGTGTTACTCCGCTTACCTCATTGCCCGCCCTACTCTTTTATTACTGTGCATTGCAGCGCCACACCGCCGGAGCAAGATGTTCACGTCGCCGATATTCGCCGATGGCATAAAAAGAGAGGCTGGCGCGATGTGGGGTATCACTTTGTGATTCGTCGCAATGGGGATGTCGAACTGGGTAGACCACTGTCGCAAACCGGCGCGCATGTGAAAGGACACAACAAGGGCAATATTGGCGTTTGCATGGTCGGTGGTTGTAATTCCGAACTGCAACCAGAAGATAACTTCACGCTTGCACAGCGTAAGGCACTGTTTGGTTTAGTGACCGCCTTACAAGAGCAGTTTTTGATTTCTGATGAGAATGTTAAGGGGCATAAAGATTGGGGGGTGAATAAGGCGTGTCCGGTGGTGAGGCTAAGAGCTGATTAGGGATTCGAAGAGCAGTAGCGGGATGCGAGTAAACGAGATGCGAAAGGCTTAAGAGCGGGAGTGACGAGAAAGGCGGTATATAACCATCAACGAACCAAGGAGCAGCATGACATTGTTCGGGCGAATATTTGGGAGCCAGTCTTCCATTAACAAAGGGTTAGATGCACTCACCAACACCGGAGATGCGATGTTTTTTACTGATGAAGAAAAAGCGAAGCACAAACTGGCACTGCTTAAAGCCTACGAGCCTTTTAAGTTAGTGCAGCGCTACATTGTGTTGTTGTTCACCATTCCTTATGTGGCACTGCATGTGATGGTGATTTTGGGTTGTATGCACGGCTACGATTGGAAACCGCTGGGGGAAATGACCAATGAAGCCTTTGGCTATCCGGTATTAGCGGCGATTGGTTTGTACTTAACAGGGGGCGTGGTTAAGAAATAGAAAAGCAGATGCGAGTGACGAGTAAACAGGATTCGAAGCGCTGAAAGAGCAGATGCGGGTAGCGAGTAAACGGGATGCGAAGCGCGGTGCTTTTCGTATCTCGCCACTCGCATCTCGTTACTGCTCTTTATTTTTTGTCGCTCGTTTACTCATCACTTCTCACATTCATGCTCACCTTGGTTAAAAACACGCAAGCAAAAACATGAAGTTCGTTCTAATTAAATGAAACTAATATGCTGTATTAAATGATCTTTTTTGTTAATAACAATCTCTATCACAGAAATTAATTTTGAAGCACATACAATGCGTGCACTTTCGAATGATGATCAACTTTGTTCGTTCGAGCATTTATTGTACGTTTTAAGCCCAATTTTTATGAGGTTTCTATGTTTGGAATATTCAAACCTATGGCGCATATCGATCGCTTATCAGCAGATAAGGTTGATGGCACCTATGCGCGATTACGCTGGCAGCTTTTTCTCGGCATCTTCGTTGGTTACGCGGGTTACTATTTAGTCCGCAAAAACTTTAGTTTGGCGATGCCCTATCTTATTGAGCAGGGATTCAGCCGAGGAGAGCTAGGGGTAGCGTTGGCGGCCGTCTCTATCGCTTACGGTTTATCAAAGTTTTTAATGGGCAGCGTGTCTGATCGCTCCAATCCTCGTTATTTCCTCAGTGGTGGCTTGTTAATGTCGGCACTGGTGATGTTCTGCTTTGGCTTTATGCCATGGGCAACCGGCAGCATTACCGCGATGTTTATCCTGCTGTTTTTGAATGGTTGGTTTCAAGGTATGGGCTGGCCAGCTTGTGGGCGAACGATGGTTCACTGGTGGTCACGCAAAGAACGTGGCGAGATAGTGTCGGTATGGAATGTCGCTCATAACGTCGGTGGCGGATTGATTGGTCCAATGTTTTTATTGGGGCTTTGGGCTTTCAACGATGACTGGCGCACCGCTTTTTATGTTCCTGCATTTTTTGCCACTCTCGTCGCTGTTTTTGTTTGGTTTACGGTAAGAGATACCCCTCAATCTTGCGGGTTACCACCGATTGAAGAACACAAAAACGATTACCCAGACGACTACAATACATCCCATGAGACAGAAATGACGGCGAAGGAAATCTTCTTTAAGTATGTCTTCTCTAATAAGTTGTTGTGGTCTATCGCGATCGCAAATGCGTTTGTTTACCTTATTCGTTATGGTGTACTCGATTGGGCGCCGGTTTACTTAAAAGAAGCGAAAGACTTCTCGGTGGATAAATCGTCTTGGGCTTACTTCTTGTATGAGTGGGCCGGTATTCCGGGCACCTTATTATGTGGTTGGATTTCAGATAAGCTGTTTAAAGGCCGCCGTGCACCAGCTGGAATTCTCTTTATGGTTTTGGTCACCGTCGCCGTATTGGTGTACTGGCTAAACCCAGCCGGTAACCCAACGGTTGATATGCTGGCACTGATTGCGATTGGTTTCCTTATTTACGGCCCAGTGATGCTGATCGGTTTGTATGCGCTCGAACTGGCACCGAAAAAAGCCGCGGGCACGGCGGCAGGCCTCACCGGGTTATTTGGTTACTTAGGCGGTGCGGTTGCTGCCAATGCGGTACTTGGCTTTATGGTGGATCACTACGGCTGGGATGGTGGTTTCATTATTTTGGTCGGTGCTTGTGTTGCTTCAATCATTTGTCTGCTTTACGCCTTCTTAGGTGAGCGTGCACACCACAAACAAAAAGATCTCGAACGAGAGAAAGAAGCGTTAGCTTAATTGAAAGTTAACTGAATAAATCAATACACCACAGAGGCAGGCGAACCCTGCCTTTGTGCTATCAAAGGAAAACATAATGAAAACAACGTCACTGTCTCTGACTTTTTTAGCACTAAGCTTATCAGCCAATGCGTTCGCCGATCCTTTAGTGATTGCGCATCGCGGCGCATCCGGCTATTTACCCGAGCACACTCTGCCCGCTAAATCGCTCGCCTATGCCATGAAACCCGACTATATCGAACAAGATGTCGTGATGACCAAAGACGACCAATTGGTGGTATTGCATGATCACTACTTAGATAGAGTCACCGATGTCGCAGAGCGTTTTCCAACACGAGCACGTGCTGATGGCCGCTACTATGCGATTGACTTTACGCTGGCCGAGATCAAATCACTCACCGTGACCGAAGGCTTCAATATTGATAAGCAAGGGAATAAAGTCGCCGGTTTTCCTGAACGCTTTCCAATGTGGCAGTCTGATTTTCGCGTCGCGACTTTTGCCGAAGAGATTGAGCTAATCCAAGGCCTGAATAAAACATTAGGTTATGACGTGGGGATCTACCCTGAGATTAAAGCACCTTGGTTCCACCGCCATGAAGGGAAAGATATTTCAAAAGCGGTACTGATGACTTTGAAGCAATATGGTTACCTATCAAAAGATGACAAGGTGTATCTACAGAGTTTTGATACCAATGAACTGCAACGCATTAACAATGAACTCATGCCAGCCATGCAGATGGATCTGAAACTCGTACAGTTGATGGCCTACACAGACTGGAATGAAACCATGACTTATCAAGGCGACAAAGCGACGCCGTACAATTATGACTGGATGTTCGAAGACGAAGGTATGGAGAAGGTTGCAAGCTACGCAGACGGGATTGGTCCTTGGAAACCAATGCTGGTTGATGATGCATCCACCAAAAGCAATATTATGATTAAGCCGTTGATGAAGTCGGCTAAAGACGCCGGATTAGAAGTGCACCCTTATACTTTCCGCGCCGATCCGGGAAGAATTCCCGCTTATGCGGACAACTTTGATGGCATGCTGGATGTTTTTTATAATCAAGTTAAAGTCGATGGGTTGTTTACCGATTTTCCAGACAAAGCGGTCAATTTTCTTAGCCGTTAAGCCGTTAAGCCGTTAAGCCGTTAAGCCGTTAAGCCGTTAAGAAAGCAAACAGCAAGAAATCAAGCAAGCAGAAAAAGAGTAAGAACGAAAAACTAAGAGTGAGAACGAGATACGAAGAGTGGAAAAGCAGAGGTAAAGCGCTCAATTCCAGAGACTTCGTTTCTCACTTCTCACTTCTCGCTTCTCAATAACAGAATGGCGGAATGGCAGAACGGCGGAGTAACGGGGTGTGGTGACACACCCCGTCTCTGATGTTATTTTTTATCGCTCGAATAAGCGTAGTTATAGTAACCGTAGCCGTAAGAACTAGACGCCGTCTTCTCGATGGCGTTAAAGATAACGCCTTTCACTTCAATACCCGATTGTTCGAAGCGGTTACGAGCGACCTCAATCTCTTTAACGGTGTTCTGAGCATAACGCGCCACCATTAATGTGGTACCCGCAAAGGCACCAACAATACTTGGGTCGGTGACCGCGAGTACAGGTGGAGTATCGACAATCACCAAGTCATACTCCTTAGATGCCCATTCCATCAACTCTGCAAAGCGTGGGTGCATTAACAATTCAGATGGGTTAGGTGGCACTTGGCCGCGCGTAAGAATATCGAGATTCTCTACCGGTGTTGCTTTGATTGATTGAGCAAAGTCTTGCTTGCTGCTTAATACATCCGAAAGACCATTATCCCACTTCACACCAAAGCTTTGTTGTAAGTAACCTTTACGCATATCGGCATCAATCAGCAGCACCTTTTGACCCGTTTTCGCAGCAACCGCAGCAAAGTTGGTTGAGATAAACGACTTACCAATGCCGGGCGCTGGGCCAGAAATCATCAGTATGTTATTTTTCGCTTCCAGCATCGCAAAGTGCAAACTGGTTCTTAGGCCACGCAGTGCTTCAACGGAAAGATCCGCAGGGTTCGATTCAGCAAGCAGGGCTTGAGTCCCTTTCGTTTGCTTTTTCTTCGATTTAAAACGGTTGGTTAGCTCAACTTGTAAATCAGATTTAGGTACGGCCGCGTACACAGGTAAACCAATTTCTTCAATTTGGTCAGGGCTTTCAACACCACGGTGAAAGGCCGCTTTTACTAACACAAACGCCACACTTAACATGCCACCAAGAAGCGTCGCTAACACCACAATCAGTGGTTTCTTCGGTTTTACCGCACGAGAATACGCTTGGGCATCATCTAAGATACGAACGTTACCCACTGTGCCGGCTTTAATAATGCTCAGCTCTTGAACTTTATTAAGTAGCTGGATGTAGATCTGTTGGTTCACTTCAACATCACGTGTCATACGCAGTACTTCACGTTGTGTTTTTGGTAGTTTTTGTACCTGCTTGTTGAGGCGTTCTTTTTCACCTAATAACGTTTTACGCTTATCAAGCAGCGATTTATAAGCCGGGTGATCTTTAGTGAAGCGTTGGCTGATTTCACTCTCTTTAAACGTCAACTCATTCAATTGCGCTTCAAGCTCGACCATTACTTTCAAGGTTGACTGTGCTTCTAAACCTAAATCGATCGAATCATTGGCTTGGCGATAATTGTTTAGTACGTCTTCATAGCCGGTCAATTCAGATTTAATACCCGGAAGGTGGCTTTCTAAGAAAGCGAGGCTTTTCTCTGCTTCCGCGGAATTACGCTTAACGTTTTGTAAGAAATAGATCTGGCTAATATGGTTGAGTATTTCAGAGATCTTCTGCTTGTCTTCACCTTCAAAACTCAGCTTCAAAATACCAGTTTGCTTGCCTTGCTCAGAGAGAGACAGCGAAGATTTTAACCATTCGATGGCTTCTAATCGGCTACGTTTACCAATAGCAAACTCAAAGCCGTTACTTGATTCAAAGTCCGCCACAAACAAGCTGTAGCCATCAGCCGTTGCTGGCTCACCGATTTTACCGGTTAAGATAACGCGCTCATCATCACGCACCAGTTGATAAGTGCCTTGTTCGGCATCAACAACCTGAATCGTGTGAGCATAAGCACTTGCATAACTTGGCAAGGTAAAACGGCTCACCGCAATGTGGTTAATGTCGCCAGTTAAACGTGCGAAGCCTTTGCCGACAATGGGTGCATAAATAGGTGAAGTCACGGTGGTTAAATTAAATTTATCGACCGTTTCGCCCAAGATCATACGCGATTTAATGATCTCAACTTCCGTCGTGGCAGAGGATTCCTGAGAGAACAATTCGCCCATGTCACCGACCATCGATGAGATACCGCCAGAACTCTTCTCTTCAATTTGAATAAGAGCATCTGCTTTGTAGATCGGGGTTGAAAGTAGGGCAAATGCGATACCAAACACAGCAAAAGCAAATGTGGTAACCATGATTAACCATTTAGCGTCCAACAGAATGCCAAGCAGTTTCCCTAAATCTATCTCATCAGAGTTATTAGTATGTGCTTGCTGAGATGGTTGTGTTGTCATCAGATTGCTACTTCCTAAACTAGTACTTTAAGAGAATGTAAATACGGTTTACGTACCCTTTTCTCTTATGTGATTCTATTAATGGCGATGTTTAAGCTAACTCGATTTCTTTTAGCTTTAATTACAGCTTTTTCGCCCAAGCGTGTGCCGCTTCGTCAATAAGCTTATAAGCATGTTCAAATGCTTCACGGCTTTGACGGTGCGGATCGGGAATGTCTTGTTGACCAATCCACTGACCAAACAGCATGGTTTTGCCTCTTGCCTCTGGTGAAATTTGAGTCAGCGCCTCCAAATGGCCCTTCTCCATCACCAAGATCAAATCATACTGAGCACAAAGCTGCGGCGTGACTTGTTGAGACTGATGATTTTCAACATCGATACCATGTTCAGCGGCAATTAAAATTGCGGTGTCGTCTGCTGGCTTACCGATTAAACGACTTTTTTCGGCTGCAATGCCCGCAGAGGCGATGTTTTTGTTGGGAAGCAATTGTTGAAGAACGCGTTCTCCCGTCGGTGAACGACAAATATTGCCTACGCACACCACTAAAATTTTATCAAACATAACTGACTTCTAACTATAATGAGCTTATTAAGCTGAATACTCTTGCAAGCCGAATGTGCTTACAAACCGAATGAGCTTACAAACTAAAGGCATTTACAAACTAAAGGCACTTGTACTTTCAGCATCATTGACGTTTAAACATAAAAAATCAGGTTACACACTCAATGTAACCTGATGATTAGTCAGGGCTTTTTACTAACCAGGGCATACTACCAATTACGAATGCGCAACATACCTTCGGTTAGGTCGTTGAAGCCCGAAATGGTTGGTACAAGCTGACCAATCACACGGTTCCAACGGCTGATTGGCGCGGCGGTGACATAAACAATATCGTAAGGTTTTAAATCAAACTCGGTGCCTATGACCAGTGCCGATGCATCTTCCATATTAAGTTGGTAGATATCCGCCATGCGTTCTGATTTGTCATCCGAGGTTCGAATCACAAATACACCAGTGGCATCGGCGGTCAGTTGGTTGATCCCACCGACGGTGCTAAGGGCTTCCGTTAGGCTCATGCCGACACGGTCGATCTTCAACAGTTGAGGATCATTCACTTCGCCCATCACGAATACTTTTTGATTGTCATTACGCGGCACGTGAACAATATCACCCGCTTGCAGTAAGCGGTTTTGTGTTAAATCACCACGTTGCATTAAGCCATAAAGTGAGAGGCTTTCTTCTACGCCATTACGCGTTAATGACACATTACGCCAGTCGGCATTTTCAGATAAACCGCCAGAACGGTTCACTGCATCCAGTAAGGTCAACGGGATATTGGTGATGGCTTGTTGGCCAGGCTTTTCTATCTCGCCTGTGACATACGCTTTTTTTGAGCGAAACGCCGCCACGTTAACATCGACTTGAGGGCTCTCGATATACTTTGCTAAACGAGCAGCAATATCAGCACGAACTTCGCGCACGGTTTTGCTGACAACGTCAACCGTCCCAATGTACGGGTAGAAGATGGTACCATCGGCATGAACCCAGTTGCCCGCTTCCGTACTGCTACGGTAAGAACCAGCAGGAATGGTCAGTTCAGGGTGATCCCAAATAGTGATGTTTAAGATATCACCGACCCCTACTTGATATTCATACTTTGCAATATCAACATCTAATGTCGGGTTAGCCTGGGAAACCGATAACGATTCATTTCGGTAACTCGATACTGACTGAGCCGTCAATGGGTACAGGTTAACCACATCAGAGATATCCGATTCTTGCTGTTCCTCTGAAGGCTGAATCACATTCTTGTTGCCAGTAGAAAGGTGAGTTCCTGGAGTCGTACACCCTGCCAATAATGCAGGAAGGAGCGCTAGAAGGAGACGATTTTTATTAATCTTCATGTTAACCAAGTCATAGAAACGGAATGTGTTTTGACGCCCCTAAGGACATCCAAAGAATAGTAGGCAAATGATTTTATCAGTTACACAGCAATGAATCGGAGAGATGCGAAGAATTAACACGATCTTACTCCCATTTATAGTCATACCAATCGTAGTAAATAACTGCTCACTCTAGCTTGTTAAAATACTCGATAACTTCGTTAGAATTTTTGATTGTAGAATAACTACTTATCGAAAAATTCTGCCTTGTTCTCAAGCATTTTTCCGGCGCTATTTTTGATCACTTACTTACTGTGATTGGTATCAGAAATGAGAACGCTACCGCCCTTTGATATTTCGCGACATCACACTGCGTCATCTATTTGCCCAAAGCATTTCAATTTGCCACCAAGGGATTTCAATTTGTTACCAAAGCATTCAAACCTGCCCACTTCAAACCTGCCCACCAAGGCATTTAAAATGGAATGGAATTGCCAATTTAAACATAAAAAAAAGAGCAGGTACAAACGCTCAGTTTAATTCGTAAGCATTATCCACAATCTGTGCTCAATATCAACCTAGTTGAATGGTTTAGCACTAGGAAGAGCAGGTGAGGAACACCAGTAAACGAGAGACAAGTAAGCGAAAAAAAGCCAAAGAACGAACACTTTTTATGCCCGCTCTTCGCTTCTTGTTTTACTCAAACTTATTTAACGGCTTCTAAATATTTTAGATAAGCATTACGCAAGCGTTGTCGGTTTTCTTGGTAATAGCTCGCACCGATTCGGTTACGGTTGAAATACTGCCTTTCAATATTGTGTTGTAACCCAGTATCGACACCTAAGCCTTCACCCAATTGGTTGTGGCTCTCCCCCACTCGAGTTTGAAACGAAAAAACAAATTGATCGATACCACGCAACTGAACATAGCCAGGGTTCATATCACGCCATGGCGTTAAAGGGATCGCGATAGAAAGAGTGACAAACTCTTCGGCTTCATTATTCCCTACCGCTTTTGTGGTCTGGTATGAAGCATCAACCCTAACATCTCCCAACCAATGACTGCTGGTTACTCGAACCCCTTCGTCACCTTTCCAAAATTGGCCAGCTTGCACTTTCCCTTGCCAATTCCAATCAGGTCTTGCGTAGGTGTAGTGGCCAATGATTGGCGTCGCATCTGCGATAGCGTCTCCTTTCGCATCCAATTTATCTTGAGCAGAAAAGTTGGCGTATTCAGAACCAAGAATATGTCGCCCGCTATTGCTGGCATACTGAGTTTCGTTCAAGAAGCCCAAGAAGTTGCCGTACACTTGGCCGAATGAGAATTGAGTAGTGAGGTTATAAGGCAACTGAAATGCTTGATGAAAAAGAACCCTATCGACTTCATTTTCAAAGGCATCATCGGCCCAGATTCTGCCTTCTTCAAAGTCATCACTGTCCGCCAATGGCATTAAGTGTCTCACATCCAACGCGGCGCCTTTCCACAGGGGAGTATAAAGGTTCGTTGAGAGCGCTAATGAGTAATCAAATACACCGTATTCTGTCGCTGTATTGTGATACAAAGCAGGAGAAACGATAACTTGTGTGCGCCCAAAACCGGAACGAGCGACCTCTTTATCAAACTTCGCCTTGGCGTATCTCTTTTTCACATCTGAGGTGCGAACAATCAGGTTTCTGCAAGGCTCGCCCGTTTTCACAAATTCTCGATAACATGGGGCACTGGTAATCACTTCCATCATTGGAATGTCATTAACCAAATTAAACAGGCGAATATTCTGCTGCTGATAATTTTTAACCCCAAGGTCTTGAAGCATGCCTTCTCCCACGTAGGAAGAGATGATCCCCAAAGCCACGCCAACCCCATCAACTTGGTTACGATTGTAACGTCTGTTTTCCAGAGCGACATTTATACCAAGATCATCCGCAGAAATTCTCACATTAAGAAAGCCTTCATCAACTAGGGCTTTCTTAAGTTGCACAACACCAGAAAATTCATGGTGCGCTTGCTCTATTGAGATCTTGTCTTCCAAAGTTAACTCATTAACTCGGCGAGATTCAGAGAAGCCCATTAACGGAGCAGATGCCGCCACAGACCAAATATCGATATCGGCAGTGCCACTGGTGTAAAACTGGTATTGAAAAGAGAGTTGCGTATCGAGCGGCAAGTAGTTTTCTGGTGTAAACACCTTTAAACCAGCGTTAAATTGAGCAGAGTCGTGCTCAGCAATCAACTGAACAAAATCCAATGGCTGGTACTCTAAACTGGCGAAAGGCCCATTCAACACGCCATGGCTAATATCCGACTTACCGAAACCCGCACTAAACCGAGCGGGCACAAAGTCAGGCACATAGTCAGCGACCGCATAATAAGTTTTAAAATTATTTGCCGCCCCACCTAAATCTTGAGCGCCGAAGGCAACATCGAACCCCGTCCAATCTTTAATAAAAGGGAGTTGGTATTTAAAGGAAGCCGATAAATCACGAATGCCGTTACCACAGTTAGGATCGTAGCTCGGTACATTCGGGTAAAGGTGACAATCATAAGTTTTGGTGACAATTCTACCCGCTGCCTCCAACCCATCGAATAAGCCAACGCTAAACAATATGTTGTCTAAGTCGCTGGTTTTCCCTCGGTATGGCACACCTTGGCCATAGAGGTAAGAGATATCTCCAGTGTCCATTACCTGAGCATTGGGAACGATAATCGCACCGGTATAACTTTGAGACGACATCAGGTTATCGACAGCATAAACATGAGAAGAAATGGCTAATGCGCTAATAGATGCCACGAGAGATACGTTTTTAGAATGACTGAGTATTTTCATTAGGATGCAATAGGTTATAACCGTATTTGACAGTGACTATATTGGATAGTAACTGTATTTAATAATGACAGCGTTTGATAATGACAGCGTGTAAAAAAGGCACCGAGTGGTGCCTTTTATCATTGGTGCTTAAATTAGCCGCCAGTACCACCGCCGTTACCGCCACCGCCAGTACCAGTACCAGTAGCGCCAGTAGAACCTTCATCTGGTTCAGGAACAGGCTCAGCTTCTTGTTCTGCTACAGGTGGAATTGTTACATCCGCATCAGGGTTAGTAACAACACCTTGAATGAACGTTGGGTTTTCAGTTAGATCCAAGTAAATTTTATTGCCCGCGTCTGTTTTCGGGTAATCCTTGTACTTTTCAACAACTTTTTTCGCAATAGCCTTCGTAGCACCAGCTAGCTTATCCGCTGATACATCAGAACTAACCACTAGCACGTCTGACAACACAGCGTTAGTCGCTAATACTCGGCTCGCTGCTTTTGCTGGCAACTTAGAGATGACTTCTTCAGTACGAAGTAGGAAATCAGTAATATCTGTGATATCACCATTATTGATCAAGTCATCCAAACCAAGATCAGCCATAATTTCGCTACCTGCTGATGGAGTGTATGGTGCACCATCCAACTTTTTCTCAAGTAATGTAGAGATAGGAGAAGCCGTAGCAGTCTTGCCTAGAGCCGCTAGCCCTTTAGGGAACTTGTAGCTCACCTTACTCATGTCTTTGCCATTAGATACATCCACGGCACCTGGCGTTGCTTGAAACTCAAACGCACAAGTGTCAGGTGAATTGAGAACGGTAAGCTCAGTAACTTCAGAAACACCACTGTAGTTTGTTGCTGCAAGTGTACCCGTTGTGCCATCGTCACAACTGAATGTTCCTTTCATACCCATGACTGCAGGGTCATACGCCATAACGCTATATGCTTCAGTCGAAGGAACACTGTTTCCATTATCGCTGCCACAACCCGCTAGAAGTGCACCAACGACTGATAACGCTAAAATTTTATATTTCACAATTGATCCCTACAAATAATTAAAAGTAATGAGACAAAGCAACATTAAATGAATCGATACTTACACCACCAACATCTTGGTATATTTGGTATTCTAGGCCAATTTTCATTGCTGATGTCATGGAGTATTCAGTACCAAAAGCAATGGTTGGAGCAACGCCTGAATCATCAGACTCAACACCCTTACCATTTGCATTCCAATCATAAACAGCAAAGCCGCCTTTGGCATACACTGCCAAACTATCGTTTACATTACCTGAGGCTTTTAGCACGACATCAAAACTGCTCGCGTCGTAGCTGCCACCGGCAATGTCTTTAAGATCATATTCACCAAGGTAGCTGTAACCACCTTCTATGGCTAATGAATCGACAATCTGATAACCGACAAACAAACCGTAAGAGGTGTCTGAATCATCAATAGCCGTTCTGCTTTCTACTAAAGGGGAAAACTTATCGGCAGAGACACTACCAACTTTAGCGCCTACGTATAAATTGTCAGCTCCCATTGCTGTTGCTGATAGCAACAACAAAGGTGAAGCTTTAACTAACCACTGCATTTTCATATAATTATATCTTCCATATTTCAAACTGAATTGATGCCGATTTTCCTAGCAAATCTGCGTGGTAGTCTAATCAGTTCTTGTACAACGACCCAAAAAATCAGGCAGCCATACGTACTTTCCGACCCCAAACAACTGACGTATTTAAGCAACATCGGTGATATCACCACTCAATGTTGCACTCTTCATTAGCGCTAGGTTTGTCTATGTTTAATTGAGCTTAAAGAACTTAAGAGTCACTTGCTTAGTACACCATAAGCCAATCACAAGTACTCCTTTTTGCTCTCAACTCCGAGAGTGGAACTCTTAGATCACAGACGTCAGAAGAAAGCCTCTTTGACTGCGATAGCCAAACCACCTGCTTAGGCCTTCCTTAACTACCTACCTACCTACTGACTTGCTGATAGGTTTTGCAAAAAGGAATAACTCAGCTTAAACAACTGATTGAACACATGATAGATAATAACAACTATCAAGTAAATGTATAATTAATAAACGCACCACAACGGTTCAAAAACTTCATAAAGCTAACGTTATGAGTCGATAAAGGCATCGTTCAGCTTTATCGCTTTATATTCAACTCTATGACTCTGTATTCAACGCTATCACTTATATAAGGCTACACCCGATCACCGGAGCCTTTGCCTAGTACCGTTTGAATGATGTATTGGAAGTAAAGTTTAGTATTCAATGTGTTAAGCATACGCTGGTCCCACTCTGCCAATGTGCTCGGTGTCGACATATCGATATCATTGATCTGAGCTAATCCAGTAACACCAGGCCTTACCGCGAGTACGCCTCTTGATTCTCTCTCATCAATCAGTTCTTTTTGGTTAAACAAACATGGCCTTGGGCCAACTAAACTCATTTCACCTTTCAGGACGTTATAGAGTTGAGGTAGTTCATCAAGCTTGGTTTTGCGTAAGAAGCCACCAAGCTTAGTCACCGAACTCGCTCCAACTAAGTGCGTCGCAACAGACTTTGTTTCCACTGGCATAGTGCGGAATTTAACCAAAGTGAATGGTTTTTTATTACGCCCGACTCGTGTCTGAAAAAAGATGGGGGAACCTGTGTCAAAATAACCAAGAATACAAATGACAAGAAAAACAGGCCAAAGGAACAACAGGCCAAAGAAAGCAAAAATAAAATCTAATATACGAATCAACTTAAAACCCTTTCTAAAAAATTACACAAATTCTGAATCACGTCCGACCTCACTGTTCAAAATAACAACCCTTGGTACAAAGCACATAGCGCACACGGTTATAAAAAACACAATAGCTCGAATTCAACACACCATCCAAAAACTAACGCAAAGCATCAACGACATTGTTCCAAACAGCGAAGAATGCAATATCGTCATTCCGCCATTCTGTTACTTAAGAAGTGAGATCCGAGTTATTTGGAATCTAGATACGCTTGCACTGTGTTTTTTATCCCTTGTTCAAAGGTAACAGGAGGAGTCCAACCCAAAACCTCTTGTGTGGTTCGTGTCTCTACCTGGAGGCTGCCACATACTCTTTGTGCTATGTGCTGTTTCTTTAAAACTGAGGCACCAATTTGTATCCAAGACATTGGAATGGGGATAAGCCGAGGGGTTTTGTCCATAGATTGAGCGATAGTCCGTATTAATTGAGTCGTGGAGACATCATGATAGTCAGAAGCCAAGAAGGTATAGCCCGGAGCTGAAGGGTGTTCACAACAGGTTAGTATCAAATCGGATAAATTATCCAGATAAACCAAACTTCTTTTATTATTGATAGAGCCGAAAGGAAGCGGGATGCCTTTGTCTGTCAATCGCATCATAGATAAGAAATTCGCTTTTACGCCAGGCCCATAAACCAATGGCGGCCTGATGATAACGACCTCTAACCCAGTATTTTTTGAAATCTCCGTTAACTCAACTTCGGCTTCATATTTGCTCAAGCCATATGGGTCTTGCGGGATGCTATTTAAATCAGGCTCAAAGGGTGAGTTTGGTTCACTACATTCACCGTTAACTTTAATCGAGCTTACAAAAACGAATCGTTTCACGCCGGCATCGGCCGCTTGCGCTGCTAAAGTGACGGTACCCTGAGTGTTTGTTTCTCGATAAGCCGTTAAAGCATCTTGTTCATTCTCATTCATTTGATGCACACGCGCAGCGCAATGAACAACACAGTCCACACCGTCAAAAGCACCAGACCAATCCGTACTCGAATCAATAGAAGAAACCACAAAGCTATTACTAACCAAGCTATTAACAACCAAGCTATTAGGCTGTTTTTGAGTGGTTTTACGCACCACAGGCGCGACTTTCCATCCACGCTCTTCTGACAGCTCAACAACTCGAGCCCCCACAAAGCCAGTGCTGCCAGTAACTAATATTTTCATAATACAAAGGGCCTAAAAATCGGACAAATAACAAACAATATTAACAGTAAAACAACTGAGGCCCACAGAACCATCAATTACAACTAGCTTACCGCACCCAAGAACATTAAAATATTATCGAATTAAAATATTCCTCTGCAATCATCAGAAAATAGAACACACCAAGGATTACAATGCTTACGCCAATACGTCTTATTCTCAACACAAAGCGAAAAAACAAACGCTTGATCAGTATTGGCTATGACATTTTTGCCATCACTTTATCTATTTATTTGGCGACAGCGTTACGGCTAAGCACATATACATTCAACTTGAGCTTTGATGAGTGGGTAACACTCGTTATTACCATTTCGGTGACCATATTCAGCTTCGCAAAACTTGGAATGTATCGAGCGGTATTACGTTATATGATGTTTCCAGCCGTTGGTAATATTTTCTTTGCCGTACTTATCTCATCACTCACGTTAATCATGTGCGGATTCTTCTTTCACACCTTTATACCAAGAAGTGTCCCTTTTATTTATGCCGGGTTAGCGATACTGACATTAGGCGGCCCAAGAATAATGATCCGCACGGTTTACGACCAAATGTTCAAACGCCATAAGCCCAATGTGTTTATTTATGGCGCAGGCGCTACTGGTCGTGAACTCGCATACGCTTTAATACATGGTGACGAATACAACCCAGTCGTAATATTAGATGATGACCCGGCCAAATCCGGTCAAATTCTATCTGGACTCAAAGTCCACCGTCCCAGCGAATTTGAACACCTTCAATCACTTTATCAACCGGTAAAGCTTCTTTTAGCTATCAACGGTATTAATAAAGGTGAGCGTTTAAGGTTAGTTGAGAAATTATCACACTGGCCTATCGCGATACAATCGGTTCCATCGGTAGAAGATATTGCTGCAGGTAAAGCAACCGCTACCGAAGTCAAAGATCTCGATGTTGCTGATCTATTAGGACGAACACCGATTACCCCAGATAATAACTTATTGACTAAGAATATCTTCGATAAGAGTGTGATGGTTACTGGCGCCGGAGGTTCAATAGGTTCTGAACTGTGCCGTCAAATAATAGCTCAAAAACCAAAAACACTGGTCTTATTCGAGTTAAATGAATATAACCTTTATAAGATCGAGCAAGAGCTAAATGCGACTAAGCATAATCTTAAAAGCCAAACTCAAATTATTACTGCACTAGGCTCAGTTCAAAGACAAAATCGCCTTGAAAAGCTGATGACAAGCTATGAAGTTGACACTTTATATCATGCCGCAGCATACAAGCACGTGCCTCTAGTCGAAGATAATGTCGTAGAAGGGATCCGTAACAATGTATTTGGCACGTTATCCTGCGCGCAAGCCGCGATAGAATGTGGCGTTAAGAATTTCACTCTCATTTCTACAGACAAAGCGGTAAGACCAACGAATGTGATGGGAGCGAGTAAAAGGATGGCGGAGCTCGTTCTGCAAGGCTTAGCTGACAAAGATACCCAAACGACCTTTACTATGGTGCGATTTGGCAATGTTTTAGGGTCTTCAGGTTCGGTTGTCCCATTATTTAAAAAGCAAATCAAATGTGGCGGCCCTGTAACGGTAACCCACCCAGACATCATTCGCTACTTCATGCTTATCCCAGAAGCCGCACAGCTCGTTATTCAAGCAGGAGCAATAGGGAATAATGGCCAAGTATTCGTTCTCGATATGGGCGAACCCGTTAAAATCCTAGACCTTGCAAAACGCATGGTTCACCTAATGGGAATGAAAGAAAAACTAGGCTCAAACTCAGATGAAGGCGATATTGAGATTAAATTTACTGGCCTAAGGCCTGGCGAGAAGTTATATGAAGAACTTTTAATTGGAGATAATGTTGAAGGCACGAGCCACGAAAAAATCATGACAGCTCAAGAGAGCAAACTTAGTTGGCCAGAGATGCAAATTCTCTTAAACGAACTAGATGAATGCTGCCATGATTTTAATGTGGAGTGCATTAGAAGAATATTGCTAGAAGCGCCGACAGGCTATACTCTTAATAAATAGACTCGAATGAGCAAAAGCTAAATCAAACGAACTGTGAAAACAATGCGACTCGAGCAATAGTTAAGTAATAAAACTCGGTCGCAAACGCCTATCACCGACAATGCGTATCATAGAGTTCTAGAAACCTTCTGATTACAACTTCATCGCTATATCGAGTTTTAACCTCATTAGCTAGACACCCAGCATAAGATTGATAGCTCGATGGATTAGAAACAATATCCATAATACACTGACTCCACTCCTCCACCGCTGAAGGATCAAGTAGTCGACCATTGATTTTGTCTGATATGAATTCATTACATCCGCTCACATTCGATGTCAAAACGACCCGAGCTGTCGCACCAGCCTCTATCAATATCCTAGGGATTCCCTCACCATAACGCGTGGGTAGTGCGACTATGTCAACTGAGTTCAATACTGAAGGCATTTCTTTACCAGCAATAGAACCTAACCACTTAATTTTCCCATCATCCGAGAGCGTCTGAATTTCTTTTTCTGTGTATGAGTTTTTAGAATCTAGGTCAAATAACCCTGCAACCCAAAGCTCGACGTCAATACCTTGTCTTTTCACAGAATCTAGCGCAGACATCAAAGTGTCGAGACCTTTGTCTTTAAGCAGGCGAGCGGCAAACAGTACAATCAATGGCTTACCCCTCTCTAGACAATCCAGAGCGACGGATTTTTCGTAAAAGTGTGACACGTCGACGCCGGCTCCTGCAATGTGTATTAATGGCTGTTTACGACCTATTTGGGCTCTTTCGAAAATAGTTCGATCAGAATTATTTTCGAATATAAATGCTCCCTTATCGGAGTTACCTACCATATAATAGAAACTTGTTACCATTGGTCTTAACAATCTAAACAAGAGGGATTCACTAGAAAAAACTGCACCTAACCCTGTAATACTTTTTAATGAAGAAAGCCTTAACAGATTAGAAACCAAACCACCATATATTGAAGGCTTCACTGTGATACAATGAACTAAGTTCGGCTGTAGATCTTTTAAATGCTTATAAAGCTTGAACAGTGAAACTAGCTCAAGGAACGGATTCACACCGCTTCGGGAAAATGACAGTTCAATACAATCGAATCCGAGCTCTTCAAAGTAACCTCGAATATCCGTACTGGTGAAATGCGTGATTATCGTAATATCATAACCGCTTTTTTTGGCAGCTAAAGCTCTATTTACCCAATGAAGTTTGAAGTACCAATCAACATTTACAACATAAACAATACGAGCCATTATTGTTTCTCCAATACTGAGTCATACTTATCAAATACATTAACCCAACCCCGGCTAAACCTCATTAGACACGAGCCCAAATTAGACAAATTAGAACTAATAAAACGGATAACAAACAATAATATTAAACCATTTTTAGCCCCAACAAGCCCCTCAATATGACAAAAAAACAAAGCAGCAATAAGCACAGCAACCAGGGAGTTGATTATAAATGTTATTTTTTCAGAAGCTTTAGTTCTGGCCAAGACATTGCTCTCGCCTTTCTGATAGCTTAAAAGGGAAGTGTTATATCTTATCTTTTTTTGAAGATATATTTGTTTTTTCAACTCCACATTGAAAACAAAAAATATAACAGAAACACCAAGCAGTAGTATGACACCAAATATATTATTTATAAAAACAGACAGGACCGATATAATAATAATATGGCCAAGCGAATTTACTGCGTTAAATAATTCTAAGAACGTCATTCTCAGCCAGTTTATATTACCCTTTAACACTGACTCACTATTTTTATCTGTCAAAGCCACTATTTCGTTTATATATTTAACTTTCCCTATTTTTGTATAAAATTTAAGACAGGAATTAAAAACATATATTAAAGCCATCAAGGCCAATAATAAATAGGATGACGACTTTTCTGAAGTATCACCAGAAAGAAGAGATGCTATAAGGTTAAAAATGGCCAACTCAAAAACAGGAGAAATGAGCATATATATCAAAATTAGTGAAAAAACCACTTTAAACTTACGATTCATATTCCTAACAACATGAATAGTCAATTTAATCATTGCACTAATAGCATTCATTAATGTTTAACCTTTGTAAGTATTTTCATTGTTTGAATGAGCCCTCCCAAAGGAGCACGTAGATACCACCGCTTAATCAATCTAACAACTTGTTTATAATCGGATTTTGATTTATCGGAAACAAAAAACATATAATAACTTATTAGTTTGAATATATATAGATCGTAAAATATTGACTGTTCGTTTTTCAAAAGGGGAAGATAATCCAACCATCCGGAAGATAAATTATTACTACACGCGGAGTTAGCTACATTCAATCTATAATAAGCCTTAGATTTATTCATAAAATAGCACTTCCCTTCAGTCAAAAACTTAGTCCAAAGAACCTGGTCTTCGCCCATGGAAATCCCAACAGGAAAACCACCTAGCGACAAGAACTTCTCTTTATTCAATAAAACCGAAGAACATGTAAAAGGTAAACTATGAAATAATGAACTTCTATAGAAATCTTTTAGCGATACTTTCCTAACATGATCAACATCACAACTAACTGTTCTTGCATGTTTTATCTTACCATTAATATCAAAAGCATAAGATGAACCCAACAAGTCACAATTTAATTCTGTCATTACTTTATACATAGAAATTAAATAATCAGCTTCAAGGTAGTCATCACTGTCCAAAAGGCAAACTATGTCATTTTTAGATAAAGATATTCCTAAATTTCTAGACTGAGACACACCTAAATTAATACTATTTTCAATTATCTTAAATTTCTCGTCTAAGTTCAGACTTTTCAGTATTTTTAGAGAATAATCAGTCGAGGCATCATCTATAAAAATAACCTCGTTAGGTTGTATGGATTGGCTTTCTATAGTTTCTACAAGCTTGATTATATAGTCTTCTTTATTGTAAATAGGGACAACAATTGTCACACTAATCATAATTAAAGCTTCTCAATATATTATCGATCAAAATATCATCTTGTTGATAACTGCACAGTTCTAGATAATCATTAAAGTCATGTGAGTTATCGTACCCCAAAGTAAGAGGGGATACTTCTCTCTTAGGGTAAACAGAATAATAATCATAAAACTTAAAATCATCACCATCTAACTTATTGGATAGCTTAATCCACTTGTTAGGTACACCATATGCATCAGCTATAATCAAACCATGTAAAGATGAAGAAAAAATATATTCACATGAAACTAAATCGTCAATAAAATCTTCCACATCTTGACGGACATCAATAACTCGAATGTTATCATCCTGGTTTGAGTTAGTGACATCATCGAAGTCTACATAATGAGGTATGATACCTATTTTAAACTTCTTAGAAGCCGAAGGAACATAAAACCTAGGAAGCGCTAAAGCAGGATCGCCAACGGCAATTTTATTATCAAATTCGCCATTAAGTATCCTATTTTTAGTTAAGTAGCCACGAACTAATGATACATTTTGTAAGAAATCAGGAACGTTTTGTGTTGAACTAATTACTCCACTTCCCCAAACTATACTACTTTTCGTAGCTTGTTCTAAAATGCTCCCCGCAGATAAATAATGTTTTCCAACACCAAGTATGTTCTTTCTTATTGGTTTTTTAGTAATACTAGAAATTATATAGGGACCAACTAGATCCCCTACATTCTTTATTTTAGTAAAATACCAAATAGACACTTTACTATCACCAAAACTTAAATAATCTTTGATGTTATTCAAAAAGAAAAAAAAATCCGACTTATTAAGTCTAATATTTTTTTTAAAAATCATTTTTAAACTCGTCAATTACGTGACTCAAGTAAGAGTATGTTTCATCAATTTTTTGTTGAGATATTCTTTCATGGTTAAGCAAGCTTTGCACATCTATAGAATTAAAATCATCAGCTATAATCTTAGGAGCAAAGGCTTGAACTCCAACACCCTCAGCATAATCAATGTATTTCATACCATCCCCAGCAACCCTATCGCTGTGAGACGCCCAGTTAACTAGAGCTGTAGGTATTCCATATGCCTGACATATAATATAGCAATGCATAGCACTTGTAATTACCGAATCATATTTATTTAATTCAGAGATTAGAGACTCAATATCATTCGAGCTTGAAGCTAAAATAGAAATTTCATCCATATTATCAGATAGAGTAATATTTACATCGAGGTGCGAAAAGTGGCGAACTAATGCAACTCTACCATTATAACTTCTTTCACATTCGAAAATCTTTGGCATAACAATAGCAGGATCACCAAAAACCTCTCTTGTCATAGAGCCGCCATCATATTCCAATACCTCTTTAGTAATCGGACCTCTAAGCATCAGATACTCTGCACCATTATTGAGTTCAGTTTCTCTTCGGCTAACACCCGAACCAAGCACTACAGATTTGCTATTTGCAAATTTAGCAATTGAACCGATTGATATAAGGTTTTTACCATCAAAGGACTTCATTTTATTTGGCGTTATCAGCTTCACAGAGCGATTTGCAATTCTGGTTATAATGTAAGGACTTAACCAATCACCAAAGTTACCTGGTGCTGGATTAAACCACCAACATAAGGGGATAGGGTTTAATCCATTGGCATAGTTTTGGTACTCAAGGATTGAGTCGGCTTGAGCTAAAATATCACTCTTCACTTGATCTTGAGCCATAATATTCTTATTTCTCAAGTCGGAAATTTGTTCAAATTTATTATTTAGAGCACTTACTAACACTTTATGCTTAAAGCTTTTTAGAGATAGTTTTTCCGCATGAACTTCCGCTGTATTTACTCCACCGGAAATAACTCTTTTAGCTTTTATAGCATACTTAAGAAGTCCAAATTTCGACAGCGTGCTGATCAATACTTGCTTCTTATCAGTACTATTATTTATTTTTTCGTGTTGAGCGACTTTACCTACAAAGTTCTCTACATTACCAGAGGCACCAAAACTAAAAAACCCTTCGCTTTCACCATCAGCTCTCTCCCTTGAAGGAATAACTTGATAACTCAATAAATCACAATTCATACGCCATGACTCTTCAAAAAAGTAATCATCGGTTGCTTTGCCAGTAAACTCTTTCTCTTTAGCTAATGCATCGCTAATAAATCGTCTTGCATTAGGTGTATTATTGACTCCAATAAAGCAAGGTTCCCAAAAACGGCTTCGTAAATGATAACCTGTTTTCATCGGTGATGAGAAACCTCGAGCGAAGCCTATAATATCTGAGCTAAAATTAGCAATATATTCAGGCAAGTAATTAATTTGACAATCTACATCAATCCAGAAAACTTTTTTATCCGGATTTTCAACACATGCTTGATTGAACATTTCAATTTTTTTTCTACAAACATCACTCCACTCTAAACCTTCAGGGATTGTAAGCAAGTCAATTTTATATTCAATATTAAGCCTTTTTAAATTAGCTATTAGTTCATCTTTCTTTTTAGAGTAATATTTATCATCAGTATAAAATGAATATATTAATACATTGTTCACTATCATCACCAAATTATAATTCGTTTAGTCTGTCTTAATATAACCAAATTATTAAAACATACATTAATGAGTAAAAAATCGTAGTATTATATCATAACCATCACCTCAACGCGATAGACAATACAATAGAAAAATATCATAAGTAATTTATATAAATAATTCATCATACAATTCGATTAACTACCACTTTACCGTTCAAATAGCTTTAGGACAGCATTCAGCTGGCTTTGTTGCTGAATTCAGCTTAAGAGCGGACGCTAGCTAAATCGTACACCTTTTAAACGATATACTGAGTTTCGGGCATATCTATCCTCAGTTAACTTGTTGAGTGCTTTGATCATGGCGTAACTCTCCCCAACTTGTGCATTGTAATTACGAAGAGTGAGTGATGCTCCAAGCAACTGTTTCACGCGATACATAGCGGTTTCAGACAGTGAACGTCTGTGGTAACCATACTTCTGTTTCCACTTTTTGTTCTACCCATAGAGTTTCTGGCAGCCAACCGCCAGATTGCGTGGATGCCCCTTTCCCCAGAAGGCTGCTCCCTCAAGCGGAGGGGTTAGAGGTCTCGCTTTCTTAACCCTAATCGCCCTATAGCACTCCCTTGTATCGTATGCGCCATCTCCCGAGATCTCCTGGATGGTTCTGCGTGTTTGTTTGAGTAGATTGGGGAGTACTTTCGCATCTGTCACGCCTGATAGTGTCAGCTCAGCTGCGATAATTTCATGAGTATCGATATCAACGGCAAGATGGAGTTTACGCCAGACTCGACACTTACCATCGGTTCCATGC
Organism: Vibrio sp. ECSMB14106; assembly: GCF_000972265.1. Classification (NCBI taxonomy): domain Bacteria; kingdom Pseudomonadati; phylum Pseudomonadota; class Gammaproteobacteria; order Vibrionales; family Vibrionaceae; genus Vibrio; species Vibrio sp. ECSMB14106. Next base: position 142,221 of record NZ_LAUM01000006.1, on the reverse strand, counting down.
TTTTTCACTTTCCATTCGCCCTCACCGTATACCTTGAGTCCAGTTGCATCAATGGCTAGGTGCTGAATAGTGCCTCGTGAAGAGGTTTTAAAGCAAACCTCGACATCCTTAGCTCGACGACTTATGCCGGTATAGTGGGGACAAACCAATGGAACATTCGCCAATCTAAAAACGGAGTCGATAAAGCCTTGCAACGCCCTTAAAGGCAAGGAAAAAATTCGCTTTACCATAAGAGCAGTTGTAATAGCTAGGTCACTAAACAATCGTGGTCTACCACGCCTATCCTGCTTAGGTTGTTTCCACTCAGTTATCGCCTCTTCGTCAATCCAGAACGTAAGTGAACCTCGGTTGATTAGTGAGTTATTGTACTTGCGCCAGTTAGTGGGTTTGTAGCGAGGCTTCGGCCTGAAATTAAAGTAAGTGAATGCGTTGTCCCTGATCTGATCGTAAGATTCTGATTTAGTTCATTCGATTTATGCAACAAAGCTCATTCTTTATGAATATTTGTACATCATGTTTGATACCCCCAAAACACTCTAACGGCATGCACAACTAAGCGGTAGAATCCTTTTAAGCTCTCTATACAAAAAACTAAACTTCGCTATACTCCTGACCTATAGTTTTTCGCCCAATAACGAATAAGAGTTCAAGATATGCAAGAGTTAGTTCCATTTTTTCAAGAGAATATGATTTTAGCCATCGTATGGATCGGCTTGGTTGTTGCCATCATTGCGAGCGTTATCAAAACATCAAACGCGGCCTACAAAGAGGTTACTGCAGCGCAAACCACACAACTAATTAACCGTGAAAACGGCGTTGTGGTTGATATTCGTACAAAGGATGAATTCAAAAAGGGACATATTACTGACGCACTTCACATTTTGCCGTCAGATATTAAAGCAAATAGCTTTGGTAACCTTGAAAGTCATAAAGCTGACCCAATCATCGTAGTATGCAAGACAGGTCAAACTGCTCAAGAAAGCGCTAACTTACTGGTTAAAGCTGGTTTTGAAAATGTTAGCGTACTGAAAAGTGGCTTAGTGGCTTGGAGCGAAGCTAACTTGCCTTTAGTTAAAGGTAAGAAGTAGTTCAAGGCAAAAACCGTTAACTACAAGAAGTAAGCTGACCTAATTACACGAATATGACTTTAAGGTTTTGTTCGGCTGATATGACGAGCAAAACCTAATTATAAATTTTTAAGGACAAGAAAATGGCTGAAGCAGCACAACAAGACGCACAACAGAACTTCGCAATCCAACGTATTTTCCTAAAAGACGTCTCTTTCGAAGCGCCAAACTCTCCAGACATGTTTCAAAAAGAGTGGAACCCAGATGTAAAACTGGACCTAGACACTCAAAGCCGTGAACTTGGCGAAGGCGTTTACGAAGTCATCCTACGTCTAACGGTTACCGTTAAGAACGCAGAAGACACAGCATTCCTTTGTGAAGTTCAGCAAGGTGGTATCTTCTCTGCAAGCGAAATGGAAGCTGGCCAGCTTGCACATTGCCTAGGCGCTTTCTGCCCGAACATCTTGTTCCCATACGCTCGTGAAACGATTTCTAGCCTAGTGGTTAAAGGTACATTCCCACAACTGAACCTAGCACCAGTCAACTTCGATGCATTGTTCATGAACTACCTACAAAACCAAGCTCAACAAGCTGAAGGCGAACAAGCTTAAGTCTCAAACCAGAACTTAACGCTTATATAGCCACTTTTATTTGAAGCTTGGTTTTTTATTGGGAGCTTAGTTTTGATTAGAAGCTTGGCTTTTATTAGAGAATGAGCTTTTAAATGCACATCGCAGCTTCTGCGATGTGCATTTTTTGTATATTCTCTTGGTAGAGAGCGCTTCCTTTTAGGGGGAGCACCTTTATTAGATAAAGAGCACTCACAGAACTTTTCGATTTCCCTCATTATTTTTAGGTGGAAGCATGACAGAAACAACTCACCCGACTAATACGACCAATGCTTATGGCAAAGAGATTGCTATGACAGTGATTGGCGCAGGTTCTTACGGGACATCTTTAGCGATATCTCTAGCTCGTAACGGTGCCAATGTTGTTCTCTGGGGACATGATCCTGTGCATATGGCGCGCCTCGAATTAGAGCGAGCTAACAATGCGTTTCTACCCAATATCGATTTTCCGGAAAGTTTAATCATTGAGTCGGATTTAGAAAAAGCAGTCACTGCAAGCCGTGACCTTCTCATTGTCGTTCCTAGCCATGTGTTTGGTATCGTGCTCAACAACCTGAAGCCGTACTTAACGACGAACTCTCGCATCTGCTGGGCCACCAAAGGCTTAGAGCCAGAGACAGGCCGCCTGCTTAAAGATGTCGCGCATGATGTGCTGGGTGATGGTTACTCGTTAGCGGTTCTATCAGGACCGACCTTCGCCAAAGAGTTAGCGATGGGCATGCCAACGGCTATCTCTGTCGCTTCACCTGATGAAGTTTTTCTAGAAGAGCTCCAAGAAAAAATCCACTGCGGCAAAACATTCCGCGTATACGCAAACTCAGATTTCATCGGCATGCAACTTGGCGGCGCAGTTAAAAATGTCATCGCTATCGGCGCAGGCATGTCGGATGGTATTGGCTTTGGTGCCAATGCACGTACGGCTTTGATAACCCGAGGTTTGGCTGAAATGAGCCGACTAGGCGCCGCACTTGGTGCGCAACCAGAAACCTTTATGGGCATGGCTGGATTAGGCGACTTAGTGCTGACATGTACCGATAACCAATCTCGTAACCGTCGTTTTGGTTTAGCTTTAGGTTCAGGTAAAGACGTCGACACGGCGCAAGAAGAAATCGGCCAAGTGGTCGAAGGTTATCGCAACACCAAAGAAGTTTGGTTACTATCAGAGCGTATGGGCGTTGAGATGCCAATTGTTGAACAAATTTATCAAGTGCTGTATCAAGGGAAAGATGCTCACTTAGCGGCGCAAGACCTACTTGCTCGAGACAAAAAGTCAGAGCGATAACATCGCGTATTCAGTCGTGGAATAAAATAGATAAGATGGATGGAAGAATGAAACACTGTGAACAGCAAAAAGTTTGGCAATGCATCGTGAAGGAAGCTCGCGAGCAATCAGAACAAGAGCCTATGCTAGCGAGTTTTTACCACGCCACTATTATCAATCACGACAGTTTGAGTGCTTCGCTTAGTTATATCCTTGCCAATAAACTCAAAACCGCTTCAATGCCAGCAATGGCTGTGCGCGAAGTGGTTGAACAAGCCTTCGCGGAAGATGCAGACATCATTGACGCCGCCGCTTGTGATATTTGCGCGACGGTCACCCGCGACCCCGCCGTTGAAATGTATTCAATGCCTCTGCTTTATTTAAAAGGGTATCATGCTCTACAAGGCTACCGCGTGGCTAATTGGTTATGGAAACAAGGGCGCATCGCGCTTGCTACTTACTTACAAAACCAAATTTCAGTCGCCTGCCAAGTGGACATTCACCCAGCGGCTCGTATTGGTAAAGCAATCATGCTCGACCACGCTACAGGTATTGTGATTGGTGAAACGGCTGTAGTTGCAAATGATGTGTCGATTCTTCAAGACGTTACATTGGGTGGTACCGGTAAAGAAGGTGGTGATCGTCACCCTAAAATTCGCGAAGGTGTCATGATTGGGGCCGGCGCGAAGATTTTGGGCAACATTGAAGTGGGCGAAGGAGCTAAGATAGGTTCTTGCTCTGTGGTACTTCAAGCCGTGCCTCCCCATACTACCGTTGCTGGTGTTCCAGCCAAGATTGTCGGCAAACCACAAACGGATAAACCGTCTTTGGATATGGACCAAGGGTTTAACGGTCGCTCACAGCATTTTATCTATGGTGATGGGATTTAAGCGCAGTAACGAGATGCGAGTTACCGAGATGCGAAGAGCTCAAAGCAGATATGGGTTCAATTCAGCAAAATTCGAAAAATTAAGAGCAGATGAATACAACTAAATGACAATAATGATGAAATATATTCGAGCCATTAACCGGACTCTTTTGATATCGACCAGCCTTTGTGTTGCTGTTTTATCTTCATCGTCATTTGCCGCATCGCAAGGTGAGCTAAAAGGTGTGTCGAGCGAAATATCTCGTCAACAAAAAGCCCTATCTTCACAGCAAAAAAAACTGGATACGTTGCAAGCCAATCTAAAGAAGCAAGAGCTCGCCATTGCTTCACTTGAAAAAGCGATTTTAGATAGCAAAAAGCAACTCAAGACGGCCAATGCTAACATTGCCAACTTGAACACAAAGATCACAGAACTCACCGCACAAAAAAAAGTGCAGACAGACAAGTTAGAACAACTGATTCAAACTTACTATATGACAAGTCGAGCGAAAGCCTCTTCTCATATCCTCAATACCGGTGTTGAAGAAGACCGCATTAGCCACTACTACCAACATCTTGCTAAAGCTCGCTCTGCAACGATAAATACGATTGAACACACTCAACGGGAGTTAGCAGAAAGCCAGAAACAACGCCAACTTGAGCAAGAACAAATAACAACGCTTTTAAAACAACAAACGACAAAGCGCGATAAGCTGTCACAGACACAAGTTCAACGTAAGAAAACGGTTGGTAATATTAAAAATAATATCTCCGGTGACAAGAGTTATTTAGCTGAACTCCAGCGCAATGAAACTCGCCTCAAAGCCGAGATTGCCAAAGCAGAGAAAGCCGCTCGCGAGAGACAGAACTCTGTCCCTATGGATGGTTTAGCCAAGCGCAAAGGAAAGCTGCCTTGGCCAATAAAAGGGAATGTCCTACATAACTACGGCTCTCGTCAAACTGGCCAAGTAAACTGGAAAGGCATGGTGATCAACGCTAATTACGGCCAGCAAGTAAAGTCGGTTTACTCAGGTACGGTGGTATTTGCCGAGTATCTGCGAGGTTATGGCTTAGTGGTACTGCTCGACCACGGTAAAGGTGATATGACGCTCTACGGCTTTAACCAAGCGCTATTGAAAAAGGAAGGTGATAAGGTGAAAGCAGGTGAAGCCATTGCACTTGTCGGTAACACTGGCGGCCAAACCCGTCCATCGCTTTACTTTGAAATCCGTAGAAATAGTAAAGCTCAAAACCCGAAGAGTTGGTTGGTTAGGTAAGAGCAGATACGGGATGCGAGTAAAGCTCTTCGTTACCCGTATCTCGCTTACTCGTCTCTTTCTACTTTGAGTTCAACGCCCTGACACCATCTTCTAATAGCGTTAGTTGCTCAAAGCCTTGGGCTGTCGCAATGGGTTTAACCGTCGCGATCATCTGCAGCATTCCTTGATGGACCACTTGCTCGGTAATTTGAGCTTTTGGCGACATGACAGACTGATACGCCAACCAACCCGATGCAATCAAGTGAAGAGACGTCACCATCGACTTCATTTCTGCATCTGTTGCTTTGAGCAAGTTCAACTCAACGAAGGCTCTCATGATACCCACAAGATTGGTTTGCAGCTTTTCTTGTACGGCCATGTAATCAAGATGGAGCTTTTCATCACGCGACAATATTTCCGGTAGATTGGCATAGAAGAATCGGTACTTCCACATCAGCGTGAAGATAGAATCTAAGTAGCGCTTTAGTAGCGTCAGGCTTTCTTGTTGCCCTTGAATAGGGGTGAACCTTTCAAGCAGCTCTGTCGAATAGAGAGTAAAGATATCACGGACAATTTCTTGTTTGTTGCGAAAGTGGTAGTAAAGGTTACCAGGGCTGATCTCGATATACTCAGCAATATGATTGGTCGTAATACTACGCTCGCCGTGCTCATTAAAAAGTTCTAGCGCCGCGTAAACAATCTTGTCACGTGTTTTCATTGGTCATTAGTATCCCTATCCGTTCAATAGTTCAGTATATCGCCACTAAACGGATAGATCGAGCTGTTAACATCTGGTCGAATTAGCAATCGCTAAAATTCAACTGCAATGAATCGCTGCTGTAATCAATCACTGCCGAAAAGGTCTCGTGTGTATACCTTGTCTGCAACATCGGAGAGTTCATCAACCATTCTGTTAGATACAATCACATCCGATACAGCTTTGAACGCTTCTAGGTCAGAATAAACCTTCGAGTTAAAGAAATGCTCTTCCTCTAACACAGGTTCGAATACGACCACTTCAATACCTTTAGCCTTCAAACGCTTCATGATGCCTTGAATCGAAGAAGCACGGAAGTTGTCCGAACCGGCTTTCATTATCAATCGATAGATGCCAACAATCTTAGGAGATCGCTTGATAATGGAATCCGCAATAAAATCTTTTCTGGTTCGGTTAGCATCAACGATGGCACCAACAATGTTGTTTGGTACATCTTGGTAATTTGCTAACAACTGTTTGGTATCTTTCGGTAAGCAGTAACCACCGTAACCAAATGAAGGGTTATTGTAGTGATTACCAATACGAGGATCTAAGCCAACACCTTCGATGATCTGACGAGAATCCAAGCCATGCGCTTCCGCGTAAGAATCAAGCTCATTGAAGTAAGAAACTCGCATCGCGAGATAAGTATTAGAGAATAGTTTTACCGCTTCAGCTTCTGTTGAATTGGTAAAGAGCACATCGATGTTCTCTTTTTCAGCGCCTTCCACCAGAAGATTAGCAAATACTTTAGCGCGTTCAGAGCACTCACCCACGATAATTCGTGATGGGTGTAGGTTATCGTACAGGGCTTTGCCTTCGCGTAAAAACTCAGGTGAGAACATAACGTTTTCACAGTTCAGCTCTTGCTTAACGCGCTCAGTATAGCCAACAGGGACCGTTGATTTGATCACCATGACTGCATTTGGATTGATATCCATGACGTCTTTAATAACCGACTCCACAGAACTGGTATCGAAATAATTATTTTTCGGATCATAATCAGTTGGTGTGGCAATGATGACAAATTCAGCGTCTTGGTAAGCCGCTTTGTCTGTTGTTGCCCTGAAGTTCAGCGTCTTGTTTGACAAAAAGTGCTCAATCTCATTATCAACAATCGGCGACTGCTTGTTATTTAGCATTGTCACTTTGTCATCAATGATATCTACCGCGATTACTTCATGATGCTGCGCTAACAACATTGCATTTGATAGACCTACATATCCGGTACCGGCTACTGCAATCTTCATGATAATACCTATGTTTTGAGCTATTAACTCAATAAAAATTATAACTTAGCTTGCCGTATCATACTCCGGTTGGGGAATTATTCCACTAGCCCGCTTTATCCAATTCTTGCTATACTGGTGGCAGTTTTGTATTCAAAAGAGTTAGAAAGTTATGATTATCGTAACGGGTGGTGCTGGCATGATTGGCAGCAATATTGTTAAGGCGCTCAATGAAGCAGGCCACAACGATATTCTAGTCGTCGACAACTTAAAAGATGGCAAGAAGTTTAAGAACCTTGTTGACCTAGATATCACAGATTACATGGATCGTGATGATTTCCTAACTCAAGTCATGGCTGGTGATGATTTCGGTCACATTGAAGCGATTTTCCATGAAGGTGCATGCTCTGCCACTACCGAGTGGGATGGCAAATACATGATGCTCAACAACTATGAATACTCAAAAGAGCTACTTCATTACTGTGTTGAGCGTGAAATCCCTTTCTTGTATGCCTCTTCAGCTGCGACTTACGGTGAAACCGATACTTTCATTGAAGAGCGAGAGTACGAAGGTGCATTGAATGTCTACGGCTATTCAAAACAACAATTTGATAACTACGTTCGCCGCTTAACCGCGGATGCAGCAGCACACAACGAAACGCTTCCACAAATCGTTGGTTTCCGATATTTCAATGTATACGGCCCTCGTGAACAACACAAAGGCAGCATGGCTTCAGTCGCATTCCACCTCAACAATCAAATGAACGCCGGTGAAAACCCGAAGTTGTTTGCAGGTAGCGAAACTTTCAAACGTGATTTTGTGTATGTCGGTGATGTCGCGGCGGTCAACTTGTGGTTCTTAGAAAATGGTGTATCTGGCCTCTTTAATCTAGGTACAGGCAATGCTGAATCGTTTGAAGAAGTCGCCAAGGCAGTCATCAAGCACCATGGTAAAGGCGAAATCGAAACGATTCCTTTCCCTGAGCATTTAAAAGGTGCTTACCAAGAATTCACTCAAGCCGACTTAACTAAGCTTCGCAATACAGGTTGCGATATCAAGTTTAAAGCCGTAGCCGATGGCGTTGCTGAGTACATGAAGATCGTAAACGCTTAACGGTATATTTAAGATTAAGACCAATAATACATCCTATTTTTAGTGTGTATTATTGGTAATACCTAACGAATATAATCATTCCCAGAGTGACCAATATAAAGTTAACTCTCTGATTTAAATAATGTAGTAAATGAATGACCACACAACGCAATGATTTTGATCCAAAAGCTTACAACCCTGAGTTTGAATGGGGGTTTCTAGCGCCTAAGTACTGGGGAACTTGGATTGCTGTTTTGTTATCGTCTTTAGTCTGCTTCTTGCCTAATAGCATTCGCTTGATATTAGCCAAGTTTATGGCTAAGCAAGCTGTAAAAATCAAGAATAAGGCTAACCGCCGAGCTCGCGTAAACCTTGAGATGTGCTTTCCCGAGCAATCGGTAGAACAGCGCGAAGAAACTCTCTATCACTCATACGTTACTTCCATCTCATTTTTGATGGGGTTTGCCTCACTGACCTTAAAGAGTAAAGGCTGGCTAGAAAACAACACTTCGATAAACGGCCTGAGTAACCTAACCGATATGACGGACAGCGGAGAGAACGTTATCTTGTTGGTGCCGCACACATGGGCTATCGATATCCCTGCGGTATTGCTGGCATCGCGTAACCTTCCGGTATCAGCCATGGCAAAAGCACAGAAAAATAAGCTCAGTGACTGGTTAATGCACAGGCAACGTGTTCAATATGGTGGACGAGTTTACGATCGTAGCGGCGGTATCAAACCTTTCATCAAGTCAGTACGTGACGGCTACCTTGGCTACTACCTACCCGATGAAGATCTTGGCCGGGAGCACAGTGTCTTCGTTGACTTTTTCGCAACACAAAAAGCAACCATCTCAGGCCTTGGCCGTCTATCTAAACTGAGCAAAGCTAAAATTGTTCCCTTGTTTGCTCAATACGATAGTAATACGGGCCAATACACCCTGGACTTTTACCCTGCGCTTCCATTTCCAACAGGAAGTGAAGAACAAGATGCACGTATGATGAATCAATGTATTGAAGATTATGTGAGTAAAAAACCAGAGCAATATATGTGGATCTTAAGGCTGCTTAAGACTCGTCCTGAAAGTAATCTCAATCCATACAAATAATATGTTTCGAAATATAATGCAATTTATACACTTGCTACCCATTTATTGGGCTGTTAGTGGTCTGTTTATCGTCCCTAATGGGGATAAGATTCTAGTCGCTCTGATCATAATATCTTTGGTAACAAAGATATTATGTAGCATAGTAAAGCTTGATCATATAAAAATAGAACACAACAACATTATAATATTGATTCTAATATGCACAGCTTATGCTACATTTAAATATTATCAAAATGGCTATAGTTCATCAGAAATAAGAGTTCTCATTAGCACACTTTTATATTCTACAATATCCTTTCCCAAGTCCATTCGTTACCGTTTTTTAATATATATAACAACTCTAAGCTCTATATACATATCTTACCAAACTATGACTATTATAGAGTTTGAGGATCTAGGAAAAATGAAACTCCCATTAAACCCTATTCCTTACTCTAATTTCATTGGATTATTATCTATAATAACGCTTTACCTCTGCTATATAAGCAGGAGTAAGTTACTTTCCTTTTTTTCCACATTCAGCTTTATTTTACTGAGCATCAACGTCCTTTTGATTGACACAAGAGGGACATGGTTAGCTTTAATTACTGTGTATATGACAATTATATTCATAATTTTCATAAAAAAGAGAAACTGGAAGCTAACCCTATCAAGCTTACTATTATTTTCTACTGTTATTATTTTAAGTTACCCAGTTATAGAAAGTCGTGTAAACCGAACGGTAGAAGAGGTCAACTTATTGCGTTCAGGCAACTTAGATGCATCATGGGGAATAAGAATTCAACTCTGGATGGTTGGTTACAATATAGTAAAAGACACCCCATCTTGGTCTGGACTAGGACAAAAACAACACCTAAAAATCATACAAGACATGTATAAAAAAGGGGATGTTAGACGTTCTCTTGCGACATTTGATAATAAGAACTTTCATAACAGCATTATAGACAGGACTGTAAAGTATGGTTTTATTGGGGCCTTGTTATATTTTTCAGTCTTACTTGTTCCATTTATATATGGTATCAGACACTTCAATTCAAGTTACTCTCCGCTTCTTATAATAATGCCAATTTTTATATTCTCAGCAGGATTAAGTTATATACCTCTATCTCATCCAGGAACATACTTCCTTTATCTATTCACATCGATAATACTGATAAATAAAATAAAAAATGAAAATGAGAAGGAGAAGTAATGGATTTATATATTTGTTCAACAGTTCGACACCTGTTATTTAGCCTGTATAAGTCACAGAATTCAGACAGTGATACATTATCGAAAATAATTTTCTTTTATGATTATCAAGAGGTTGAACCAGATGATATAAACACTAAAACACTACCGGAAAATATAGAATTAATACTAGTAAGCAGGAAATTACTAGTTAAGCATATAAAGAAAAGTGGATATGTTGGAAGATACATTTTATTATGTTCTCTTCGTGGCTGGCCAATTTCTAAACACTTAAAGTTAATTCTAGTAAAGTTATTACAGAAGTACGATGATAAATTGAACTTTAATTCTATAATTACAATGTTATATCTTTACAATGATAACAACAAAATGTCCAGACTGTTTCGACTGCTATCTCCATCATACTCAATGATTGAAGATGGTATGGGGAATTATGTTGAGCATAAGATAGAGTCAAGATTAAAACAACTCCTTCGTTTCCTGTCAAATAAAACACCCAAGCACCATGTATTTGGCGAACGAAAACAATGTACTAATATCCATGTAATACACCCAGAAAAACTACCGGAATCAGTACGACATAAAGGGGAAAAACTAGTTTTATCCAAAAATAAAACGAATATTTCAAATATTCAACGCTGCTTCAGGTTTGATGGTTCTCATGATCTAAATAGAAAAACATTAATCATCGCCACACAGCCGACCTTCAAAAAACTGAAGGGCAAACTTGTTGATGATGACTTCTTTTATAAAATTTATGACTTGATAATATCGGAAAGTAAAAGGGAAGGTTTTGACCCGGTTTTAAAGCTGCATCCAAAGGAAAATGAATCAGATTATTCATCATTCAAAGAAAAAGGTGTGACTTTCTTGTCGAGTAAGCTGCCTTTGGAGATATATTTACTATCGAGTATAGATACAGTTAATATCATATCCATTAACTCTTCAGCAGGTATCGGAATGGAAGAGTACTGTGATATATATAAAATAATTCCAGATGATGAAGTTTCTAACTTTGTCGATATTATAAGTGAACTAGAAAAAAACGAAGATAGCCTTCAAAAGAGAATCTCTATCCAGCTATCTAAAATGACATGATTTTTTATTCAAATAAACCCAACGATAAAGGAGTCCCTGCCTCTATATTAGATGAAGCCTTTTTTCCTATAATCTCTTCGTAGTATCTTGGGGCTAAACCAAACCCAGGTCGGATGCTACGAACATTTTCAGGCGTCAAAAATTCACCCTTAGCAATATCCTTTACTACATATAAAGAACGACGGAACTTAACATTCCCCTTTTCAGCTTCTGTTCTTTCGTAGTTCACTTGCCCCATCGCTTGCCAAGCCGTTTTCGTGTCTTTACATAATGCTGCTAATTCATGAGGCTCAAGAGAAAAGCTATCATCGGCACCGCCACCATTTCGATCCATCGTGACATGCTTTTCTATCAAACATGCACCTAGAGTAACCGAAGCAACGGCGGTAGCATTGTCGATAGTGTGATCAGAAAGGCCAGATAAAACGTCAAACCGCTCTGCGATATCGGCAATCGTCTTTAAGTTATATTGTTCTGCAGGGGCTGGATAGCCACTAACACAATGTAATACAACCAATTCCTTACACCCGTTATCTCTCGCAGTTTTTACTGCTTCTGCAATCTCTTCCTCATTGGCCATTCCCGTTGAGATAATCATCGGCTTACCCGTTTGAGCAACACGCTTAATCAGAGGTAAATCAACCACTTCGAAAGATGCTATTTTGTATGCGGGAGCGTCTAGCTCCTCTAATAAATCTACAGCGGTAAAATCAAATGGTGAACTAAATATCGTAATACCTAACTCTTTTGCTTTTTCAAACAAAGGCTTGTGCCATTCCCAAGGCATATGCGCTTCTTTATACAACTCATACAGAGTTTGGCCATCCCATAAACCGCCATGAATTTGAAACTCTTCCGAGTCACTATCCATAGTGATAGTTTCATGGGTATAGGTTTGAAGTTTAATCGCATCAGCACCTGCTTTTTTTGCTTCTTCCATAATCTGAAAAGCTCGGTTTATATCGCCATTATGGTTAGCAGAAAGCTCAGCAATAATATAGGGAGGGCAATTAGGACCAATTTCTCGATTATCGATGTATATGTTTTTATTCATTTTCTTCGTATACTCTCAATTTATCTTTCATAAGGTTTCTAATATCTTTCCACTCATGTGAAAAGATACCCAAATGTACTACATCGTGATATTCAGTCCCATTGAAGAAAGCATCTCGATGAGTACCTTCAACTTTAAAACCAAATTTGGAGTGTAATTTCACCACCGGTTGATTAAAACCTAAAACCTCACAGCGTAATTTGTGCAAATCTAATTCAGTAAATGCGTGCTCTAGGGCCCGATATTCCATCAAAGATCCGGTACCTCTTACCGCATTGGGCGACGCATAAAATGCCCAAGAAGCGATTCCAGGAATTCGATTTATATCTGTAAATCCAACAACCCCAGCTGGCTCTCCATTTAACTCAGCTAAAAAATACTCTTTTGAACTATCCTTGCACATGCTAGAAAACCATGACTTATGCTCATCCATAGTGATTTCATGAGAGGTGTACATGTTTTTTCTAACATCTGGAGAGTTTCTCCAAGCGAGAATTTCTTCTAAATCGCTTTCTTCAAGTAGCCTAAATTTAATCACTCTTTTTTTCACGACAAAAGCTCTCCATTGTTTGAACGACCTTATTCGCACCGAAGCCATCAACTTCAAAATCACTAAAAGGTTTGATGTGCTCCCACCTTTCGTATAGACGTGTTAACTCATCCCTATAAGTATTGGTAGTAGTCGTTGTGCCTTCACCTAAGTATTCAACAAATCCTAAATCAGACAAGTAATTAGAAAGTACTACTTGATTCTCCGCGACGGAAACTATTGAAGCAGGAACTTTCAGGCAGAACCGCTCCCAATTACTGACTCCCGAAGCACCAATCGCATATTTACTGTTGCTTAAAGATAAGTCGAAGCTCTCTAAGTTCTTATATATTGCTACACTTCGATTTTGATTAAGCTTTGACAAAGTATCAAAACGAGGGTTAATTCTCCCCGTGATCAAAATAGTATTAAACGGGAGCCTCTTAAACTCATTTGCTGCAAGAATAAACTTCTCGCACTCATTTGTAGGATCTGTTCCACCAAAAAAGACTAAGAGTTGATTGGATATTGAATCTCGGGGGGAACCTCGCAATATTGAAAAACTCTCTCTTAAAAGAGCATATTCAGGACCAAGGAGCTTGGTAGCAGAACAATTTGAATATCTTTCTTCAAGGTTCGGCCATAGGTTTTGGTCAAGAATAATATCACTACAGTGTTCACGGTTAAGGTCATCTATCGATAAAGTAGCGCATGAAAGCTTACCAATAATAATGCTTTCCCATTCACGGTCCAGTGCATAGTGATCCACAATCACCCATTCGGAATAATCAACTTTGGATAAAAAGTCATTTGCATCTTCTTCAACGCTACGTTGAAGCCAAGCTTTATAGTCAGCGCTATGGGAGGGAGTCATAGGTAGGCAAGAGGGAGTCAACTCTAATACGTCAAAGCCTCTATCACGGATATATGCGATCATGTCCCCAGGCTGAGGCAGACAAGCAAAGTATACGGAGAAACCTCTACTCTTTAATATATCTGCAAGCACCAAACAGCGCATGACGTGGCCACTACCGATAAATAGTGACGCATCCACTCGGAAGGTAACCTTCATGGTTTATCCTAACCTTAATGCTGAGAAAAGAGATTCAGCCAGTTCCCAGTCTTCTTGGTTATCAATATCTTGAACGCGTTTTCTCGGTAAGAGCACGGCCTTAGAGTGGCTGGAAAACACCGATAATTTATTCAAGAAAGCATCTTTGCGACCCCAATAAAACTGGCCAGCATCGTGATACGCTTCTTCCAAGTCTTGTGATCTTACCTGTTCGTTTTCAGGCGAAAACATCGAAACAGAACCTTGCTCATCAAGCTTAATTGCACGCTGAATCGGAAACGGAAACGATGTGGCACTAAATGTAAATTGCACACTCGTTCCCCTAAGTAGCTCATAGCCTTTCTGAAGATCTTCAGGTAAAACAAACGGAGCGGTGGCGTACAAACAACAAACATCACCAATATCCCAGCCATTGTTAGCGCACCAAGTTATTGCATGGTGCATCACATCCATGGTGGTAGCATAATCATCGGAGATATTTGAAGGCCGTAAAAATGGCACTTCAGCACCATATTTTTTCGCTACCTCGGCTATCTCAGCATCATCAGTAGAGACAATCACCTTATCAAAACAATCCGAAGCAAGTGCAGCTTCGATTGAGTAAGCGATCATAGGCTTGCCATGGAAGTGCTTAATATTTTTACGAGGAATACGCTTACTGCCACCACGTGCAGGAATAATAGCAACGTTCATTATTTACCTGTCAAAATTTCGGTTACTACACGAACAACGGTATTTTGCTGTGCTTCCGTCATACCGTGGAACATTGGCAGTGAGATCGCTTCTTGATAGTAACGTTCTGATTCAGGGAAATCCCCTTCAGTAAAGCCCATAACCTGGTAATATGGCTGAGTATGAACCGGTATGTAATGCAAATTAACGCCAATACCATTTTCACGCAGTGCGTCAAACACTTGTTTATGAGTTAGTGATATCTCATCTAACTTCAAACGAATTACGAATAAATGCAGACCTGAGTACGTGTTTTCCAGTTGATAAGGAAGTACTAAAGGTAATTCAGATAACGTTTGATTATAGCGCTTAGACAACACATGGCGCGCCGCAACAAATTCATCAAGACGCTGCATTTGCGTGACACCCAACGCTGCTTGAAGTTCTGTCATGCGGTAGTTGAAACCTAAATCAACCTGTTGGTAATACCAGCCTCCATGAGAAGCTTCCGTCATCATTTCAGGATCTCGTGTAATACCATGACTGCGCAAGAGAGCCATTTTATCCGCTAGCTCTTTCTGGTTCGTTAATGCAGCACCACCTTCAGCCGTTGTGACAATTTTTACAGGGTGAAAACTGAATACGGTAATATCAGAATACTTACAATTACCGATTGGTTGTTCATGATATTGACCACCAATAGCATGAGAAGCATCTTCAATGACTTTAAAGCCATATTCTTTGGCTAGCTTAGCAATGGATTCCATATCACAAGGCTGACCACATAAGTGAACAGGAACCACGACTTTAGGTAAAGTTCCGGTGGCTTTAGCAGTAATTAGCTTTTGCTCTAGCTTTTTAGGGCACATGTTATAAGTTGCTGAATCAATATCAACAAAGTCCACTTTAGCTCCGCAATAAAGACCACAGTTTGCAGACGCAACAAAAGTAACCGGTGTTGTCCACAACCAGTCACCTTCACCCAAATCTAAAGCGAGACAAGCAATATGTAGGGCGGAGGTTGCACTATTCACTGCTAACGCATACTGAGCACCAGTATGTTCTGTTAACGCTTTTTCAAACGCAGGCACTTGTGGTCCCTGAGTTAGAAAATCAGATTTAAGGACATCAACTACACTATCAATGTCTTGCTGACTGATATCTTGCTTGCCGTATGGAATCACTGTTCTACTCACACTGTAAATTTAGGATCAACATGTTCTTTGATTAGGTCACGTAGACCTTCAATCGTTTCCCACTCAGTATTGGTGCCTGAGTTGTATTTAAAACCAAAAGGCACTTTCTCAGCCTTATGGTGATTCATGTACTCATCTTCTGTGTATGTAAAAGAGACAGAAGGAAGGATCGCGTAATAACGACCTAAATCAATTGTATTGAGAGAATCAGTATCAGTGATCATTTCTTCATGAAGTTTTTCTCCTGGGCGAATGCCAACAACCTTCGTTGCCATGCCCGGCGCAACAGCTTCAGCGATATCTAGGATTTTGTATGAAGGGATCTTAGGAATAAAGATCTCACCACCCAAATGGTTTTCAAGTGCATACATCACCATATTCACGCCAT
This sequence comes from Vibrio sp. ECSMB14106, assembly GCF_000972265.1. Lineage (NCBI taxonomy): Bacteria > Pseudomonadati > Pseudomonadota > Gammaproteobacteria > Vibrionales > Vibrionaceae > Vibrio > Vibrio sp. ECSMB14106. Next base: position 125,749 of record NZ_LAUM01000006.1, on the reverse strand, counting down.
CTTGAAGAGAAATATTAAAACGCGTCATCTCTTCATGTGTAATTGGCAGTACACCTTCTTCTTTTTTCTGCATAAAGAATGGAATAACCGAACCGCGCGAGCCCATTACGTTGCCATAACGAACAACACTAAAACGAATGTCTTTTGAGCCTTTAATATTGTTTGCAGCTGCAAATAACTTATCCGATGCAAGTTTCGTAGCACCATATAAGTTAATTGGTGCACATGCCTTATCTGTCGAGAGAGCAACGACATCTTTCACACCACACGCAAGAGCTGCACTAATCACATTCTCTGCGCCATCAATATTGGTACGAATACATTCAGTCGGGTTGTACTCAGCTGTGTCTACTTGTTTGATCGCAGCGGCGTGGATAATGACATCAACATCTTCACACGCTTGAATCATACGATTACGGTCACGAACATCACCGATGAAGAAACGTAATTGTGGAAAATCCTTATGTGGATATTGCTGCTTGATCTCAAACTGCTTCAATTCATCACGGGAGAAAATAATAATTTTCTTTACGTCCTGGTAACGCTCTAAAATCGTTTTGATGAACTGTTTGCCAAATGAGCCTGTGCCACCGGTAATTAATACTGTTTTGTTATTTAACATATTAAAATCTCTATTAATTTTTTTGTTTTAATGCTTATTACTTTTCAGCTTAGCTTCTTGTTCCAAATACCACAGGCCTGCATATTTATTAAATGAGGATTGAGCAAAGTTCATCGCCATCAATAGACCACGACTGCCGTCTAGAAACCCCAAACGGATAATATAAATTAAGAAAAATGTCCAAACTGAACGAAGGATGGCAAAAGGAATCCCCAAGCTTGGCTTACCTTTACTGTAGTACTTCTTGGTTGTCTCCCAACCATAAGCTCGACTCTTCTCCATTAAATGATCAAAGCCGCGTAATGAGTTATGCATCAAAAAACCTTTCTTTAAAGTAGAAACTTTTCCTTTAGTTTCTACATTGGCATGCACAACCACTTTAGTGATCGAAGCCCCATCACATTTAAAAAGACGTTTAGGAGCTCTAGATGAGCGTCCAAAGCGCATCTGCTTACCTAAGATAAGATTGCCCCAAGGCAACTTAAAGGCTACTTCTTCTAAATTCGGATCACTTAACTGACGAGTTATTTCAGATTTCATATCTTCATCTAAGTACTCATCAGCATCGATGATTAAGGCCCAATCACATGTGGCCTGCTCAAAAGCCCTAGCTTTTTGGTAACCATCTCCCGGCCAATCTTCTGTAACCCAGATTTTATCCGTGTATTCTCGTGCTATTTCAACTGTTTTGTCCGTACTACCAGAATCATAAACAATTATTTCATCAGCAAAACCTTTTAGCGATTCGAAACAAGGTCTAATACGGTCTTCTTCGTTCTTGCAGATAATTAACGCTGATAATGTTCTCATTGAATCAATATACCTTTTTCATTGAGCTAGTTTGAATGTCCTAGTAGATGTTCAAAATACTTTAAGTGTTCAGCAACTGTCACTTTAGAACTAAAATGAAGCGCTAACCTCTCTTTAGCGGCAATACCCATTTCAATGCATTGCTGCTTATCTTGTGCGATATTGTTAATAGCTTCGCCTAATGCCTGAGCGTCAGCGGTAGGTACAACAAAACCTGTCTGACCATTTTCTACAAGTTCTGGAGCTCCTCCAGTTGTAGTCACGACTGACGCTGTGCCATTTGCCATCGCTTCAATTATAGTACGCGGTAAGCCTTCACCACTCACTGATGGTTGTACTTGAATATCTGACATTGCCATCAATGATGGGATGTCTTTACGATGGCCAATATAATGAATTCTATCTGAAATCGGGCTATTTTTCATCTCATCAAAGTGAGGCTCATAGCCACTGCCTGCAAGCACCAGGTGAAAATTGGGAGCTGTAATATAGTTCGTCGCCTCGAGGAGAGTAGAAATACCCTTACTAGGGCGCACGTGCGCAGCGCAAAACGCAACAACATCGGTCTGATTCAGTTCTAGCGACTCCCTGGAAGTGGGATCGACTTGGTACCACTCTAATTGATGCCCCTTATATATAGTGACAACATTATCTTTGTTCTTCCAAACTCGCTTGATAACATCCTGTCGAACAGCTTCAGATACGCAAACGATGCCATCAACACGGGGGTGAAGTTGAGTTAAGTAGGCACTTGGATCATGTCGATACAAGCCGCCCGTTGTTCCCCTGTAGGCGATCAACTTTACTTTAAGCCCAATACATGCAAATGCCGCATTCGGAATAGTTTTTGAGTTAAAAGCATAACAAATGTCATATTCACCACTCTTTAACTCTCGTCGAATGGTCTTGATCGTATCAAAACAAATCTTTCTTTTAGGATAACAATCGATGACCTTCACACCGTTTGTTCGAAGCCGATCTACATATTCAGACTCACCTTGGGTCATAACCGTAACGCTATGCCCTTGATTTGCTAGTTCAACAAATATCTCCGCTTCAGGGCGAATACTATTCCAAGCATGTAGATACGATGCACAAACTAATATTTTCATTATTCAGCCCTAGAATTTCCAATAGTTTAATGATTTGCGGATTTTAAAGTTACGAATCCAATTTTTTGGCTTTCTATCTTGCCAGCCACTCTCTAGTGCGTCTGTTATGGCACTCAAAACCCGAGCGGAAGATTGCCCATCTAAGTAAGGGGTGATTGATGGACCATAACTGGCGATAGCTTTGTCTCTTGTTTCATCAGGTAGCATCGCTTGCTTAATTGCTGACTCTAATTGCTCGGCTTGAGTAATGTTAATAAAGCTTGCTTGAGGGTCTCGATTATTTACCGTGACTACCGGCTTATTGAGCAACAAGAATTCCTGAAATATCGATGAGTTATCACACACCATCACATCAGCACGATGTTGCATTTCAATCACTCGGTCATTATCGAAAAACAGAAGATTATCGCCTTCCAACGCCTGATACTTTGCTCGGGTCTCTTGCTTCATTTTCGGATGAAGAGTCACTAACCATTGCCACTGACTCAGCTGGCTGAGGCGCTTAAGTTCTTCATAAACCAACTCAGCACACGATAAGCTTGGCGAAAACGTCGAAGCAAATAGAATTTGGGGTCTCTCGTAATTGTGTTCACTTGCTTGATAATTAAACAAGCTATCCAGCTTCAGCCACCCGGTTTCTTTTACTTGAAAATAGCCACGCTGTTTGGCTAATGGCTCAAGTGAATTGGTTCTTTCATGGCCTTCTGTGCAATACAAATCAAATAGACCACGCTCAGGGTATAAGTTCCCACGTTTGCTTTCGTTCAAGCCATGGAATACTTGTACCTTCATCCCTGAAATAAATGCAGGGACACGATCGCCGGGAACTAAGACAGCATGGGGATTAAAGGTCACCGCTTCGGCTAAAGAGACTCTTTGCTCTTGCTCTGATAACAAGTGCTCGGACGCATCGTCACCCACCAGCAGCCATTTTACATCATGACCAAGTCGCTTCGCATAGTCATAGAATGGGCGAAGGATAGCAAATGAATAATTTTGCTCGACGTAGAGCAAGAAACGATAGGTTTGATCGGTTTGCATAAGCGAGGAGATAAAATTCACCATGTCCGTTTGAAAGTGCAACTAAGCATTTAATTATAACGCTCTTTACTTTCGAGATTGAAGAAAATACTCTTCTGAATACTGATTTTACCCTCTGGTGTCACTGTTCTTATGCTTATACGACTTCTCTATACTCTGATATTGTCACTAGCCTCTCCGCTACTGCTGTATGGGCTCTATAAGAACAAACCTGGAAAACCGAGTTTCGGCCAACGTTGGAAAGAACATTTCGGCATCACACCGCAAATCAATGGTAAAAATCCTATTTGGATTCATGCCGTATCCGTAGGCGAGTCGATTGCCGCAACGCCAATCATCAAGCAATTGAAACAACAAGCACCAGGTCAAGCCATTATTGTCACCACGACAACGAGTACAGGTGCAGAGCAAATAGCCAAACTTGGTGATTTGGTTGAGCATCGTTACATGCCGATTGATTTTTCTTGGTGTATTCGAGCCTTTCTTAAAGTCGTCCAACCAAAGCAAATGTTGATAATGGAAACAGAGTTGTGGCCAAACACACTGCATTGCGTTGCGAAAGCTGGAATACCGATTTCGGTACTCAACGCTCGCCTATCTGAACGCTCGTGCCAGCGTTATGCTAAATTCCAATCTGTCTTTAACCTTCTAGCGAAAAACCTTTCTCAAGTGCTCTGTCAATATCCTAGTGATGCAGAACGTTTTGTACGATTAGGGTTAGACGGTAAATGTGTGCATGTGACTGGCTCCATCAAGTTTGATATTGAGGTCTCTTCTGAGCAGGTTGAAAAAGGCAAAGCGCTACGTGAAACAATTGGCTCTGAGCGCTGTGTATGGATAGCAGCCAGCACTCATCAAGGCGAAGATGACATTGTCTTAGACGCTCATAAACAGCTCCTTAAAGACAATCCGAATACCTTACTGATGATTGTGCCTCGTCATCCTGAGCGATTTAATCAAGTTACTGAATTGGCCAAACATTACCAGTTCAATACCATCACTCGAACGAGCCAACATCCCATCGCCTCTGATGTGGAAGTGTACATAGCCGATACGATGGGAGAAATGTTGGTACTACTCGGTGGTGCTGATGTGTGCTTTATGGGGGGAAGCCTGATTGGCGATAAAGTTGGGGGTCATAACCTGCTAGAGCCCGCAGCTCTTCAGTTACCCTTACTCAATGGCCCTAGTTATTTTAATTTCAGTGAGATCACCGACAAGCTACTCGAAGCTCAAGCGGTCACTATTTGTCAAAATAGCAATGAAATTGCAGGCCAGCTCAGAGAGCTGTTCACGCAACCTGAGTTACGTAAAGACAAAGGTTTAGCGGCTTATCAAGTGATAGAGCAAAACCGAGGGGCGTTGAAAAAAACCTTGAAGCACATCTTAAGCTAATTACATTTGGTCAATTCGCTTTTTATTATTCGCTTCGATAACCCTTAAGCAAATGCATCCAATCGGACTCTTGCCATTGAATCTGGCGCTTGTTCACTTCTTTTAGGAACGAGCGCTTTAAGCGATTCAAGTTGCCTTCTTTCCAGTCATCACCCGCTTGATGACCACACTTGTCAAAATCAATGAGCCACACCCTTTGCGAGTCATCAAGTAAGATATTATGAATGTTGAGGTCGGTATGATTGACCCCAGCATCGTGCATCTTGCGTACCTCTTGCCCAATTCGACGATAAATATCCGCATCTATCGGGCCATTGACCAAGACATCAACCAGATCTTTGGCATTGGGAATTCGTTCAGACATTAAGTCCGCTCGATAAAGTAGTCCGCTTTTAATGGCTCTAGCAGCAATGGGCTTCGGTACATTCACACCTGCGTTTGCCAATGCCTTGAGAACATTAAGCTCCATCGCACAGCGCGTGCTTTCCCAATCAGAGAAACGATATTGGTCTTCGACGAGCTTCCCAAACAATCCGCCACGGCGATAGTGACGCAACGCGGCCTGTATTCCATCAAGCTGAATGAACCATGTGGTACCACGCCCCTGTGCACTCCCTGAAATAGCCCCTCTTTGCTGCCAATATTCAGCCTCAAAGATCTGAGCGATATCGCCCTCTGGTACCTGAGCCAAAAGTTCAGGGTCGTACCAAATTGTTTGGTTCTTGGTGCTAATCGTTTCCATCTATGAGGCCTTTGGGTCGCTTTTCGTCATTGCTATTTTACAACTAATGCGAGTATCTGCATAATTCTGATGTTATTCACTTTTTTCGGGCACTTTATGTCACTGTTCTCAACTGCACCTCAATCTCTTTGCATACTTCGCCTCTCCGCGATTGGCGATGTTTGTCATGCTATTTCTGTGGTTCAAGCCATTCAGAAGCAGTGGCCTGAAACTAAAATCACTTGGATCACGGGGAAAATCGAAGCCATGCTAATCGGCGATCTTCCGGGTATTGAGGTGATTGTTTTCGATAAAAAACAAGGCTTCAAAGGAATGCGTGAATTATGGCGACAGCTCTCTGATCGTAAATTTGACGCACTGCTGCACATGCAAGCGGCACTGAGAGCCAGCGTGCTATCTTGGGGGATCAAAGCAAGGTATAAAGTGGGCTTTGGTAAAAACCGCACTCGTGAAGGTCAATCACTGTTCACCAATCGCCAACTTCCTATCTCAGAAAAGTTTCATGTGTTAGATAACTTTGCCGAATTTGCGCGATACATTGGTGTGCCTTTCGATAAACCTCAATGGACTATTCCATTAACGCCAGAAGATGAAGAGCTAGCAATCAGCACCATAGCCAACCAACCTACACTGGTTATCTCGCCTGCTGCCAGTAAAGACTCGCGCAACTGGTTAACAGAGCGATACGCTGCTATTGCTGATTATGCTGTCGAACAAGGCATGCAAGTGGTGTTATGTGGTTCTCCGGCGCCAAGAGAAGTTAACCTAGGTAACGACATCGAAAAATTATGCCAGTCACCTGTCACTAACTTGATTGGCAAGACGAACTTAAAGCAACTGACTGCTGTACTGAAACATGCAACGGTTGTGTTGGCACCTGATACTGGGCCTGCCCACTTGGCAACCACACAGTCAACACCGGTAATTGGCTTGTACGCACACAGCGATCCTCGTAGAACTGGCCCTTACAACGATCTCGATATCGTGGCAAGTGTGTATCAACAGCATGTAGAAGAACAACAAGGCAAACCCGTGCAAGAACTTCCATGGGGAACTCGTGCCAAGGGCGATGACCTGATGAAAGACATCTCCGTCGATATGGTCAAGCAGCGACTCGATAAAGCACTCACTTCTCGCCCGACACGATATTCAGACAACGTTCTGAATTCCAAACCGAACATTAAGCAAGGAACGCTAATATGAGCACACACGTCATCTACCCTGGAACGTTTGATCCCGTCACCAATGGTCACCTTGATATTATCGTTCGTGCCGCTAGCATGTTTGACCATATCACCGTTGGGGTAGCTGAGAGCCCAAGTAAAAAGACCATGTTTGAGTTAGATGAACGAGTAGAGCTACTGCGTGATGCCGTGGCTCATATCCCGAATGTCTCTGTTGAAGGGTTTTCGGGGTTACTGGTCGATTTTGCTAAACAACAGCAAGCGAACGTGTTGGTACGTGGCCTCAGAACAACCATGGATTTTGAATACGAATTTGGTCTCACCAGTATGTACCGCAAGTTACTGCCAGGGCTTGAAAGCGTGTTCCTTACCCCTTCTGAAGAATATGCCTTCCTCTCTTCAACGATTGTCCGTGAAGTCGCGATTCATGGCGGTGATATTAGCCAGTTTGTACCACAAAAAGTCGCAGACGAAATCAAACGAAAAACAGTGAAATAATGTTACCAAAAGTACAAGTCAGGTTGCATATCATGTCTTCATTATTATAAATATCGACCTGTTTTCCTGTCACGATTAAGTTTTCAAACTTAAACATCGTCATATGAAGGCGACTCTGAGGACAGGGAAACGTGCACGCAGGTCATTATTTATACTTGGCACTGTTCACAGAAGAACGTGTTTCTCTGCCCTATTTTTAACTCTTGAATCAGAGCCTCACAATTAGGGCATTCCTCTTTCGCTTTGCCATAAACCTGTAGCTCTTGAGCAAAGTATCCAGGCTTGCCATCAGCTTGTGCAAAATCCTTTAAAGTGGTCCCGCCTTGTTTGATAGCGGTGGCGAGCACTTGTTTGATCTCTTTCGTTAGCAATACCCACTCTTCTTTTGTCACTTTATTCGCCGGTCGCAAAGGGTGAATTCGTGAAGCAAATAGTGCTTCGTTGGCGTAAATATTACCGACACCCACCACCACTTTGTTGTCCATGATGAATTGCTTCACGGCGACTTTACGTTTTTCTGCCTTCTCGGTAATGTATTCGGCATTGAAGTCGTCCGTTAGCGGCTCGGGGCCAGACCCCAGTAACACAGGATGGACTTCATCAGGCGCCGACCATAGCCAAGCACCAAAGCGGCGTGGGTCGTTATAACGCAGTACCTTGCCGTTAGTGAGCTTAAGATCCACGTGATCGTGCTTAGCTGCAGGGAAGTCTGCATCTAACACGCGCAGTGAACCAGACATCCCCAAATGAACAATGGCACTGCCAACCTTAGTTTCAATGATCAGATACTTAGCTCGACGAGAGATGGCGAGTATTTTTTCACCTTCCAACTGTTTTAAATCAAGTGGGATATCCCAACGTAATTTAGGTGTCCGAAAAGTCATCGTTTTTATTGTCTCACCAACTAAATGAGGCGAGATCCCCATACGGCTCACTTCAACTTCGGGTAATTCAGGCATAATTTATTCGTCCGATTTAGGTGGTTTGTCTGATATAGATAGCTTGTCTGATTTCAATGAATGTTCTGAGCTAAGGCTTGGAAACAGGTAGCTCTCTTCAATAGACACCGCCAGCCACTGATCATTCCAGTTTTTTAACAACCAGAACTCTGGCAATTGATAATAGGTAATACGCTGGGGCTCTTCTTGGTCTTGATACCATACTTCGATGGTATGTGGTGTATTTAACCGAAGCGTAAGGTCTGTATAAGTCTGTGAGTCGACTTCCGTACCCACAAGCTCTTTCCAACGCTGTGACAACTCTTGTGCATTGATAGTTTGAGGGAAGTCTGCATCTTTGAACTGGTAAACCCATTGATTGTCTTGTTGAACGACAGACCACTTAGCAAAGTGTAACGCTTGAAGCTCTGCTGCTGGATTTAGGAGATAAGGGTAAGGGCTCTCAACCTGAGGCTCAGGCTCGATAAGGTACGCTTTGATCAGTGTTGGAAGGTTTAACACCCCAATAAAAGCGATCACGCTTAACATGAGTATGTTGTTCCACCGGCGTCCACGATATCTCATCTGATTCTGCTCATCTAACCTATTGAGCGATCAGTATATCGTGAAACGAGCAACACTTTCTATGCACACGACTTTCTGTGCGTTGTTTGCTTATCGATTAAAGGGGGAGAATGATAATGCCTAATTTCAGATATAAAAAAACCCAGCGATTAAGCTGGGTTTTTTAACTTTTTCTTCTACTGAAGAAGAGCAAAAAAAGCATCAATTACTTGATTTTAGCTTCTTTGTACATAACGTGTTGGCGAACTACTGGATCAAACTTTTTGATCTCAAATTTGCCTGGCATGTTACGCTTGTTCTTATCAGTTGTGTAGAAGTGACCAGTACCTGCAGAAGATACTAGACGAATTTTCTCACGAATGCCTTTAGCCATTGCTTAATTCCTCTTAAACGTTTTCGCCACGTGCACGGATATCAACAAGAACAGCATCGATGCCTTTCTTATCAATGATACGCATGCCTTTAGCAGTTAGACGTAGTTTAACAAAACGTTTTTCGCTCTCTACCCAGAAACGATGAGTTTGTAGGTTCGGCAGAAAACGGCGCTTAGTAGCATTGCGTGCGTGTGAACGGTTGTTACCCGTTACTGGACGCTTACCAGTTACTTGGCATACTCGGGACATGAATGTCTTCTCCAATCGTTTCAGCTCGATATCAACCTTGGTGGCCGAACCTCTCTATCAGTTAAAATAGAAGGTAAAAACCGTTATGGAAAATCCATACAAGGCTATCAAAGGTCGCGCATTATACTAACTTGACACGCATTGCTCAAGACCCGAACAGATCCTTTTTACGGATTTCGTGATCTTTTTTTGTGCAGCGCAGCTTGCTTGAGTAATCAGAGCTGATTTTAGGTCTAAAAATGTGGGCGGAATAATAGCAGATTTAACGCAACTAACAACCTAAAATGTGATTCAAATCCATCCACGCTCTGCAAAAGAGACAACTTCGCCATCTCCAACGACAAAATGGTCGAGAACTCGGATGTCCACCAACGCTAATGCATCGGTTAAACGGCGTGTGATTCGCCTATCCGCTTGGCTGGGCTCTGCGACACCCGAAGGATGGTTATGCGCTAAAATTAATGCCGCCGCATTATGATGAAGTGCGCGTTTAACCACTTCCCGAGGGTAAACCGATGCGGCATCGATGGTTCCTTCAAACATCACCTCATCTTTTATCACTCTATTTTGGTTATCGAGGAATAATATATAGAAGGCTTCTCGCTGGCGATCGCGCAGCATGCTCGAAAGATAAAGCTTAGTATGACTAGGGCTAGTGAGTGCATCTCCACGAGATAACGTCTCTGCTAAATAACGTTGCGTCATCTCTAACACAGCCTGCAATTGAACATATTTCGCTTGCCCCAGCCCTTTATGGGCACAGAATTCCGTTTCCGTTGCAGAAAAAAGTTGCCGTAGCGAGCCAAAGTCTTTGATCAACTTATCGGCTAACTCTAGTACGTTCATTCCCTGTGTACCTGTACGAAGAAATATCGCGAGCAATTCGGCATCACTCAAAGAATCCGGCCCTCTATTTAGTAGTTTTTCTCTCGGCATCGATTCGGCAGGAATATTACTGATAGGCATATAAAGGCTATTTCGTTGGTCATAAATACAGTCCATCAGATTAACGGCCTTGCTCAATGAGATCCTTCAATGCAGTAGAAGGGGGTCGAGTCGCTTGTAAAACCGTGTAATTGATAAGTTTGATAACACCAACTTGATGCGCGTCAACTCTGTTCGAACTCTGCTTCTAGGCACTCATCCTTTGTTCTGATATCGTAAGTCGCAGAAAAATTAAGGAACAGAATCATGCAAACATTGGTTAATCAACTGAGTAACGCAGACCAACAAGGCCTAGCAGGTAAAAAAATCCTACTTGGTATTAGTGGTGGTATCGCTGCTTATAAATGTGCCGAACTGACTCGTCGCTTAATTGAACGTGGAGCACAGGTACAAGTCGTGATGACAAATGCGGCCAAGGAGTTCATTACTCCCCTCACCATGCAAGCCGTCTCTGGAAGGCCAGTGTCTGATAGTTTGCTTGATCCTGCGGCGGAAGCTTCCATGGGGCACATCGAGCTCGCAAAGTGGGCTGACTTGGTATTACTAGCACCAGCAACCGCCGACCTTATTGCGCGCATGACAGCTGGCATGGGTAACGACTTGCTGACCACTTTGGTTTTAGCAACCGATGCACCAGTTGCGGTCTCTCCGGCCATGAACCAGCAAATGTACAGCCATCCTGCGACTCAAGAGAACATCGCGACACTAAAACGTCGTGGTTGTGAAATCTGGGGGCCTGCGGCTGGCGAGCAAGCGTGTGGTGATGTCGGTATGGGTCGTATGTTAGAGCCAATGCAGCTAGTACATCGCTGTGAAGACTTCTTCCAACCTAAGCCGCTTACTGGCCGTTCTGTGCTTATTACGGCAGGTCCGACTCGTGAAGCGATTGACCCTGTGCGTTACATTACCAACCACAGCTCAGGCAAGATGGGCTATGCACTGGCTGAAGCAGCCGCTAAACAAGGCGCAACAGTCACTCTAGTCAGCGGCCCTGTATCACTCGCGACACCAAGCCAAGTGACTCGTATTGATGTCGACAGCGCTCAACAGATGTTTGATGCGGTTACAGCAACAGCTTCTCAACACGATATTTTCATCAGCTGCGCAGCGGTTGCCGATTACCGCCCTGAGACCATTGCAGACCAAAAGCTTAAAAAGGTCGACGGTAAAGACGACATGACCATTCAAATGGTGAAGAACCCAGATATCGTCGCTTCTATCGCTTCAATGACCGAAGGTCGCCCCTTTACCGTAGGCTTCGCAGCTGAAACTCAAGATGTTGAGAAATACGCGCGCGGTAAACTGGAAAGAAAGAATCTCGACATGATCTGCGCCAACGACGTCTCAGTCGAAGGGCAAGGCTTTAATAGCAGTAGCAATGAGCTGCACCTTTATTGGAAAGGCGGCGATAAATCTCTGCCTCTGGAAAGCAAAGACACACTTGGTTTCCAGATCCTCGATCAGATCCAACAGCTTATTGATGCATAAACGCACAAATTTGCTCTGACAATCTGCTGACACCTCTCGATTCTGTTGACCTAGGGCTCACAAAACTAGGAAACAGAATTGAATGGTGTTTATAATCCTTCTTCACTCAATCCTCATCTTTAGGAAAGGAAGTAAATAGATGGCTGGTGCTCGAAAATCAAACCGTCGTGAAGAAATCCTACAAGCTCTCGCACAAATGTTGGAATCGACCGAAGGTGCTTCTCGTATCACAACGGTAAAGTTGGCCAAGCAAGTGGGTGTTTCTGAAGCTGCATTATACCGCCACTTCCCAAGCAAAGCCCGCATGTTTGAAGGCCTGATCGAGTTCATTGAAGAAGCGTTGATGTCTCGAATCAACCGCATTCTGGATGAAGAGAAAGACACGCTAGAGCGCATACGCCTAGTGCTACAACTTATTTTAGCTTTCTCAGAACGTAACCCAGGCCTGACTCGAATTTTGTCTGGCCATGCTCTAATGTTTGAAAATGAACGCCTGCGTGATCGCATCAACCAACTTTTCGAACGCATTGAGACGCAACTTCGCCAGATCCTGCGTGAAAGAAAGCTTCGTGAAGGGAAATCATTCCCGGTTGATGAGAAAATCTTAGCCGCTCAGCTGCTAGGTCAAGTTGAAGGTAGCTTGAATCGATTTGTTCGCTCAGATTTCAAATATCAACCGACAGAAAACTTTGATGCTTATTGGGCTCTGCTAAGCGCTCAAATTAAGTAGCAATTAAATTAAGTAGCAATCAAATCTTAAGTGATGGTTATGACGACGAAAACTTCTCCGACAAACAGCACTGCACAACACGTTATTACTAAGCCACCTTTTACTCTGGCGTTACTCCACCCTAAATACTGGGGCGTTTGGTTCGGTTTTGGGCTATTAGCGCTTATCGTTAATGTTCTCCCTTACCGTATGTTATTACTTCTAGGTCGTTTATTGGGTTCTCTTGGTGCTCGTTTTGGCAAGAAGCGCGTCGCGGTAGCAACCCGTAACTTGGAACTCGCCTTCCCAGACAAGCCAGCTGATGAAGTCGCGACAATGGTCAGTGAAAACTTTAAGAATACTGGTATGGCGCTAATCGAAACCGGTATTACGTGGTTTTGGCCAACATGGCGTTTCAAGCGCATCCTAGTGGACAAAGACACCCAAATGCTGCGTACTCACAAAGCCAACGGTAAAGGGGTTCTTCTATGCTGCGTTCATGCCTTAAATCTAGAGATCACTGCGCGAGCAATGGCGGTACTTGGGGTTTCTGGTTTAGGTGTTTACCGCCCACACAACAATCCAGCTTATGAGTTCATTCAATACCGAGGTCGTACTCAGAACGGCAATCGCTTGATTCACCGTAAAGATGTGAAACGTATGATTCGAATTCTGCGTCAGGGTGAGATCCTTTTCTATCTGCCGGATCATGATTACGGCCGTAACAAATCAGTGTTTGTGCCTTTCTTCGCGGTAGAAGATGCGTGTACTACCACAGGGACTAGCATTCTGGCTTACACCAGCCGATGCGCAATTGTTCCGGGTTCAGGTTTTAGAAATGCCGATGGCAAGTATGAAATCATGGCCGATGAATCAATCGAAGATAACTACCCACAGAAAGATGAGAAAGCAGCGGCGGCTTACATGAACCGCTACCTTGAGAAGATTATCTTACGTGCTCCAGAGCAATGGATGTGGCTACACAAGCGCTTCAAAACAATGGAAGATCCAGAAGTGGAGCGCGGTATTCGTTATAAATAGAGTAGCCGTTATAAATAGAGTTACCGCTACAAATAGAGCGCCTATCTTTAGATAGGAAACTGCTCACTTCAATAGAAAAGTAAAAGGCCCGACAGATATTTATCTCTCGGGCCTTTTTGATTTTTCGATTCTAAACTTAGAACGCTAAACTGTTAGATTCGACATTTCAGGAATTAGATTCCGTATTGAGCGCGGTACGCTTTTACAGATTCTAGGTGCGCGGCGTCTGTGCCTTTCTCTTCAAGGAAAGTCACCAAGTCAGTCAGGCTAACGATTGAGATGATTGCACAACCGAAGTCACGCTCAACTTCTTGAATCGCAGACAGTTCGCCTTTGCCCTTCTCTTGACGGTCGATAGCAACAAGCACGCCCGCTAAATCAGCGCCGTTTGCTTGGATGATTTCCATCGACTCACGAATCGCAGTACCTGCAGTGATCACGTCGTCCACTAGCATGATGCGACCTTCAAGTGCGCTACCTACTAGATTGCCACCTTCGCCGTGGTTTTTCGCTTCTTTACGGTTAAAGCAGTAAGGCGTGTCTACATCGTGGTGATCTGCCAATGCAACCGCTGTTGTCGTTGCAATTGGAATACCCTTGTATGCAGGGCCAAATAGCACATCGAATTCAATGCCAGAATCAGCCAATGCCGCTGCGTAGAAGCGACCTAAGCGTGCTAGGTCACGACCTGTATTAAACAATCCAGCATTGAAGAAGTAAGGGCTCTTACGGCCAGACTTTAAAGTAAACTCACCAAACTTAAGTACTTCTTTCTCTAGTGCAAATTCAATAAATTCACGTTGATATGCTTTCATGTTTTTCCTCTACGTTTATCCAATAAAACTTAACTTACGCTCTGCACTACCCTTTCGAGTTTTACAGACAAAAAAATAGCCCCTTTAAAAGGAGCTATTAAAAATGATTAGTCGGCCAACGCAGCTTTTTGCGCTTCAACAATGTCAGCAATGCCCTTATTCGCCAGGGCTAAAAGCTGCATCAGCTCTTCGTGGCTGAACGGTTCGCCTTCTGCGGTGCCTTGAATCTCAATCATCTTACCGTCTTCGGTCATTACAACGTTCATGTCGGTATCAGCTGCTGAGTCTTCAACATACTCAAGGTCACACAGTGCTTGTGCACCAACGATGCCCACTGAAACTGCCGCTACGTGGCCTTTCATTGGGTTCTTTTTCAGTTTGCCGCTGTCTAATAGGCTCTTGATTGCGTCAGCCATCGCTACGCTTGCACCAGAGATAGACGCAGTACGTGTACCACCATCGGCTTGGATAACATCACAATCGACAGTGATCATGATTTCACCCATTACTTTCAGGTCAACAACAGCACGCAGGCTACGAGCGATCAGACGTTGGATTTCCATCGTACGACCACCTTGCTTACCGCTCGCCGCTTCACGACGGTTACGAGTGTGTGTTGCACGTGGCAGCATACCGTATTCAGCGGTTACCCAACCCTTTCCTTGGCCTTTTAACCAACGCGGCACGTTTTCTTCTACCGTTGCATTACATAGAACTTTAGTGTTGCCGAACTCAACTAATACAGAACCCTCAGCATAAGCTGTGTAGTTACGAGTAATTTTAATTGGACGAATTTGATCTGCAGCGCGGTCATTTGGACGCATTGGTATCTACCTTATTAACAGTCTGAAGTGATTTACTATCGAAAGAGTGCATCACCTGAGAAAGGGGTGAGACAGTTTTGATTGGGGCAAGATTATATAGCAGTTTACCTTTCAAATCTATTTACCGTTCAAAGCGATTTATCATCGAAAGCTATTTTTCGTAACAGGAGGTTTACCGTGAAAGGGGAACTACTGCGAAAAGGAAACGAACATGAAAGAAAGAATGAGGCTGAAAGGATAACTACGTGAAAAGCTCCGGCTTCGGGTGCAACCCGTATCGTGATACTATGCGTGCGCGTTATTTTCAGAATGATAAAAGACAGGAAAATTCGATGATTTATAGTATGACCGCGTACGCACGCAAAGAAGTAAAAGGCGATTGGGGCAGCGCAGTATGGGAAATCCGTAGTGTAAACCAACGCTACCTAGAAACTTACTTCCGTATGCCTGAACAGTTCCGTGGTTTAGAGCCAATCTTGCGTGAGCGTTTCCGTAAGCGTCTTGCACGCGGTAAGGTTGAATGTAACCTACGCTTTGAGGCAAACCCTGCAGCAAAGGGCGAGCTAAGCATTAACGAAGGTTTGGCTCAGCAAGTAATCAATGCTGCGAACCAAGTAATGACGATGACAGGCGAAGACAGCCGTTTGAACCCATTCCAAGTGATGAACTGGCCTGGCGTGATGGAAACACCTGAGCAAGACATGGATGCCATCAACAAAGACCTGCTAGAAGCATTCAACGAAGCAATCGCAGAGTTCATTGATGCTCGTGCTCGCGAAGGTGAGAACATGAAGGCGCTCATCGTACAGCGCTTAGATGCAATCACTGAAGAAGTCGTGAAAGTTCGTGCACGCATGCCTGAGATTTTAGAATGGCAACGTGAGCGTCTACTTAACAAGTTTGAAGAAGCGAAAATTGAGCTTGAAGGTTCTCGTGTTGAGCAAGAGCTTATCCTGCTAGCGCAGAAGTCAGACGTAGCAGAAGAGCTAGACCGTCTAGACTCTCATGTCAAAGAAGCAAACGCAGTACTGAAGAAAGGTGGCGCTTGTGGCCGTAAGCTAGATTTCATGATGCAAGAGTTCAACCGTGAGTCAAACACGCTAGCATCTAAGTCTATCAGCACAGACATCACAGCATCAGGCGTAGAGCTTAAGGTTCTTATCGAACAGATGCGTGAGCAGATCCAGAATATTGAATAACAGTTTGTAAGAACAAGCTGAATCAGTGTTGATTAACTTAAAGATAAGCTCCTAAATTTAGGGGCTTTTTTTATAAATACAATAATGCACAGCAAGAAAATCGAAGATCAGAAAGTGAGCCGGAAAATTAGCTTAGAACGAAGTATAGATTGTGGATTACGATAAGGGTGTAAAGAAGTAATAGGGGTAACGAAAGTAAAAAGGTATTAAAGATATTTCAGATAGAGATGAAGAATTGAAGCAGAAGATAGAAATTAAAGCAGAAGGTAAAGCAGGAAAGTGACGCAGGTTGTATACAACCTGCGTCGACTTAAAATCTTATACAGCTACAACGTTTGCAGCTTGAAGACCTTTTTGGCCTTGCTCTACTTCGAAAGACACTTGTTGGCCTTCTTTAAGAGTCTTGAAACCTTCAGAAGCGATAGCACGGAAGTGAACGAATACGTCAGCGCCGCCGTTGTCTTGAGTTAGGAAACCGAAACCTTTCTCTTCGTTAAACCATTTTACTACGCCGTTTGTTTTGTTAGACATGTTGTGTCCCTTATATAAAAATAAAAAATTAATCGCCAAAAGTGCGATGCGCTGAAAGCTTGAATTATTTAATGTATCTATGAAGCTAAGGGAAACACTGAGGATAACAACGAAGCAATACTGAGGGTTTTTCTTTACAACTGGATGTTTCATTTAATAACTCTGAAAACAGAGCGAGGTGATTATTAGTTATCTGAGCTGAGTTGTAAAGCGTTATTTCAATAAAATTTATTTTTCGTTCAATTTGCATCTATTGAGCCCCAGCGAACTGGGGTTCTTGTGCTACGCGCTGAGTCGAAAGAAAACCAACTCCTACTCATCAGGTTGCTTAGTTCGAAGGTCTACATAGGGCCAATAGTGATGTCCGACTCGAATCAGTAATGTGGCAGCTGCCAGGGTAAAGGCCGCTAAAGACAACCAAACGATCAATACTGCATCGAGCTCCTTCATACCTAAGGTGATGTAACGAGCAATCGCCATCATCGCAATGTAGATTGGGTATCGGACTGGGATCTTACCGTTCATCACAAACTGCTGAACCATCGCCAACACTTCCAAGTAAATAAACATCAGAAGAATATCGGTCAGTTGCACTCGCCGTTCAGAAAAAACGTGCATGAACTCTTCGACCATCGCAAACAAGGTCGCCAGTGTGATCGCCACCAGCAAGACCGCTTCCATAATGTGGAACACTTTTAAAAACGGTTTACTAAAAGATTTAGGTAAATGAGAAGACATAGTCACTCTTCAAAAAATAATTAATCCAACCTCTACATTAGCATGCATCAATATAAGTCGCGCATTCTAAGAGATGACGAATACAAAAATGGCCCCACATTCACTGCAGAGCCATCTATTGGTTTTTTACTTAACGACTGTTACTTAACAAACGTTACTTCTCTATTAAGCTTATAGCAGGATTAGGTAAGTTAAGAACACCACACACAGTCCGTAGATAAGCGGGTGTACTTCTTTACGCTTACCCGCGACAACCATAGTGAATGCGTAACTGATGAAGCCCATCGCCATACCGTTCGCAGGTGAGAAGCTTAGCACTGTGAACATGATGGTGAAGAAGGCTGCAATGCGTGACTCTTTCTTTTCCCAATTAATCTGGCCAAGACGGCCCACCATATAAATACCGACCACGACCATCGCTGGCGCAACCATTGCTGCCGAGAAGATAGAGAAGATTGGGTATAGGAAGAGCGAGATTAAGAACAGGCCAGCCACCATCACTGCCGCTAACCCCGTTTTTGCACCTTGAGAAGAAGCAATGCCAGACTCAGAGAAAGCGGTAATTGATGTCGTACCAAGAATCGAACCAATCACCGTACCGCCGGCATCAGCAACCAACGCTGACTTCGCGTTTGGCACCTTGCCATCTTTATCGATGATACCCGCATCACGGCCAACGCCCACAATGGTGCTCAAGCCATCAAAGAAATCGACAATCAGGAAGATAAGAACGATGAACAAGAGATCGAACATTTTCTCAGGCGTGAAAGCAGAGAAATCAAAAATAGCACCGAAGCTGCCGGCCATGCTTGGCGGCATAGCAACAAACTGATCTGGAATGGGTGCGTTTGAAGTGCCCATGAAGAAGTCAGCAAGAATAGTCAATACGATAGCAGAAACGAACGAGATGAACGTCGCTAGCTTGATGTCACGAACCATACAACCCAATGCGATAAAGATACTCACGTAAGCAATGATCACTTTTGGATCGGAAATGTCGCCTAAGCCAACCAGTACGAACGGGTTAGAAACGATGATGCCTGCATTCTTAAGGCCTAAGAATGCAATGAATAAGCCGAGAGACACAGTAATCGCCAGCTTCAAGTCTTCAGGAATCGACTCAATCATCGACTTACGAATATTGGTTAACGAAAACGCGAGGTACAAGATACCTGACAGGAAAATGCCGAACAGCGCCTCATTCCAAAGCACTGCAACTGAACCACTTAATAGCAAACCTTTGAAGAAGCCGTTCATGCTCATACCCGGTGCAAGCATGACTGGGTAGTTGCCCCAAATGCCCATGATGAGCGTTGCGATAGCCGCAGCCAATGCCGTTGCAGTAAATACCGCCCCTTTGTCCATACCTGGGATCCCCCCCAAAATGGCCGGGTTAACCGCAAGAATGTAGCTCATCGCCAAGAAAGTAATAAAACCCGCGTACAGTTCAGTGCCAATAGTGGTTTTTCTTTCAGTGATTTTAAACATCGAATCAAGCGAGCCAGAGGTGTTCTGGGCTTTCAGGGTGGAATCGGTACTCACAACAAAACCTTTGCAATAAATTAAGAATTTGGTGATTCAAATGCTGTGAGAATAGAGAGGCCTCTACACTAAAAACTGTAGTCACCAAGATAGGCTCGGTAGTAGAAACATCTAGTCCATATCACTAGACATATACAGCATTTAATCGTTTGCGCGGATTGTAAGGATTGAGATTAAAACATCAACATTTTTTGCCTAGATCACATAAAAAAATGAGCGTCGAGGGTCATTACATTTATACCAAACTCAGTCAAAGGATCATTCACTAATAAATAACGATCAAGCCAGTTGTTCTCAATCATCTAAATATGCTACTCTTCGCCTCCATTTTTCTGACCTAATTTTCACCAGTTGCCTCTATTGGTTTCACTCGCTATTCCTTTATAGATGCAATCATCGGTACAACAATTAAGGTCAGTGCTATCTTTTATAGTGTCGGTTTATCGCCTGCACTTAATCCAACCAACAGTGGAAATATACAGATGGGCAAAGGTACTCTTTACATCGTATCTGCACCTAGTGGCGCAGGTAAGTCGAGCTTGATCTCAGCAATGCTAGAAACCAATCCAACCTACGCAATGAAGGTATCTGTTTCACACACCACTCGCGGTATGCGCCCTGGTGAAGAGAATGGTGTTCACTACCACTTTGTAGAAAAACATCACTTCGAAGACCTTATTGGTAAAGGTGAGTTCCTAGAGTACGCTGAAGTGTTCGGCAACTACTACGGTACTTCACGCGTTTGGATTGAAGAAAACCTAGACCGCGGTATCGATGTATTTCTAGATATCGACTGGCAAGGTGCTCGTCAGATCCGTAAACAAATGCCTCAAGCAAAGAGTGTTTTCATTCTTCCACCATCAAATGGTGAACTTGAGCGTCGTTTGAATGTTCGCGGTCAAGACAGCAACGACGTTATTGCGAAACGCATGAGCGAAGCAAAATCAGAAATTTCTCACTATGCAGAATACGATTATGTGATCGTGAATGATGACTTTGATGCAGCCCTAATGGACTTCAGAGCTATCATTCGTGCGGAACGTTTAAAACAAGATAAGCAAGCAGCAAAATACAGCGGCATGCTTACTGCTTTATTAGCGGAATAATCTATAACTGGATTTTCCACTGAGATAAGTATACGGTAAGCTAGTAAGTCTCTAGTTAAACTTGTATACTTTCTCGTCATTAAAAATTTATTAGTTAATTACTATTTGGAGTCCTCATGGCACGCGTAACTGTTCAAGACGCTGTTGAAAAAGTTGGCAACCGTTTCGACCTAGTTCTTATTGCGGCTCGCCGCGCACGTCAAATGCAAACTGGCGGCAAAGATTCACTAGTGCCTGAAGAAAACGATAAGCCAACGGTTATCGCCCTTCGCGAAATCGAAGAAAGCCTTATCACTAAAGACGTACTAGATGCTCGTGAGCGTCAAGAGCAACAAGAGCAAGAAGCGGCTGAACTTGCAGCAGTAAGCAGCATCGCTCACACTCGTTAGCTCGCAGTCGTTAGCTCACAGCCGCTAAAAGCGTCATTCGAACTAATTAACCTTCCGGGCCTTTAATTTGTATCTATTCGATAGCCTCAAAGACGTTGCCCAAGAATACCTAACAGAGCCTCAAGTTGAGGCTCTGCGTCAATCTTATGTGGTAGCGAGAAACGCCCATGAAGGGCAAACCCGTTCAACGGGTGAACCATACATTATCCACCCTGTAGCAGTTTCAAGAATTCTGGCAGAAATGCGTCTGGATATCGAAACTCTGCAAGCCGCCCTACTCCATGATGTAATTGAAGATACTGAAGTTACAAAAGAGGAGCTAGAAGCTCAATTCGGCAATACCGTTGCTGAATTGGTTGATGGTGTATCTAAGCTGGATAAGCTTAAATTTCGTGATCGCAAAGAAGCGCAAGCAGAGAACTTTCGCAAAATGGTTCTCGCTATGGTGCAAGACATCCGCGTTATCTTGATCAAATTAGCTGACCGCACGCACAACATGCGCACGCTTGGGGCTCTTCGTCCTGACAAAAAGCGTCGTATTGCCCGTGAAACCCTAGAGATCTATTCTCCGCTAGCTCATCGTCTTGGTATTCATAACATCAAGACCGAACTGGAAGAGTTGGGCTTCGAAGCCCTCTACCCTAACCGTTATCGTGTACTTAAAAACGTAGTGAAAGCTGCACGTGGTAACCGTAAGGAAATGATCCAACGTATCCATAACGAAATTGAAGGCCGTCTTGAAGAAGTCGGGTTACCAGCGCGTGTACTTGGTCGCGAAAAAAATCTGTTCTCTATCTACAACAAGATGAAAACCAAAGAACAGCGCTTCCATACCATTATGGACATTTACGCTTTTCGCGTCGTAGTTGATACCCCAGATACTTGTTATCGCGCACTTGGTCAGGCTCACAGCCTATACAAACCACGCCCTGGCCGCATGAAAGATTACATTGCGGTACCAAAAGCCAACGGCTACCAATCTCTGCATACATCAATGATCGGCCCTCACGGGGTGCCCGTTGAGGTACAAATCCGTACTGAAGATATGGATCAAATGGCAGACAAAGGTGTCGCTGCACACTGGTCTTACAAAGGCAATGGTTCGCGCAGCAGCAACGGGACAACCGCACAGGTTAAAGCACAACGTTGGATGCAGAGCTTACTTGAGCTTCAACAAAGCGCAGGTAACTCATTCGAATTTATTGAAAACGTTAAATCTGATCTGTTCCCAGATGAGATCTTCGTGTTCACGCCGAAAGGTCGCATTGTCGAACTTCCTGCAGGTGCAACCGCGGTCGATTTTGCTTACGCGGTCCATACCGATGTCGGCAACATGTGCGTGGGGGCTCGTGTAGACATGAACCCTTATCCACTCAGCAAGTCGCTGAAGAATGGTCAAACGATTGAGATCATCAGTGCTCCGGGCGCTCGCCCAAATGCAGCATGGCTCAACTACGTAGTGACCTCACGCGCTCGTACTAAGATCCGTCAGGTTCTAAAAACGATGCGCCGCGAAGAGTCGATTACGCTAGGTCGTCGTTTACTTAATCACGCACTTGGCGAGCGTTCTATTGCCGATATCGGCCAAGAGAATATTGACCATGTATTGTCTGATCTTCGTCTAACCAACATTGAAGACTTACTGACATCAATTGGTCTCGGTGAGTTGATGAGTATCGTGATTGCTCGCCGTCTACTCGGTGATGCTGACGAACTGACTGAAATGGAAAACAACAGCAACAAACCTAGGAAGAAATTACCTATCCGTGGGGCTGAAGGTCTATTGCTGACATTCGCTAAATGTTGTCACCCGATTCCAGATGATCACATCATCGCCCATGTCTCTCCAGGCCGTGGTCTTGTGGTCCATCGTGAAACGTGTCCAAACGTTCGTGGTTACCAGAAAGAACCAGATAAATACATGGCGGTTGAATGGTCTGATGATTATGATCAAGAGTTCATCGCTGAACTTAAGGTTGATCTACAGAACCACCAAGGTGCGCTGGCTGAGTTAACGAATGTTGTCTCAAAAACAGGATCTAACATTCACGCGATTTCAACTGAAGAACGTGATGGACGCTTGTACACTGTGACAATCTTGCTGACCACTAAAGATCGTGTTCACCTGGCAAGTATTATGAAGAAGCTACGTGTGATGCCACACGCGCTGAAAGTAAGACGTCGTAAGAACTGATCAAAATAAAGATGAGGGATTCGAGATGGCGAGATGCGAAGAGCATAAAAATTCGTGACTCACCATCTTGGCTCCACATCTGTTTTAATCCCTTCGCATCCCATTAACTCGCACCCCGTATCTGCTCTTATTCCCTCGAATCTCGTTTACTCACATCCCGTATCTGCTTCTAAGCTTTATCCTGTACAAAAATCCAGTAAAATGCTTGAATAGATCATCTCTCTTACGTATATGAGCCTTGTTATGTCACAGCTTTTATCTGCTATCCCTCTCAACTCTTTATCTGGAGTCGGCGCTAAAGTCACAGAGAAACTGGAAAAGGTTGGGCTTAACAACGTACAAGATCTGCTGTTTCACCTCCCTTTACGCTATGAAGATAGAACACGTATCTATCCCATCGTAAAACTGCACGCTGGCCTTTGGGCGGCAGTGCAAGGCAAGGTGATGCACGTTGATACTATTTTCGGTAAACGTAAGATGCTGACGGTAAAGATCAGCGATGGCAACGGTACGATTACTCTGCGCTTTTTTAACTTCACTGCCGGTATGAAAAATAACTTTGCCGAAGGAAAACAAGTGCATGCTTATGGTGAGATCAAGCGCGGCAATATGGGACTGGAGATCGTCCACCCGGATTACAAATTCTTTGCCCCAAGGCAGCAGCCTGACGTTGAAGCTAACTTAACTCCGGTATACCCAACCACCGAAGGGCTAAGACAAGTCACACTGCGCAATCTGACTGACCAAGCGTTAGAGCTGATCGACAAGGCCGCGGTGAATGAACTTTTGCCTTCCGGTTTATACGATCACCAAATTACCCTCGCCCAAGCACTGCACACAATTCACAGGCCACCTCCAGGGATTGACCTAGAGCAGTTTGATGAAGGTAAGCACCCTGCTCAGCTGCGCCTAATTATGGAAGAGCTACTGGCTCAAAACCTATCGATGCTATCGGTTCGCAGTAAAGGACAGCAAGACAAAGCGATACCCTTTCTTCCAGTACATACACTCAAAGACAAGCTATTAGCTCAGCTACCGTTTTCGCCAACCAATGCTCAAGCACGAGTAACCAAAGAGATCGAAGCTGACCTTGAAAAACCGCACCCTATGATGCGCTTAGTACAGGGTGATGTTGGCTCAGGTAAAACCTTGGTTGCTGCACTGGCAGCGGTTCGAGCATTAGAGCATGGCCAACAAGTGGCGCTGATGGCACCCACCGAACTCTTGGCAGAACAGCACGCGATCAACTTCGCCAACTGGTTTGAAGCGATGGGCATTCAAGTCGGCTGGCTGGCTGGCAAACTCAAAGGCAAAGCCCGTGAAACCGAGCTAGCGCGCATTGCCAATGGAGAAGCGCAAATGGTGGTTGGTACTCATGCGCTATTCCAAGAGCATGTCGAGTTCAAAAACCTTGGCTTGGTGATCATTGATGAGCAACACCGATTTGGTGTCCACCAGCGATTAGAACTGCGTGAGAAAGGCGCAAAACAAGGTTATTACCCACATCAATTGGTGATGACCGCCACCCCGATTCCAAGAACGTTAGCCATGACAGCGTATGCCGATCTCGAAACTTCGATTATTGATGAATTGCCACCGGGTCGAACACCGATTCAAACCGTGGCGATTCCTGACACCAAACGGGATGATATTGTCGAACGCGTACGTTATGCGTGTCTCAATGAGGGCAAGCAGGCCTATTGGGTGTGTACGCTCATTGATGAATCGGAAGTCCTAGAAGCGCAAGCCGCGGCTGATACTGCAGAAGAGCTGCAACGCAAACTGCCAGACGTAAAAATTGGTTTGGTGCATGGACGGATGAAGCCAGCCGAGAAGCAAGCAGTGATGCAGGAGTTCAAAGAGAACAAACTGCACCTATTGGTTGCGACAACCGTGATTGAAGTGGGTGTAGATGTGCCAAATTCGAGCTTAATGATCATCGAAAACCCAGAGCGTCTTGGCCTAGCACAACTCCACCAGCTTCGTGGCCGTGTCGGCCGAGGTTCGGTCGCGAGCCACTGTGTATTGCTGTACCACTCACCACTGTCTAAAACTGCTCAGAAGCGCTTAGGTGTGCTTCGTGAAAGTAACGATGGTTTTGTGATTGCGCAGCGTGACTTAGAGATTCGAGGACCCGGTGAACTGCTTGGTACCAAACAGACGGGCTTAGCCGACTTCAAGATTGCTGACTTGGTACGAGACCAGCGACTGATTCCTGAAGTGCAGCGTATTGCGCGTCATATTCACGATAGCTACCCAGAGAATGCCAAGGCGATCATCAACCGTTGGTTGGGCGAGCGTGATGTGTATTCTAAGGCTTAATGAACAAAGCAACTTTAATCTAAAACGTCAAAAGGCTTCCCTCAAGGAAGCCTTTTTCGTACTAGTCCGTTCAACTCTAAGGTTTTACAGGGAAACTGATCTGCGCTTTCAAACCACCTTCACTACGATTGTTAACCACCACTGCGCCTTGGTGCTGGCTGACAATACGTTTGACAATAGCCAAGCCTAAGCCTGTCCCTTCACTGCCACGCGCCGTATCACCGCGCGTGAACGGTTCAAACAGCTTACCGACTTGGTCTTGCGGAATACCCGGACCATTATCCTCCACCGTTACCCAAGCAAGCTTATTGTCGGCTGTCATTCCCGTTGATACTTTGACCCAACCATTACCATAACGCAGCGCGTTGACCACCAAGTTGCTCACCGCACGCTTCATTTCAATCGGGTTCCCTAAGGCGGGTTTCATTGATTCTGAAATATCAGTTTCAATCTGTACCTCGTACCCACCCTCAGAGCTAGAAACTTCTCGAGCAATATCATCGACAAACACCGCTTGGAATGAATCTCGATCAACAGGCTTTAGGTAATCCATAAACTGGCTGATGATCTCATTACACTCTTCGGTATCACTGATGATCCCTTCCGCTAAATAGCCATCTTCTGGCGACATCATCTCAGTCGCTAATCGGATTCGCGTTAATGGAGTACGTAAGTCATGGCTGATACCTGCCATCAGCAGCGCTCGATCTTCTTCCAACTCTTGAATACCTTTCGACATTTGATTAAAGGCTCGAGTGACGGAACGAATCTCTTGTGCACCTTGAACTGGCAATGGTGGGGGAATCTCACCTCGCCCGACACCTTGAGCCGCTTTCTCCAAGGTAATTAATGGTCGGTTTTGTAATCGAATAAACAACCAACCACCCGCGACAATCAACATCGCCATGATCAAGCTATTACGAAAAAGAGGGGCAAAGTCTTCCTCTTGCAACTCTGATAGCGGAATACGAATCAAAGAATTAGGTAGCTGCGCAATGTCCATCCACAACACGTAACTCTCTTTGCCTAACATCAGCCGCACTTCCGTCTCAGAGCCGAGTTCTTTGGTCATCTCCTCGCTCATCAGATCAATCGCCACCGCATGGTAATACTCATCCGCCGCTCCGCTGTCCTTGGCATGAACGGTGACTCCTAGCTGTTCAAGCACACGCTGACGTAGCGGTGCATCAATCTCGATATCCATGTCACTGTCTTGATCCAACACTAGGTTTAACTCATGAGCCAAGATCTTATTAAACTGCTGCAAACTCGGCATCAAAGCATAGTTAAATACGGCGTAGTAAGAAAAAACTTGGCTGGCAACCAGCAAAGTTAACAAGAGCACTATCGACTGAGTAAAGGAGCTACGTATACGCATAGAAGGCCTAAAGTTAGAGGTGATAAAGGGACATAATGGAAACTATAACTGTAAACCACTGTGCTGAATAGAAAACGGGCCACCACATATCAATGAGGTGGCCCGTAAATAATAAACTCTGAATCACAGAACCGGTAAAGCCGCTTTTGATCTTATAACGCGAGATTACACCGCTTTACCTTCTGGAACGAAGACATAACCTAGGCCCCACACGGTTTGGATATAACGGGGTTTACTTGGGTCTTCTTCAACAAGGCGGCGCAAACGTGAAATCTGAACATCAATAGAACGTTCCATCGCTGCATATTCACGGCCACGTGCCATGTTCATTAGCTTATCGCGAGACATTGGCTCACGAGCGTTGGTCACAAGTGACTTCAACACAGCAAATTCACCGGAAGTCAGTGGCATTGGCTCATCACCACGGAACATTTCACGCGTACCTAAGTTCAGGCGGAACTCACCAAATTCAACCACAGACTCTTCCGTGCTTGGTGCGCCCGGCGCTTCAATCACTTGGCGGCGCATTACCGCTTTAATGCGAGCCAAAAGCTCACGCGGGTTAAATGGTTTCGGCAGGTAGTCATCGGCCCCCACTTCCAAACCCACAATACGGTCGACCTCATCACCCTTTGCTGTCAGCATTAAAATAGGTAGTGAGTTATTTGCGTTGCGTAGACGACGACAGATCGAGAGGCCATCTTCGCCCGGCATCATTAAATCCAATACCATCAAGTGAAAATTTTCACGGGTTAACAGGCGGTCCATCTGCTCACTGTTTGCCACGCTACGCACTTGAAAGCCCTGCTCAGACAGATAGCGTTCCAACAATGCACGTAAGCGAGCATCGTCATCGACCACTAAAATTTTGTAGTTTTCTTGCATGTAATGGTTCCACCTATTAAAGCTCAAACCGTAGGTTAAGCATTTTTGGTAAATTGTATAAGACATTAAAAATGTAACATTCTTGGAGAAAAAGTCGCCTAAAGAATTGTTAACGTATGTTGCCTTTCTATATATTCTATCTTAGAACATCATTTCATTAAGTCCGATTTATGAAAACCAAACTTATCACCCGAGAAGGTTATAACAAGCTCAAAGCAGAACATGACCATTTATGGCACGAAAAACGTCCAGAAATAACAAAAATAGTCACTTGGGCTGCAAGCCTTGGAGATCGCTCGGAAAACGCAGATTACACGTTCAATAAGCGTTTGCTTCGTCAGATTGATCGTCGAGTGCGTTTCTTACGCAAATTCCTACCTGATGTCACTATCGTGGATTACTCTCCGCAGCAAGAAGGTAAGGTATTTTTCGGTGCTTGGGTCGAAATTGAGAATGAAGATGGGGACATTAAGAAGTTTCGAATTGTCGGTCCCGAAGAGATCTACGGCGATGCTAAAGGTTATATCTCTATCGACTCGCCAATGGCGAGAGCTCTACTCAAGAAAGAAGTGGATGATGAGTTTACGGTAACCACACCGGAAGGCGACAAAGAGTGGTTCATTAACTCGATTCACTACACAAACGACGCGTAGAGTTTATTGTTTATACCTTGGTTTATAGGCTTATGGCTTAGCGTGACTAACCGACCAGCACACTCAAGACAGACAAACCCAAACGCCAGATAAAAGAAAACCCCGCAAGGCTTTCGCCTCGCGGGGTTAAATCTCTATCGCAGCAATCCGGCTACTGTTTATCTCTTCGAGATAAGGTGCTCCCTGCATCTTTCCTTGATAGTGGCTAAATCCTTTAACCAATTTCCTTTTTGTTCATCGCCATCCTAGCGGTGTCCATTCTAGCCTGTCATCCTGACTGGCGAATCTCATCCAGAGATTATCACTTCCTTGCTGACCACTCATCCTAAGTAATCAAATCTTCATCCTGAAGATACCTAGTCCATTAGGCTTTTTCCTGTTCCTGCCAACTCCCTGTCGACAAATTAAATATTACGGTAATTGAGCGAGTTTCCTAGATAGTCGCAAAAAACATTTCAGGTGGGAAATACGCCCACAAACACACAGTTAAATAAAATCAGTAACTTAAGTTGATTTTGAGACGGCATCATCGGTTTAAAGCGACTTAGTCTCACATCACTTGTAAGAGATCTCGCACAAAGCAGGTATCACAAACGGAAATTCGACTTCTGACAGGATAATTACACAACCAAAGCTAGAAAAAGCGTACGCTCACCCCCATGTATTTGTCATGATATTAAATAAGAGATTCATCGGATGAGCCAAGCTATCTGTCGACTGATCGCTGAAGAACTGAATGTCCGTTCTGAGCAAGTCACTGCCGCAGTAAACCTAATTGACGACGGTAACACCGTTCCCTTTATTGCCCGCTACCGTAAAGAAGTGACGGGTGGCTTAGACGATACCCAACTACGTAACCTTGATAGCCGCCTTTCATACCTTCGCGAACTTGATGATCGTCGCCAAACGATTCTTAAGTCGATTCAAGACCAAGGTAAACTCACGCCAGAGTTAGAGCGTGATATCACTCAAGCCGACAGCAAGACGCGCCTAGAAGACCTGTACCTACCGTACAAACCAAAGCGTCGCACTAAAGGTCAGATCGCCATTGAAGCAGGCTTAGAGCCACTCGCCGATACGTTATGGAATGAACCACAGCACGATCCGGAAACCGAAGCGGCTAACTTCATCAGCAGCGATAAAGGTATTGCCGATACCAAAGCGGCACTCGATGGCGCACGTGCGATCATCATGGAGCGCATTGCTGAAGACGCCAACCTACTTGAGAAGATTCGCCAACACCTCACACGCAACTCGGAGCTAGTGGCGCGTGTTGTGGCAGGCAAAGAACAAGAAGGCGAGAAGTTCAAAGACTACTTCGAACACAACGAAAAGCTCAGCAAAGTGCCATCTCACCGTGCGCTTGCGATGTTACGTGGCCGCAATGAAGGCTTCCTAACGCTGGCGATGAATGCAGACCCAGAGCAAGAAGAAGGTGTTCGTGCTTCATACTGCGAGAACATCATTTCTGATCACTACGGCATTACCCTAAGCAGCGCACCTGCGGATGCATGGCGTAAGCAAGTGATCAGCTGGGCATGGCGCATCAAGGTTTCTATGCACATGGAAACTGAATTGATGGGCGCGATGAAAGAGCGTGCAGAGATCGAAGCGATTGAAGTGTTCGCAACTAACCTTAAAGACTTGCTGATGGCAGCGCCGGCTGGCCCTCGTGCAACTTTAGGCTTAGATCCGGGTTTACGTACTGGTTCGAAAATCGCGGTGGTGGATTCAACTGGTAAAGTTCTGGCGACAGAAACCATTTACCCTCACCCGCCACAAAAGCAATACGACAAATCCGCACACGTTGTTGAGCAGATGATTCGTCAATTCAATGTTGACCTAGTTGCGATTGGTAATGGTACCGCTTCACGCGAAACCGACAGTTTTGTGGCTGATGTGATTAAACGCGGCAACCTAAAAGCGCAAAAAATCATTGTTAGCGAAGCGGGTGCATCGGTGTACTCAGCGTCTGAGTTAGCAGCAAAAGAATTCCCGAACATGGATGTATCGATTCGTGGCGCGGTGTCTATTGCTCGTCGTCTACAAGATCCACTGGCAGAGCTGGTGAAGATTGACCCTAAATCGATCGGTGTGGGCCAATACCAGCATGACGTTAGCCAAACCATGCTCGCTAAACGCCTAGATGCGATTGTCGAAGACTGTGTAAACGCCGTAGGTGTTGATGTGAATACCGCGTCTGCTGCGCTGCTGACTCGCGTTGCCGGCCTTTCTAACACCATCGCACAGAACATCGTGGATTTCCGTGATGAGAATGGTCGCTTTGA
Organism: Vibrio sp. ECSMB14106; assembly: GCF_000972265.1. Taxonomy (NCBI): domain Bacteria; kingdom Pseudomonadati; phylum Pseudomonadota; class Gammaproteobacteria; order Vibrionales; family Vibrionaceae; genus Vibrio; species Vibrio sp. ECSMB14106. The sequence goes on along the minus strand of NZ_LAUM01000006.1, from coordinate 95,152 downwards.
AGCGCGTACTACGCTGAAAAAAGTGGCTCGTTTGGGGCCAAAAGCCTTTGAACAGTGTGCCGGCTTCTTACGTATCATGGATGGCAAGAACCCGCTGGATGCTTCATCGGTTCACCCAGAAGCTTATCCAGTGGTGAAAACAATCGCTGAGAAAAACCACAAAGACATCAAGTCTCTGGTGGGCAATACAGATTTCCTACGAGGTTTACATGCGATTGATTACACCAACGAAAGCTTTGGTGTACCAACCGTAACCGACATCATTAAAGAGTTGGATAAACCGGGACGCGACCCTCGCCCTGAGTTCAAAACAGCAACCTTCGCTGATGGCGTAAATAGTGTTTCAGATCTAGAGCCAGGCATGATTCTAGAAGGTGTGGTTTCAAACGTGGCCAACTTTGGTGCCTTCGTTGATATTGGCGTTCACCAAGATGGCTTAGTGCATATATCTGCGCTCACCGATCGCTTTGTCTCTGACCCACGAGAAGTGGTTAAAGCCGGTGACATCGTCAAGGTGAAGGTGATGGAAGTGGATGTTCAGCGTAAGCGTATTGCGCTAAGCATGCGTATGAAAGATGAACCAGGCCAAGACAATAGAGCTCAACGTTCAAGTACACCTCGCACGCAAAACCGCCCGAATCAAAATTCACAAGGTGGACAGCGTCGTCGTGAGGAACCGCAACAAAACGCAGCGATGGGCGGTGCTTTCGCTGCTGCCTTTGCTAAAGCGAAGAAATAAGTTGCGCTAAAGCGAATAGCCAGCGACTAACAAGTCAGTTTTCATCTTCAACAAAACTGACGTGCTAAAACAGAAAACCTGCACCCCTAAGGGTATGCAGGTTTTTTATTATGTGTTCAAAAAAGACATCAAAGCTGAACTGTATTCTACGTATTTTATACTCAAAATAATTGGAGTTGCTGCGAGGCAACAAGTATGAAGAGTATAATCACAATACAACCAACACTTCCGATGGAGCATGAGGCGCAACAGCATGACCATAATGATATTTTATGACCTTACGTCGTTTCTCCATCTGTCCCTCCTGAATCGCCGCACCTAAAACATGCTTTGGCAGGCGGAAACGCATGGTATAGCCTTTGCCTTGGTCTGCACTGTATGTTCTCAGTGCCAATAGGCTGAATAACCGCTCAAAAGGATCTTGAGGTTCTTCATGGCTAATCGAATTGGCCTCTGACTCGTTTTCCATGTCATAACCTGGATGGTCTGAAGGATCCCAAGCCGACTGCTGCCTTCGCTTATCGTCCGGTTTTACCTTTCGTTCTGCATTGGTTTTGGCCAATGCTACTGCGGGAGCGACGGGTACTCGAACTCTATTATCACGCGCAACTTGCTCTGTTTGCACATTAACGGATGGGGCAATTAGTGGCACACTCACTGCAGTTGCAGGTGACACAATCATCGCGAACTCTCCTCAAGAATCGCCCATCGCTATTGCTAGTTTGCCGCGAGCATCATCTTCAACAACTCAACGCTCACAAACATAGCCCCTCTAGTTCAAATCCATACCGCGAATACAACCACGTTGGCCTAATTCATATGAACTACTCTAGGGGTAGTCTATATATCGACCAAGTTATTTATTAATTTAGCAGTTATTTTTGAGCGAAGCTGACCAGTTCACTACAAAAGGCATCCGCTTCTGTCATAAATGGTGCATGCGAAGACTGAGTAAAGATGTATTGCTCGGTATGAGGCAAGGCTGTGCCCAGGTCTTTGGCGACCTTGATTGGCACCAATCCATCTAATCGACCGTATAAGCGCAACATAGGCACTGAAATCTCAGGTAACTGGTCACGGAGATCCACATCCGACAACATTTTCAAACCAGCTAACAACGACTTAGGGTTAGGTAGTGGACGGGACAACACCGCTTGCTTGAGCTGTTTTACATCTTGCCTTGCTGAAGGGCTCCCCATGGCTTGCAATGCCATAAAGCGTTCGATAGTAGTTTGAAAGTCTTCAACTAACTGCTCGGTAAACGCCGTTAATACGTTGGGTTGAATACCTCGCCATAGTACTGGTTCTTTTGCAGCAGAAAATTTAGGAGAACTCGCAACCGTCACTAGTTTGCTTACGTAATCAGAGTGATGCAAGGCCATATGTGTCGCGACCAAACCACCGAGCGACCAACCAACCCAAATAGCTTGTTTCGGTGCGTCGACCATCAGTTGGTGAGAAATTTCTTCAAGGTTTTGAGCATGGCAATGCGCGCTGTGTCCATACCCCGGCAAATCCACAACGTGAACTCGGAAATTAGCCTCTAAAGCATCAACGGTTTGCTGCCATACCGCCCCATTCATTCCCCAACCGTGAACCAAGACCAAATCCGTTCCTTGCCCGGATACATGCCAATACAACGCGTCACTCATTCTCAATATTCCCTACTTTTTCCATCAGCAATAACCTGCACTTTTCACTATGGTGAGTAAAAGGAACACCATAACCCAAAGCATCACAAGCTATGTTATCCGATTGGCTACAAAAACACACACCGCATCTGGTCACATCACAATGCCATATGTGCAAGCTAGAAAAGCTCCTCAGCGATACTCATCCTCGATGGTGCCAAACTTGCCTCGATCTCTTTTGCCAACAGCCACGCTGCCAGCAATGTGGCTTGAAAACCTTAACTAACGTCGAGCAATGTGGTCAATGTCTATCGAATCCACCACCTTGGCATCGTCTCTATTGTGTGGGTGACTACGTCTTTCCAACAGCACACTATATCCAACAGATGAAATACGCCGATAAGTTCTGGTTCGCTCGCGATCTATCAAAATTGTTAGCGCCACGTATTCAGCACCCAGCGCCATTGATCACTAGTGTGCCTCTACATTGGGGGCGGTATATTCATAGGGGCTTTAATCAGAGCCAGTTATTAGCCCATTACACAGCCCAGGAACTGAACGTTAAAAGTGCAGTTTTATTTCGTCGATCTCGTTCGACGGTTTCGCAGCAAGGATTAACCAAATCCGCAAGGCAGATCAATCTAAAAAACGCTTTCACGCTGCGCAATATGAATTTTTCAACGAACAATTATTCTCACATCGCGATAATTGATGATGTTGTAACCACAGGCAGTACTGTGTATCAATTATGCCAATTACTACTTGAAGTGGGCGTTAAAAGGATTGATATTTACTGCATCTGCCGCACTCCTGAGCCCTCTGGATAAAAGCTGTGGATCGCTACTTGTACAGCAATCCAACAAAAAAGGGCTGAATTACAAATCTGACAGGGGTAGAATGGCGCTAATAACCTACAAATCTACTCAGGTATTCGTCGTGTCAAATATTACTATTACAGAAACAGCTCAAACTCACTTTGCCAATCTGCTGTCACAGCAGCCTGAAGGTACAAACATTCGTGTGTTCGTGGTAAACCCAGGCACACAAAACGCTGAGTGTGGTGTTTCTTACTGCCCAACAGATGCTATCGAAGCGTCTGACACTAAACTGTCTTTCGACGCTTTCTCTGCGTACGTAGATGAGCTAAGCCTACCATTCCTAGACGAAGCTGAGATTGACTTCGTAACAGACAAAATGGGCTCTCAACTAACGCTTAAAGCGCCAAACGCGAAAATGCGTAAAGTATCAGATGATGCGTCTCTTACCGAGCGTGTTGAATACGCAATTCAAACACAAGTTAACCCGCAACTGGCTGGTCACGGTGGTCACGTTAGCTTGGTAGAAATCACTGAAGACGGTGCGGCTATTGTTGCATTCGGTGGCGGTTGTAACGGTTGTTCTATGGTTGATGTAACCCTAAAAGAAGGCATCGAGAAAGAACTTCTTCAACAATTTGAAGGTGAACTAACGGCAGTTCGTGACGCAACAGAACACGATCGTGGTGAGCACTCTTACTACTAATCACTGATTAGCGTTAGTAACGAATAAAAAGGTTGATGCACTAGCATCAACCTTTTTTGTTTTTTAAAGGTAGAGAACGCCTGTCTGTTGCCATTCAAAATACCACTTTCCAATCAACTCACTGAGCCGTAGAAGCCCGATTCCACTTTGATTTAAACAATAGCAGTGATCGCAATCGGTTCCTGTTCAATAATTCTAGGATATGAAAACTCGCCTCTAGGAACTCAGCGTCATTTCCCCTATATTAGAATGACTTTCTAAGAAAAATCCAATGAGTTAAGGAGTGGGCGCATGACAAAAAGGACCAAGCCGGAAATATTGGCTCAGCAAACTGTCGCTCAGTCAAAACTGTTCTCTATAGAGTCGCTCGATTTACGCTTTTCAAACGGTGAAGAGCGTACGTACGAACGCATGAAGCCCAGTGGCCGCAATGCCGTAATGATGGTTCCAATTACTGAACACGGCGATATTCTGTTAGTGCGTGAATACGCAGCAGGGACCGAACGCTATGAACTTGGCTTCCCTAAAGGACTCATTGATGCTGGTGAACAACCTGCTGACGCTGCCGTTCGAGAGCTGAAAGAAGAGATCGGCTATGGTGCCAACAGACTCACTCCACTCAAAGAGGTTATCCTCGCGCCCTCTTATTTCTCTAGCAAAATGACACTATTCATTGCAGAAGAACTATACCCAGAGAAACTCGAAGGGGATGAACCAGAGCCACTAGATGTCGTGCGATGGCCGCTCTCGCAAGCCGAAGAGCTGCTAACACACCTCGACTTCTGCGAGGCTCGATCTATTACTGCCCTACTATTAGCCCTTCGAGTCTTAAATAACAATTAGAACAAACGATCGCACTCGAAGACCAAACAAGCTCGATCGAAGAGTAAGAGAACATTTATGCCAATAACAAAAGATTTTTCTCACCTCCTTCCCTCTGTCATTGAGATTGCTCGTTCTGCTGGACAGCTCATCTTAGAGATATACGAGAAGAAAGATTACGAAGAGTTCACCAAAAGCGATGACACACCGGTCACCAGTGCCGACCTTGCAGCGCATAAACTGATCTCGAAAAAACTCAGTGAACTCACCCCTGATATTCCCGTGTTATCTGAAGAAGCTGCAGACATTAGCCTAGAGCAACGTTCTCAATGGGATCGCTACTGGTTGGTTGATCCACTAGATGGAACTCAGGAATTCATCGCAAGAAGTGGCGACTTCGCGACAATCATCGCCCTAATTGAGCATAATAAACCCGTCATGGGGGTCGTATATGCTCCTGTTTCCGGTGTGAGTTATTACGCTTACAGTGGCAAAGGGGCTTGGAAGATCCCAGACCTTAACGACAGCGTTAAAATCAAGACACATCGTCATGAACTGCCAAACCAATCCATCGCAATGGCAATCAGTCGCCGCCAAGATATCAATCGCATCACTAGCCGTATGAACTCTGCTTGGAATTATGATTTGGTTCCGCTAGGTTCAGCCGCGCTTAAAGCCTGCTTAGTCGCTGAAGGGGCGGTGGACTGTTATCTCAGACTTGGACCAACGGGCGAGTGGGATACCGCAGGGACACAATGCATTGTTGAAGAGGCTGGCGGTCGTATTTTGAGTACACAGTTAGAGCCGCTTTCTTACAATGAAAGAGAGACACTTGAGAACCCGAACTTCATCGTGCTTGGTGATGCAGACTTACCATGGCCCGAGATCTTACAAGGTAAAGACTAAATCGCGTCGTGTCATGACCATCTGATATTCAAATAAAATGGGCACCTCAGTGAGGTGCCCATTTTTTATATCTCGTTGTTTGATAACCAACGGATGCTAGTTCAGAAGTAGATACCTGGCTAAAAACGACCTTGGTAGGTAAATTGGTATTTCCCTTGGTTATCAGGGTTACCTAACCATTTAAGCTGGCTCTGCATCGTAGGCGGGAACTCAGCTCCCGGTTTAAACCATGCCGATGAGGTGTAGCTTTGATTCGGCGTTACGCTCGCAGAAAACTCGCTGTCCACTTGTGGGCTACTCTGTAGTCCCTTGGCTGAAATAGCGCTATCTTGACAGGTAATATCCGCTATCACAGGGCCTAGGTCTAACGAACCAACAGGGGAATCCACTGCCGCACCAGACCACGCTACTGTGCCTTCGCCCGATTGACACCAAGGCAGAGCATGAGCCGCGTGCTTGATCGTCAATTCAACTTGCCCACCAATCGAAACAGGCACTGGGATGGTTGGGGCATATTTCATCACGTTCATAGCAGGCATTGAAGCCACTAAGTTTTCCGCATATGCACCACTCATGCTATACCCAATATGCCCTTTACCTGACAAGTTCATGTCGCTGTTACGGCCAAAACGAACGGCTAGCTCCGCTTTAGCTTGGAATAATTTAGAGAACTGGAAATCCCACTGAACTGCTCCGTAATTGACTCGCTGCCACACAATATTGTTGGCGCGACCCTGCCAAACTGTACCTTCAACACCTTCGATGCTCAGACCGCGTACAGCAGGTGCATGCTTAAGAGCAAAAGATGCCGGTAAGTGCAGCAACAAGCTGACAGAGAAAAAGACAATAAAGGTGCCACTGAATAGCAGGCCATATTTAAGAGATAAACCGCGTTTCACATTAACCTCGTTTAAACTGTAGTCGGTTGACGTCAATAACCCCAGGGTTATCAGAGCGATCAATATCCATAAACTCAACCTCAACACCCTGTTTTTCTTTCAGGTATGTCAGCCAGTCAACGAACTTATTAAAAGGCACTGGTTTTACCCACACTTGCAGCATCTCGCCACGCGGTTGCACTCGAATCAACTCAATCTTAAAACGACGCATAGAAGCGGGCACAGATTGGTTCAAAGGCTGACTAGCACTAATGCCTGCACTGCCTCGTAACTCAACAACTTCATTGGCTTTATTGGTTACCCAAGCTAAGAGTTGTTTCTCACTTTGAATACGACTTTGCGCCAATTCAGCTCGCTGACTAAGTGGCTGTATTAATCCCCAATAAACGACACCCACCACCAATAAAATTGAACAACCAATGACCAGCCGTTGCTCTCTTTGACTTATTGAGGTCCACCACGCTTGGAGTGGTTCAATCATATTTCTCATCACTGATCTCCTTGCGCGGTTACTGTCGTGGTTTAAGAGTAAAGCTGCCAAATACGGCATCGCCATTACGATTTAATGGCCCTTGTTCCACAGCAAACTTCTCGTCGAGCTTCATTCTAGCGGTCTCAAAATGTTGGAAGTTCGAACTTTTAGCCTGTAGTCGAATTTCAGAACGGTTACCATCGTAGCGAACGCTTTCAACTTCGATTGACTTCACTTGACCTAGCGTTTCTGGCAATAAAGCTAACCACCCTAACAAGGAATCGTTAGTACCTGAGCCACCATATTTCTTAGCTTCGTCGCTCATCTGACGCTTAAGGTAGCTCACGGTCGGAATGCGTTGCTTGCCAGGTAGTACGGATCTAAAGATACGCTCACTCTCCATGCGGTAAGCTTGTGCTTGCGCTTCGTATTGCTGAACCTTCAACACTTGTTGAGTCACAATCACGGCCACCAGCAAACAAGCGGCAATCGCTACTTTTTGCCATACGCGCCAATATTTACTGAAGGAAGATTTGGTTTTAAAGGTGCCAGTCAGTAAATTCACACTGCTCATGATCGCTTGTTGGCTCAATAAAGACATCACCAATTCCGCAGGCTTCGCTTGCCACTTCACACCACTTTGTTGCTGAACGTCGTCGCTCGGCATCGCAGTGTAACTGAAGATAGTCGCTGGCTGCTCTTCGTCATCAACGACAACCCAGTCACTCTGCAAGAACATCGGGAGCCAGGCTTCACTGATCGATACCGCTTGATAGCTACCTTGGCGTAAAAGCCAATATTGATCAATCTGCAACGCACTGATGCCCTGCTCTTCCAAAGGTACCGCTAACGCATCCGGCAGCACTTTACGAAAGACAATACCGGCTTCGCGAAACTTATCTAAAGCTTGTTTCAACCATTTGCGTTCGACACCGCATACTGTGGCATGGGTGGCGTCTTTATGTAGAATGGTTAAATGTAAATCTTCGATATCTTGCGCCACTTCGTCTTCTAACAAAAACGGCAGCATAGAATCGAACTGGCGAGCTGCACCTTTCGGGATTTCAACGCGCTTTATCAAGCATTCGCTTCCCGGTAATAAAGCGATACAGCTGCGCTTTTCAGCGTAAGGCGTTAACTCATCAAGCTGTTCCCAGCTAGACAGTTCACCGCTTGCTATCACTTCTTGTTGGCTTGTCGACCAAACTAACCACTGCACAGGGCTTTGTGGTTCGCTACTCAGTCGAACGGTCAGAAACTCGCTCACTGATTCCTCCAAAACGACGGCGTACTACCGTCACTGTTTCTCGATTACTACTATAGAAAAGCGTTCGTATACGTACACGTGACTGCTCAACTAATACCTCTGCATCTAGCTCAAAATAGGCGCTATCTACAGTTAAATATCCTTTCGCTTTCTTGCTGACTTCAGCACTCACACCAACAATGGCAGGCTCTGCCATAAAAGCATCCACCGTATTCCAGCCATCAAATGGACGTTTGTCTAGCAGTTGCTTTGCATCCGACTCACTTAAGCTAGGAGCAAACATCGCTTCCAATAAAGGCGCTTGCTTTTCCGTGAGTGTGTTTACATTCAAGCGGAAATCATCGGTTGGTAAAGCGCAAACAAAGGGACGAATCTTATTCATCACCTCACCAGTAACCTGATAAACCGCTCGTAACTCGGATTCATCGGCCATTAAGCCATTAGCCGCCAAATAAGATGGCTTCATCGCCTCATAAGTACTGTCCTCTACGCCTACTGTAGAAGTGGTTCTGGTATCTGCATCGACAAACTCCCAGCTTGAGTTTGCGATCACCTCTGCCTGATAAGGTTCAATATCTTGGTTTTCCAACAAGGTTTGCCAAACCGTCACTAAATAGGGTGTTTGATTGCTTGAAGTCGCCGTTACCCCAGCCAAAGCATTGAGGTTAAAACACGCTTGGGCATCGACAATGCGACCCGATACTTGTCCATAATCCAATGGGTATACCTGTTCTTCTAATGCCCATGGCTGACTTAGATTCACGGTATCACTGTCTTTATAGCTTTGACTAATCCCGTCTTGTACTAGTGCTTCCACACCAATGCTATACCAATAGGCCTGTTGGTAATTTAACTGATTACCAACACGTTTGAATTGTGTAAACAAACGCTCCGACATGCTGCCCGCAATGGTGGCCATGATAGCCAAAAGCATCAGAATGATGATCAGTGCTACACCATTTTGTTTTCGTCCCATTGCAGAATTTATATTAGCAAGATCATGGGTGCGATTAGCCATTGTTCCCCTCACTATTTGAAGAGTCACTCGCGTCATTGACCTGATCTAGAGTACCACTTGGCGTGAGATAAACTCGCTCTATCTCATCGTAGTCTTTCAACGTCAGCTTGAGTCTCACCGCTTTCGGCAATGATTTATCGGTTTGCCACTCTTTGCCCCAGCGACTCCCATCATAAAACTCGATTTCAAAGCCTTCGACATCATCAAGCAGCGGAGTAATCACACCCTCTTGGCCTGCTGGGGTATCGGGGTATCGCCACCAGACACGCTCAAGTGTTTCTTCTTTGATGCGGTAGCCAACCTTCGTGACTTCTCCACGAGGAAACTGCTGCTGTGGGTTGTGCCAACCCAGGCGAGTAAATATGATGCCAACACCGTCGGAGTCCAATAAATACTCTTTCATTAATATCAGCTTAGATGATGCTTCTTCACCATTGGTACGAAATTTTCGCACCGCCATCTGACGAAAATCATTATCTAAAATGACTAAGCTACGTTGCAGTTGATTCAAACGAGCACTGCGTTCGATTGAGAGTTCGTTGCTTCGCTGCACCTGATTCACGACCTGATAAGCCGCCATGCTCAACGTGGCAAAGATAGCGATCGAGACCAACACTTCAATTAAGGTAAAGCCTCTCCCTTTTGAAGATAAACTTTGTTGGCGTGGCATAGGTTTATTTGCCAAGCTGCTATTACTTGATGAGCGGTTGTGAGTTAACGACACGCTTTTAATTAGCCCGATGCTTTTAGTTAACCACAGGCTCCTAGTTAACCACATGCCCCTAGTTGACCACATAGCTGCGCACCGTGACCACTGGAGAAGCTTGTTTACTGGTTGCCACACTCACATCAAACGCCTTTAATAAATCATCACTGGTATCAATTGGCGTCACTTTCCAGAACCACTCTCTTCCAGCCAACTCTTGTGTACCCTGCACTTTTTTTAGCTTCTCAGGGTGCAACATCACCAAAGCCATTTGATTATCAACGACCATAGCAGCAAAGGTTTTTTCTTCTAGGTAACTGAGGGTATTGATGTGCTGAGTGACAGCACGAATCACACTGATCGCCGCGGTCGCAAAGATAGCGAGCGCAACCAACACCTCAAGCAGCGTCATACCACGAGAACGATAAGGAGAATGGTTATTCCTCTTCATCTTCTTCCCCCGGTTCTAGCAATCGAATGACACCGTTGTCCAATACTCGAATACGCCAACCATCTTGTATGGTGTCTCCGGTATTTGGATAAAACGACAACACAAATGGCGTCATTTCAGCACTCGACAAGATGTAGATCTGTGGTGGTTTCGGTTTCTTTTCCTCTTCAAGATCAGCAAACATATCTTCATCAAACAAGCTTCCTGGATTGAACAACCGCTCATCGTCTTCCCATACGCCACCACCTAGAGTCAGTGACAATGCGAGTTCTTCCGGTAATTCCGTTGAAGAGGGGATCTTTTCGAATTCGACCTCCTGCCACCCTTCTGACTTTAGCGCCATCAGTACATAGGTCGATTTCTTTTCATCAACACGAACGCCAAAGTCTAATCCACTCAAGATAGCCTCTTCATTGAGCAATAGAACTCGCTGATAAAAACTTTGAGCGTATTTTTTGGCGACATCTTTACTATTGGTAGGAATGGTCGCGATCACCGCAACCGCCGTTAATGATAATAATACCAACACCAAAAGAATCTCAATTAAGGTGAAACCTGGCTGTGTTTGCTTAGTTTTCACCTTTAGACTCCATCTGTTTGCGTCCTACCATCAAATAACGGCATCAATCCCAATAACTTATCAACCAACAGGAACTTATCAAGCAACAATAAGCCGAAGCTTATTGAAAGTCTTGTATGTTCCAGTTACCAACATCGGCAGCAATACCTTCACCACCTTCTTGGCCATCAACACCTAGAGTAAAGATATCGATAGTGCCGTTATCACCTGGGCTTAGGTATTGGTACTCGTTACCCCATGGGTCGTTCGGCAGACGTTTGATGTAACCACCATCGCGGTAATTACGAGGCTCAGGGCTACTTGTTGGCTTAGAAACCAGTGCATCAAGCCCTTGATCCGTTGTTGGGTAAACGCTGTTATCCAGTTTGTACATATCCAGCGCGTTTTCTAGCGCTACAATGTCCGTGATGGCTTTCTGTTGGTCAGCCTTCTCTTTGTTACCCAGTAAGTTAGGGACAACAAAGCTCGCCAAAATACCAAGGATAACCACAACAACCATCACTTCTAATAAGGTAAAGCCTGACTGTTTCTTCATTTTAGTTTTCATTATTTTCTCCAAATTAAAGACAGCGAGTTGAAGGGAGTGATCGCCTTCATCTCGATCATCCAAAAACTAACGTTCTGTTCTATGAGTCGATTGTTGTTAACCGCTCATTAAATTATTCATTTCAAGCATCGGCATCAGAGTCGCCATCACAATGAACAGCACTAAGCCTGCCATCAACGCGATAAGAGCCGGGGTAAAAATGCCTAAGGCGATATTGACTGTCGACTCAAAGTTTTGATCTTGGGTGTCTGCTGCTCTGGTCAACATCTGTTCCAATTGGCCACTCTGCTCACCACTGGCGATCATATGCAACATCATAGGAGGGAATAGCTTAGTTTGGTCGAGCGCTTTACGTAGGCTAGCCCCTTCTCTAACACTATCCGATGCCTGTAATACTTGTTGTTTAACATGGTGATTCGACATCACGTCAACCGCGACCTTCATTCCTTCAAGGATTGGAATCGCACTCGAAGTACAGATAGAGAGTGTGCGTGCAAAGCGAGAGGTATTGATCCCTTTGGCTATTTTGCCGATCAGAGGAATGCTCAATAATTTGCGATCCCAACTCATGCGAGCAGCTGGCTTTTTCAGTGCGGTCTTAACCAAAACAATCACACCAATGGTCAACAACAGTAATTGGATTCCCCAATTCTGAATAAATTCACTCGATGCTAATAAAAATTGTGTCGATTGAGGCAGCTCTTGGCCCATTTGGATAATTGGCTCAACGATCTTAGGGACCACGGTTGCCAGTAGGAACGAAACAATCGTCACTGCAAATACCACCAGCACCACAGGGTAGATCATCGCTTGCAGCAGCTTAGATCGCATCTTTTGGCGATTTTCAGCGTAATCGGCTAATCGCTCCAATACCGCATCTAAGTGCCCCGATTTCTCACCAGCCGCAACCATAGCCCGGAATAGTTCATCGAAAATATGGGGATAATCAGACAGGCTGTCAGCGAGTGAGTAGCCTTCAGTTACCTTAGAGCGAACGGCCAACAGCATAGTTCGAATACGTGGCTTTTCCGATTGCTCGGCAACCGCTTTTAAGCACTCTTCGAGTGGCATACCCGATTGAACTAGCGTTGATATTTGGCGAGTAATCAAAGCCAAATCAGGCGTGCTAATGCCACGCTTAAAGCTGGTCGAGGGCTGACCACCTTTCGCAGTTTTAGCCTTGGCTTCAGTCATCTCAACCGGCATCAAGCCTTGTTCTTTCAAGCGTTGGCGAGCCTGACGAGCGTTATCAGCTTCGATAGAACCCTTTTTGCTCTTGCCTTTAGCATCCAGCGCTTTGTATTCAAATGCCGCCATACTAGACTTCCTTGGTCACGCGCATCACTTCTTCTAGGGACGTTACCCCATTCAGAACTTTGCTCAAGCCATCCTCTCGAATACTTGGTGTTGTGCCACGAATTGCTTTCTCAATCGCTTGCTCGCCCGCTTCGCTGTGAATCAACTCTTGCACCGATTCATCAATCATCAATAGTTCATGGATACCGGTACGGCCTCGGTAGCCCTTGTGACCACACTCTTCACAACCTTTCGCATGATAAAGGGTCAGGCTTTCTTTTTTCTTCAATCCAAACAGTTTCTTCTGTTCTTTATCGGCTTCATAAGGTTCTTTACAGTGGTGACACAAGGTGCGAACTAAACGCTGAGCCAGAACACCAAGTAGTGAAGAAGAGATTAAGAAGGGTTCAATCCCCATATCGCGCAGACGGGTAATCGCACCAATTGCGGTATTGGTGTGCAAGGTCGACATCACTAAGTGACCTGTCAAAGAGGCTTGTACCGCGATTTCTGCCGTTTCCAGATCTCGGATCTCACCAATCATGACGACATCGGGATCCTGACGAAGAATGGCACGTAAACCACGCGCAAAGGTCATATCAACCTTAGGGTTTACTTGAGTCTGGCCAATACCATCAATATCAAATTCGATTGGATCTTCAACGGTTAGAATATTTCGTTCGTTGCTATTGAGCTCTTGCAGGCCGGCGTACAAGGTCGTTGATTTACCAGACCCCGTAGGCCCCGTCACCAAGATAATGCCGTGTGGGCGCTGAATAAGCTTGCGGAAGTTTTCGTGGTTCTCTGCCGTCATGCCTAAACTGTGCAAATCTAGACGAGTGGCGTTTTTGTCCAACAGACGCATTACTACACGCTCGCCGTGCGAAGAAGGCATGGTTGATACACGAACATCGACCGCTCGGCCACCGATACGCAAAGAAATACGACCATCCTGTGGCACGCGTTTTTCCGCAATATCCAGCTTAGCCATAACCTTTACACGTGAAACCAACAACGGAGCCAGTTTACGACTCGGCGCGAGAACATCACGTAGTACACCATCAACCCGGAAACGGATACAGAGTGACTTTTCAAAGGTTTCGATATGAATATCCGAAGCTCCTTCTTTGATCGCTTCACCCAACATCGCATTGATTAATTTGATGATAGGCGCATCGTCCTCCGATTCGAGTAAATCTTCATCTTGAGGAAGCTCTTCTGCCAGAGAGAAGAAATCATCGTTGTCAGCACCAATATCTTCCATCAGTTGACGCGCTTCTGATGAGTCACGCTGATAAGCATCGGTCAGTTTTTTATCAAATTCGTCTGCAGTAATCGCTTGTGGTGTGAAACCACTTTTCACAACACGGCTGACTTCAATGATCGCCGCTGATTTCAGTGGTTCAACATAATAAAGTATCGGCGCACGCTCTGGATGCTGATATTCCAACACCATCTTATAGCGATTTGCAAAGCTAAACGGCAAGCGCTGATAAGTACGTGCCGCCCCTACCAATTCAGCCATTATTCTTGTTCCATTTGATCGATGAACGCTTGGATTTCAGCCGGGTGATTCATGCTTTCGCCAAACTTGGGTAATACTGGGATATTGTCGTCATCCATTAGTTTCAAACCTTGCTCAGACTTATACAGCTGCTCAGCACGGATGAAGTTGTATTTACGCTGAGTAATACCATCTGCCGTCATGCCATCACGAATGATGGTTGGTTTAATGAAGACCATTAGATTCTTTTTCTCGACCTGAGTACTGGTTGATTTGAACAAATGTCCAAGTACTGGAATATCACCCAAGAACGGCACTTTAGATTCACTTTCCAATGCGCGTTCATCAATCAAACCACCCAACACCAGCATTTGTCCATCTTGAACAATCACTGACGTATTTAGCTGTCGCTTAGCAAAACGCACGTCAACCGCACCATTTGCGCCCAATACGTTCGATACTTCTTGTTCGATTTGCAGCTGAACCGAGTCACCTTCATTGATTTGTGGCACGACTTTCAGCTTGATACCCACTTCTTTACGCTCAACCGTCTGGAATGGGTTGTCGTTACTTGAACCCGCCGTCGAACCGGTTAGAACCGGCACCTCTTCACCCACAATGAATGAAGCCTCGCCATTGTCCATCACGGTAATACTTGGAGAAGATAGGATGTTTGAATTGGAGTCGGTGGCTACCGCACTGATCAATGCAGTCCAATCGCCCATTACCACACTCATCGCAGCGCCATTAACACCAGAAAGAGCAGTCGCTAACGTTGAATAGTCGCCTTCTTCAGTAGTCGTTTCATTTCTCAGGAAGTTATTATTCTCATCGTAAACGGCTTTAGTTGTCGTTGAGTCTTTCGCTTCTTCTAGGCCAACCATCACACCACCAATCGATGCGCCGGTGTTGCTGTACTGAATCATGGCGCCAGTATCAAGGTTACCCCACTGCACACCAAGGTTAATGCCGTCGCCTTCGGCCATTTCAACAATCAGGGCCTCAATCAATACTTGAGCACGACGAATATCCAGTTGCGCGATCACGTCTTGCAATGCGTTCATAATGTCCGGCTGAGCGGTAATAACCAGAGAGTTGGTATCACTGTGCGCTGAGATCATCACTTGATTACGTTGAGACGAGCTGCCTTTGGTTGAAGATTGCTTCTCTGACTGTAGGTTGTCCGACACGCCCTTTAACACATCGACAAGATCTTCGGCTTTTGCGTACTTAAGATAGATAACTTGGTTGTTGCCCTTGGTCGCCATTTCGACATCAAGTTGCTCGATAAGCTTTCTTAAACGGCTACGAACTTTAGGGTCACCAGAGATAAGAATCGCATTGGTACGCTCATCAGCGACTAATTTTGGTTGCAGAAATGCTGGCGTATTTTTAGCATCGTTGGTTTTGCTCAGTGCATCCACGATACGTACCATTTCGGCCGCAGACGCATTTTTTAACTCAACCACCTCAACCTCTTTGTCACCAGCTTGGTCAACACGCTTGATGATTTCCGCTAAGCGATTGACCACCGCCGCACGGCCAGTAATCAAGATGATATTAGCGGGATCGTAGTGCACGACGTTACCCGCGCCAGCATTGTCATTCAGTTGACGAAGCAAAGGAGAAAGTTCGCGAACCGAGACATTGCGAACGGTTACAACACGTGTAACCACGCTGTCACCTTTAATCGAATCACGCTCACCGACAACGGGGATTGCCGATGTTTTTGAGTCTTTAGCTTTGATTACCTTGAGAACACCCGAGTCCATTTCAACGACCGCGTAGCCGTACACTTCTAACACGTTTAAGAAGAAGCTGTAATATTGTTCTTCGTTGAGTACATCATAGCTACGGACATCGATTTTACCGCGCACCGATGGGTCAACGATGATCGTCTTCTCTAGATTACGGCCAACAATATTAATAAACTCTTGAATGTCAGTGCCCTTAAAACTGGCACTAAAATCACTAGCGATGGCTGCGGGGGCGCAGATTAAGCTTCCTGCCAATAACCACGCACTTTTCTTAAACCAATGCTTCACGTACTTCTCCTACACTTTCGTCCTTGGTTAGACGCAAAGTTCTAAAATTCAATAAATACTTCATGTTGTTGACCATCTCGCTCAACGACGAGATTTAGCTCGGTTAGCTCTGAGATTGATCGGAATATGTTGCCCATAGCGGCAGGGTCAGTCAGATCTTGTCCATTTAACTGAGTAGCAATATCCCCGTTTTGGAGCCCAACAGAGTTAAAAAGTTCTGAATCTTTGCCAGGGCTCACACGATAACCGATCACTTGATCGTCACTCTTTACCTGAGATAAACGAACATATTGGAAAATTTGTTGCGGATCCTCCATTATCTTCGCTTTTATTTCATCAAGCTTCTCTTCTGCAGAAGCTGGGTTATTGCCACGAACCGAAGAAGAAGCGCGAGGTGGCGCAGGTTCAGATACGGCTAAACGTTTGTATTCAATACCTTCAAGCATCAGGGTTTCATCTCGCCCTGAGTTATCAATAATGACACGATCCACTAACACCGCTTTGATCTTAGCTCGAGTGCCTTCTATTACTTCGTTAATTCCGTAGGTTGCTTGTGTGCCACGATTAGCAATCACAGCTAAGCTTAATTTGGGGTTAGAACTGGCGACCGCCCCCACTAAAATCAGGTTCAACCGTGTCTTTGGCGCATCTTGAATAACTTGCTGCTCAACCACAGGAGGCTTGGTTGGGTTATAGGCGCCAAAAAGGTTACTCTGTTGCAAAGAAGAGATATCAAGGGTCGGTTGAAGTGCTGAAGAAGAAGATGAAACAGACGCTTTCCAAGGCACAACCGTTTGCTCGGCAGGTACAAGAAACCATGCAAGCTGTCCTAAAATCCATGCTGAAGCCGCAATCAACAAACAACAAGTCGCTAGGCTTAGTTTCTGCTGAAATACAAATTTATTCTCTAATAAGCGGCTCAACACAGGTGAGTGTCCTATGCGATTTTTGAGCTCTAAAAAGTTCACTTCCCTTGCCCCTTTTCAAGACGACAAACGCTGAAAATCATTAAGCTTCCAACTTTTTCATTCATTCGTTCGATACCAAGCGCATTTAAGCATAAGATCATGAATTATATCATAGCCAATTCATAAATCGGCATTAGATGGCTATTTTGTAATATGACTTGAAAAAAATGCCAACCGCCTCCACTTTAAGCTTCTACTTAATGTGATAAGCATCATCAAGAACATGTTGCGCTCTGTTAATTACAGTTAAACCACATTCATTTTTCACTGAAAAGGCACAACCCTATATGAAAGCTGTTGATGAAGCTGTCAGACTCGATAAATGGTTGTGGGCAGCTCGTTTTTACAAAACCCGCTCTATTGCTCGCAACATGGTCGATGGTGGCAAAGTCCACTATAATGGTCAACGCAGCAAACCAAGTAAAATTGTCGAACTTGGGGCGGTGATTACACTGCGTCAAGGGAATGAAGAAAAAACGGTGACTATCGAGAAAATTTCGGCGCATCGTGGCGGGGCTCCGATCGCTCAAACACTCTATGAAGAAACCACCGAGAGCTTGGCAAAAAGAGAAGAGTTTGCGAAACAACGCAAACTGAATGCTCATAACCCAGCTCCAGATCGTCGTCCGGATAAGAAGCAACGTCGTGACATCATCAAGTTCAAGACTCAATAAGCTAGAAGGAATAGCCAAATGGCAGACCCAATGTCTACAAGTAATGTTTTAAATCGCTACCTATTTGAAGACCTATCAGTACGTGGTGAATTGGTACAAATGGATGAAGCGTACCAACAGATTATTTCTAGCAAGGAATACCCAGCGCCAGTACAGAAACTGCTGGGCGAGCTATTGGTCTCAACGACGCTACTAACGGCGACCTTAAAGTTTGAAGGTTCTATCACTATGCAGCTTCAAGGTGATGGCCCAGTGTCTCTCGCTGTGATCAATGGTGATAACAACCAGAAGATCCGCGGTGTTGCTCGCTTTGAAGGGGATATTGCTGACAACGCAGGCCTACACGACCTTATGGGTAAAGGCCATCTAGTGATCACTATCGACCCTAAGCAAGGTGAGCGTTACCAAGGTATCGTTGGCCTTGAAGGTGACACTCTCGCCAAGGTGCTTGAAGGTTACTTCGCTAACTCAGAACAGCTTAAGACTCGTCTATGGTTACGCACTGGCGATCATGAAGGTAAAGCACACGCTGCTGGTATGTTACTGCAGGTTATGCCAGACGGCACAGGTACGCCAGACGACTTCGAACACCTAGAGCAGCTAACTGACACAGTTAAAAACGAAGAACTGTTCTCCCTAGAAGCGAACGAACTGCTTTACCGTTTGTACAACCAAGAGAAAGTCCAGCTGTTCACCCCACAACCAGTTGAGTTCTACTGTGGTTGTTCACGTGAGCGGAGCGCGGCGGCTATCATTACGGTTGCTCAAGAAGAGATGTACGACATCCTAAGTACCGAAGGTAGTGTTGCTCTGCATTGTGATTACTGTGGCACAAATTATTCATTCGACAAGAACGACGTTGATGCACTGTACGCTGAAGCAGCCGATAAAGGCAGCAATACCGTTCATTAATTTATAACGTACCCAAAACACGTAATTTACCCAAAAAGGTCAGCTGCAAGCTGGCCTTTTTTGTGATCAAAATAGCGCAAAGCCCGTTACATCTCGTAATAAAATCACCGCTTAATTTTCATCAATTAATAATGTTCCAGCCCCTAGCGCAAAGGTTTGCGTACAGGATAGACTAGTTGGGCCAATATGTGACGAGGCACTTAAAACCTCAATGTTAATATGGATACTTTTTGAGCTGTATCCCTGTTTCCCCCGAGTCTCGTTGCTAGCATGGTGAGCAGATAACCATAAAAATTAATACAAAATCCCTACAAAATATCCTACAAGGAGCACCTATGACCGTTATGGAACATACAAAGGCTGCACAAATTGATCTAACTAAGCACGGACTGACAGGCGTTACTGAAGTTCTTCGTAACCCTAGCTACGAGCAGCTATTCGTTGAAGAAACATTGCCAGGTTTAGAGGGCTACGAAAAAGGCGTAGTAACGGAACTAGGCTCTGTTGCGGTTGACACTGGTATCTTTACTGGCCGCTCACCAAAAGATAAGTACATTGTTAAAGATGACACGACCCGCGATACCATGTGGTGGTCAGATCAAGGCAAAAATGACAACAAACCGATTACACCTGAATTATGGAATGAGCTGAAAGAGCTTGTAACAACTCAGCTATCTGGCAAGCGCTTGTTTGTGATTGATGGTTACTGTGGTGCAAACCCAGATACGCGCTTAAGTGTTCGTATTATCACTGAAGTAGCGTGGCAAGCGCACTTCGTTAAGAACATGTTCATTCGTCCAACTGACGAAGAGCTCGCAACGTTCGAACCTGATTTTGTGGTAATGAACGGTGCTAAAACAACCAACCCGAACTGGGAGAAGCAGGGCCTAAACTCTGAAAACTTCGTTGCGTTCAACCTGACAGAGCGCGTTCAAATCATTGGTGGTACTTGGTACGGCGGTGAGATGAAAAAAGGCATGTTCGCAATGATGAACTACCTACTTCCTCTGCAAGGCATTGCTTCAATGCACTGCAGTGCAAACGTTGGCGAGAAAGGTGACGTAGCCGTATTCTTCGGCCTATCAGGAACGGGGAAAACAACACTATCGACGGATCCTAAACGTGAGCTGATCGGTGATGATGAGCATGGTTGGGATGACGACGGTATCTTCAACTTTGAAGGCGGTTGTTACGCGAAGACGATTCGCCTATCGAAAGAAGCGGAACCTGAAATCTACAACGCAATCCGTCGTGATGCTCTGCTAGAAAACGTAACGGTCCGTGGTGATGGTTCTATCGATTTTGATGACGGTTCAAAAACAGAAAATACTCGTGTTTCTTACCCGATTCACCACATCGAAAATATTGTTAAGCCAGTATCAAAAGCAGGTCACGCTAAAAAAGTTATCTTCCTGACTGCGGATGCATTTGGTGTGCTACCACCAGTATCGAAACTGACTCCTGAACAGACTAAATACCACTTCCTATCTGGATTTACAGCGAAGCTCGCGGGTACAGAACGCGGTATTACAGAGCCAACGC
The DNA here is from genome assembly GCF_000972265.1 of Vibrio sp. ECSMB14106. Taxonomy (NCBI): domain Bacteria; kingdom Pseudomonadati; phylum Pseudomonadota; class Gammaproteobacteria; order Vibrionales; family Vibrionaceae; genus Vibrio; species Vibrio sp. ECSMB14106. The sequence continues at coordinate 74,652 of NZ_LAUM01000006.1, read as the reverse complement.
CAACGTTCTCTGCGGCATTTGGCGCTGCATTCCTAACGCTCCACCCAACTCAGTACGCTGAAGTACTCGTGAAGCGCATGGAAGCGGCTGGTGCAGAAGCTTACCTAGTTAACACAGGTTGGAATGGCAGTGGCAAGCGTATCTCTATCAAAGATACTCGCGGCATCATCGACGCTATCCTAGATGGTTCAATCGACAATGCAGATACTAAGGTTATCCCTATGTTTAACCTAGAAGTGCCACTCGCCTTGCACGATGTAGACTCGACCATTCTTGACCCACGTGATACGTACACTGACCCGCTACAGTGGGAGAGCAAAGCGAAGGATCTAGCAACACGATTCATCAACAACTTTGATAAATACACAGACAACGCTGAAGGCCAGTCACTGGTTGCGGCTGGTCCACAATTAGACTAACCCACCTATCTGCTCGGGCTAAGTCCAAAACGAACGCCCATTTACAATGATATTTTGTAGCAAGCCCCTCTTTTGAGGGGCTTTTTTGTTGATGCTTATCCCTTTTTGTTCCACTCTGTTTGAGACTATTGAAATTTAAGGCTTTCAGGGAATGAAAAAGGTATTCATGGTATTCGGTATTGTGCTGGCTATCGCCGTTGCGGTTATCGCTGCGTTGTTATTAAGCCTGCAGACTCAATACCGTGCTGATGTTGCTAATTTTTTTATAAAACATACGCTTGAACAACCTCTACTCATTGAGGATGTTGAGTATCAGGCGCCTTATCACATCACTTTGATGGGTATTACCCAAAACCGACCTAAAAAAAAGTCGCCTTTGTACATCGACAAAGTCAGTATGTGGTTTAGCCCTAGCTCTATAGTTCAAGCCAAACTGATCTTGGATTCAGTGTTGATCAGCGGTCTGCAGTTAGAAGTTGATGATTTAAAAAACCTCACATCGGTACTTACGCAGCCAAACCTCAAGCTTCACCAGTTGGCCATCAATAATCTAGATTTCTCGACCCCAGACTTTAATGCGCGAGGCATTGATCTTCAGATCTCCGATCCCATATGGGACGGGCACAACTCATTATTACCTTATGGCAAAACCCAACTCTCAACCACGCAACTGTATTGGCAAGGCGAAGCATTCGATAACCTGTTGATTGACCTCGAACTAAAGCCGATTGACAGCACTCTTTATGGTGCTTCATTTGACTGGCGTGGCGCTAAGGTTTCCGGTCAAGCAGAACAATATCAACATGACTGGTCTTTGGTGAATGTGACGATCGATGGTTTACGACTCAACCAAAAACAGACCCAAAGCCTATTGAACAAACAATGGGATATGACAGGTATCCAGATCAATCACATCAACAGCTTAGATATTTTGCGTAGTGACCTAGAATGGGCAGACGGACATCTAGCATCCTTTGACGCCTCATTAGAAAACATACAGCTGCCTTTTGAATTGTGGCAACAACAGAACGCCATTTTTTCTCTACAAGCTGAAGGCGTCACCTTAGACAATGACCAATTCATCGAGCCAAGCCTTAAACTCAACCTAGAGCCCAACCGGATTCAGATTGAAGACTTCTATACTCAGTTCCTTCAAGGCAGTGTTCAGCTCAATGGCAAGGTGACGCCTGATACCATTGACTTAGCACAGCTCGACCTGCAAGGCATCAAGTGGCTTACCGAAAGCCAAGATAACCACCTACCAGCCGCACGCCTAACACCTTGGCTGACACAACTCCAGAACGTCGAAATTAACCGGCTTAACATAGAACGCAGCCAGCTCATCCAGCTCGCAGAAAAACCTTACTGGCAGGTATCAGGGCTGCACGTAGAAGGGCATCAAATCCAACTGTTACAAGATAGAAAGCTAGGCTTGTGGCAAGGAGAGTTATTGGCAAGCGCCAACGATGCGAGCTATCAAAACATTCTCAGTGCTCAGCCTGTGATTGAGATGAATAGCAAACAAGGAAAGTGGACGTTAACACGCCTGTTTATGCCATTAAAACATGGTTATATTGAAGCGGACGCCACCTTAGACTTCAGTCAAATCAGCAAGCCGTGGAGTGTCGATATCTCGGCTGATGGATTACCAATATCATTAATGTTACAACCATTGGAGTTACCACTCGATGCAACAGGCTACGGGGAGTTCGAACTTCAAGCTGCGGGGTTATATGGTGATTCGTTAATGCTTGGCTACTCAACCACTGGCCAACTCACCGGTAGCGTTCGCCAAGGGGTGATGACCTTTAACGATACGCTTTCAGAGGCATCGACTGATAACGTGTTTGAAATCCCAGAATTCAATGCGAATTTTGACCGTGGACGTTTCACACTCGAACCATTGCACATCATTGGTGCATCCGCAGCCGAGAAAGGTACGCAAAGGGTTCAAACGTTAAATGGTGAGGTAAAGGGAGAGCTCGACTTGCTTAAAACTGAGCGACATACGCTATCCATTACTCTGTCTGACCAATGCCATCAAATCTCAGGAAAGATCGACCAAGCCGAATACTCAGAGATAAATGACTGCCAACAAAAAAGCGCCACTCCGCAGAAGTAGCGCTTTCAATCAATATCTGACTAAATCAATATATTGGTAAATCAACAGAGTACGAAGTGTGGTCTACTCGCTCACGTTAGTGTCTGTTGATAGTATCTTTTTGTAATCAGGGATCAGCATATAGGTTCCCGTAAACTCCACCGCTTCCACATCGCCACTGCGAATCGTCACGTGAATAATAATACGAGCCTTCCTGCCTGAAGCGAGACGATCCAAGTCACCACTTATCCCATCTAGAGATGTCGCCGCAACCGGATTTTGCTCGACTGGGTGACGGTAGCGAATATTACTGTCTGCCAGCACAATATCACCACTAAGGCCACGCTCTTTCATCAGTAACCAAGTCATTCCCCAGCCCGTTAAGGTCGCTAAGGTAAAGGCCGAACCTGCAAACATAGTGTTGTGAGGATTGAGGTTGGGGTTCAACTGAGCACTACACTCAAACTGATAGCCAGTATATTGGTTGATCTTGATGCCCATTTTGTCACTGATTGGGATTTGATGCTCCCAACGCTGCTGCAGTTCATTACACCATTCTGGTTTGCGAAGCACGTCAGCCATAGGGTCAAGGTGCTTAACCATCTGTTGATGACGAACTGGGCCACGTTGGTCACTAATCTCACCGCGACATTCAAATTCATTCTTCTCATAGAATGAGATCGCATCTTCACGTGCATTACACACCAAACGCTTGGCCCCTTCTTGACGTGCCAGTGACTCTAACGCAACCAAGATAAGTGAGCCCATGCCTTTACTTTGGCGAGATTTCTTCACCGCCATGTAGCGGATTTGACCTTCTAGATCTGATGTAATATACAGGCGACCAATCGCCATTGGACGACCTCGACCATCCACAATTACACGATGATGACTCATAGGATCGTATTCATCACGCTCTGAGCCAACGGGCATACGCCAAGGCTCACGCAGCATCTGCCATCGAAAATGGTAATACTTATTCAGTTGATTTTCGGTGGTTGGAGTTATGAGTTTAAACATGCTTATTCCTTTAAGCTTAAACCTGTAGCCAGAATGTCACTGGACCATCATTAACCAACGACACTTTCATGTCGGCTGCGAATCGGCCACGTTCCGTTGGCAACACTGATTCACATTGGTCTGAGAAATAGTTGTAAAGACGCTCAGCATCTTCTGGGTGAGCACCACGAGAGAAACCCGCTCGTGTCCCTTTCTTGGTATCGGCTGGCAAAGTGAATTGAGACACCACCAATACCTTACCTTCTGCCTGCTTCACGTTGAGGTTCATTTTTCCGTTTTCATCTTCAAAGACACGATAAGTGGTCACTCGTTCCATCAAACGCTTCGCTTTGGCTTCGTCGTCACCTTTTTCTACGCCTAACAGCACCAACAAACCTTGCTCTATCTCGCCAACGACTTCGCCATCAACACGGACGGCAGCGTCACTTACTCTCTGGATCAGTGCTATCACTATTGTTTCCTTGCTCTGTGATTTTGTCTTTATCTGACGAGTGTACCACTTCTTGCGAACCACTCCACTGTTCGTGCTCACCAAGCGCAGCGGTCACTTCAGCCCCGACTAACACGATAAGCCAACACAAATAAACCCAAACAAAGAGAATCGGAATCGCCGCTAGCGCACCGTAAATCAACTGGTAAGACGGAAACTGAGTAATGTAAGCCGCAAAGCCTTTCTTGCTGAGTTCGAACAACAGAGCCGCAACGAGAGAGCCAACTGCCGCATGAGAAAAATGTACCTTTTTATTTGGCACTAGCAGATACAAACCGAAGAAAGCCAAGAAGGAAATGATCAAAGGAAGCTTTCGAATGACAGTGTTAAATGCATCAGACACGATGTCATGTTGCAACAAACTTAAGGAAGTGACATAAGAAGTGACTGCAATGCTCGCCCCTACCAAAATAGGTCCAAGCGTTAATACCATCCAATACATAGAAAAAGACAACACCGCACGTCGCTTTTCGGTCACACGCCAAATGTAGTTCAGGTTCTTATCTATATTGGAAATCAGCATCAAGGCTGCGATAAACAAAAACACACTGCCCACCGCCGTCATCTTGCCCGTATTAGCGACAAACTCAAGCAAGGCACCGTGTACCGCATCACCTGACGCAGGCACAAAGTTGGTAATAATGAAGTTTTGAATCACCAGGCCGACATCGGAAAAAACTGAAAACGAAGACAAGATAGAGAGCAAAACCGTCAGCATCGGTACGATCGAGAGTAAAGTGATGTAAGCCAAGTAGCCCGCATTTACGTTCACTCTATCGTGTGTCATCCGCGTGAGAAGATAACGGGAAAACTGGATGCTTTCAGTGGTTGCGTTTTTTATCTTCAACTTGTAACCCTCTTGTAACTCGTTCATAGTCCTAATTAATATTCCGTCATTTAACTATAGGAAACTAGGATGCCTTATTTAATCGTTATAGTCCTCTCTATTTTCACGCTGACTGGGTGCCAATCCGCTTATTACTCCGCTATGGAGCAAGTGGGCTACCACAAGCGCGATATTATGGTTGATAGAGTAGAAGACGCGAAAGAGTCACAACAGGACGCTCAGGAAGAGTTTAGCAGCGCGCTAGAGGCACTCAGCAGCCTGACTAACTTCAGTGGTGGCGACCTTGAAGATATGTACAACCAAATCAACGATAAATACCAAGACAGCGAGAAAGCCGCGCAAAATGTCAGTGACCGCATCGCTGCCATTGAAGACGTATCCGATGCGCTGTTCGCCGAGTGGCAGAGCGAACTAGACCTCTACACCAGCGACTCACTGCGCAGCTCAAGTGAACAAAAACTGCGAGACACTAAATCGTCTTACCAAACGATGCTGTCAGCAATGAAACGCGCTGAGAAGAAAATGGACCCAGTACTCAATACCCTTCGCGACAACACGCTTTATCTAAAGCACAATCTCAATGCGAGTGCCGTAGGTTCATTGCAAGGAGAGTTTATGAGCTTAGAAAAAGACATCGCTTACGCGATAAAGCAGATGAATGCCGCGATAGCAGAATCAGATAAATTCCTAGCTCAGCTAAAACAGAAATAATACTAGTTGAAGCTAGCCAATATAAGTTAAGTAGTCACTTGTTATGAGCCCAATCATTATCACTGGCGGTCCCGGAGCCGGAAAAACAACCTTAGTGAATGCCTTAGGTAGCGAAGGTTACCCTATCTTTTCTGAATCCTCTCGCCAGTTAATTGAACAGCAAAGTCAGCTTGAAGGTGGAGTCCTGCCTTGGCTAGACTTACCGGGATTTGCTCGCCTGTGTTTAACGTTGATGAGTGAACAGAAGGAACAAGCTAATCAACATCAGATTACATTTCTCGATCGCGCGATCCCAGATATCTGTGGTTACCTAACTCAGGCTAACCTTGAGATTAATGAGATTTACCGAGAAGCCAGCAAAGGCTATCACTCCCAAGTCTTGTTCTGTCGTCCTGAGGCGTCGATTTACGTACAGGATGATGTTAGACCTTATCCCTTTGAGGAAGCACTAGAGATTCACCACGCGCTAGTAACAATCTACCAAGAGCTTGGTTATGAGGTGGTTGAAGTGCCGTTTATGTCAGTCGAAGAACGGCTTCAATTCGTTGAAAGTCATCTAGGAATCAAAAGCTAGATTCCAGATATTTCGTTCCTCAATTCTGGAATGACGATTCGATGACAGGAAATGGATAAAAGAGAACGGGTACCAAAGATAGTCACCCTCTTAGTGGCTGACTATCTCCAGCCTAAATACGCTCTTCGTATCCCGCATCTCGTTTACTCGAATCTAAACAAACTAAAAAACAAAAGCCCCGAGCAGCTAGGCTACTCGGGGCTTTCTTACTTATTCTAAAACGTATTGCTTGTTAGCTAGAAGCTAGTCAGCTGGCAATTAAGCCTTAGCTGGACGTGCTGCACGCTTACGTTCGTTTTCAGTAAGAAGCTTCTTACGGATACGAATGCTTACTGGCGTTACTTCTACTAGTTCGTCTTCGTCGATGAACTCAAGAGCTTGCTCTAGAGTGTGACGGATAGGTGGCGAAAGAACCTGTGCTTCATCAGTACCAGATGCACGAACGTTCGTTAGCTGCTTACCTTTCAGACAGTTTACTGTTAGGTCGTTTGAACGGTTGTGAATACCGATGATTTGACCTTCGTATACTTCATCCGCGTGCTCAGCAAATAGACGACCACGTTCTTGTAAGTTGAATAGTGCGTAAGTCAGAGCTTTACCAGTCGCGTTCGAGATTAGAACACCGTTGTTACGTTGACCGATTACGCCGCCTTTGTGAGGACCGTAGTGATCAAATGAGTGGTAAAGAAGACCAGAACCAGACGTTAGAGTTAGGAACTCAGTTTGGAAACCGATAAGACCACGAGAAGGCATCATGAAATCCATGCGAACACGGCCTTTACCATCTGGAGACATATCAGTTAGCTCACCTTTACGTAGACCGATGTTTTCCATGATGCCACCTTGGTGCTCTTCAAGCACGTCGATAGTCACAGTTTCAAACGGTTCAGTTAGGTTGCCATCTTCGTCTTTCTTGATGATAACTTCTGGACGAGATACAGCTAGCTCGAAGCCTTCACGACGCATGTTTTCGATCAGGATAGATAGGTGAAGCTCACCACGACCTGAAACACGGAAGCGATCTGGGTTATCAGTTTCTTCAACACGTAGTGCAACGTTGTGTACTAGTTCTTTCTCTAGACGCTCAAGGATGTTACGTGAAGTAACGAACTTACCTTCTTTACCCGCGAACGGAGAAGTGTTTACTTGGAACGTCATTGTTACTGTTGGTTCATCAACAGAAAGCGGAGTCATTGCTTCAACATTGTTTTGGTCACAGATAGTATCTGAAATTTTCAGTTCACCAAGACCAGTGATTGCAATGATGTCGCCAGCGTTAGCTTGTTCAACTTCGTGGCGGTCAAGACCTAGGTAACCAAGAACTGTACCGACTTTACCATTACGCTTCTTACCGTCAGAACCAACGATAGTTACTTGTTGATTTGGTTTAACAGAACCACGTGTAACACGAGCAACACCGATAACACCTACGTAAGAGCTGTAATCAAGTTGTGAAATTTGCATTTGTAGAGGACCGTCAAGGTCAACTGCAGGCGCGTCTACTGTGTCAACAACAGCTTGGAACAATGGTTCCATGTCTGTACCAGTTTCGCCTTCAGTCATTGTTGCCCAACCGTTTAGAGCTGAAGCGTAAACAACTGTGAAGTCTAGTTGCTCATCAGAAGCACCTAGGTTGTCGAAAAGGTCGAATACTTGATCCATAACCCAATCAGGACGAGCGCCTGGGCGGTCAATCTTGTTGATTACAACGATTGGCTTAAGACCGTGTGCGAATGCTTTTTGCGTTACGAAACGAGTTTGAGGCATTGGGCCATCAACTGCGTCAACGATAAGCAGAACAGAGTCAACCATAGACATGATACGCTCAACTTCACCACCGAAGTCCGCGTGTCCCGGAGTATCTACGATGTTGATGCGGTAATCATTCCAGTTGATTGCTGTGTTCTTAGCAAGAATGGTAATGCCACGCTCTTTTTCGATGTCATTCGAATCCATGACACGCTCTTCAGCTTCACCACGAGACTCAAGAGTGCCTGACTGTTGTAGCAGTTTATCAACCAAAGTCGTTTTACCGTGGTCAACGTGCGCGATGATCGCGATATTTCTTAACTTATCAATCTGTGGAGTAGACATGGATTCTCGATTCACTCATAAAAGTAGCCGTCAGTTATCTCAAAAGTTTGGATAATAACCGCTAGCTTGATTTAAAAAACGGTCAATAATATACCAGATTCTAGACAAAAACCTAGAAATATGTGATCTGAACCAAAGCTTTTTTCTTAGTTAGCGATTCATATCCGCTAACTTTGAGCCAGTACGGTGCTGCACAGCTAAATTCGCAGAGCTCTCAAAAAACATCGCACGTGAGCTGCGAGCTAAATCTCTGGCAAAACCATAAAAGTGGATTGACAACTTAAGCAATTCATTGCTGAATGGTGCTCTCATATGTCATATATTGGTGCACAGGTAAACAACTGCACCAATAAAGTGCAATGAGAGATCATTTTGGTGCAAAAACTAAAATGAACAACACAGATAAACAAGTAAACCGTTGAAATTAATGGAATAATTTTTTTGGCACGTTTTTGGCTTTAGATAAATCAGCATCGATTAATGCACTTATAGACATTAATCAATGCTAGTTTCAACCGAATCGAGCTAATACCGAATTAATAACACTGGAGGTTATCCAAGATGTCAGTAGAAAATGTACTATCCCTGATCCAAGAGAACGAAGTTAAATTTATCGACTTACGTTTTACTGATACAAAAGGTAAAGAGCAGCACATCTCTATTCCTTCTCACCAAGTTGATGCAGACTTCTTCGAAGAAGGCAAAATGTTTGACGGCTCTTCAGTAGCTGGTTGGAAAGGCATTAACGAATCTGACATGGTAATGATGCCAGACGCAGCCTCTGCTGTACTGGACCCATTCACAGAAGACGCAACACTAAACATCCGTTGTGACATTCTTGAGCCTGCAACAATGCAAGGCTACGACCGTGACCCACGCTCTATCGCTAAACGTTCTGAAGAGTACCTACGTTCTACAGGTATCGCAGACACAGTTCTAGTTGGTCCAGAGCCAGAATTCTTCCTATTTGACGACGTTAAGTTCTCAAACGATATGTCGGGTTCTTTCTTCAAGATTGATGACGTAGAAGCAGCTTGGAACACAGGTTCTGACATCGAAGGCGGTAACAAAGGTCACCGTCCTGGCGTTAAAGGCGGTTACTTCCCAGTCGCTCCTGTAGATTCATCTCAAGACATCCGTTCAGCAATGTGTCTAGTAATGGAAGAGATGGGCCTAGTCGTTGAAGCTCACCACCACGAAGTAGCAACTGCGGGTCAAAACGAAATCGCAACTCGCTTCAACACGCTAACAACAAAAGCCGATGAGACTCAAATCTACAAGTACGTTGTGCACAACGTTGCTCACGCATTTGGTAAAACAGCGACATTCATGCCTAAGCCACTCGTTGGTGATAACGGTTCTGGTATGCACGTTCACCAATCTCTAGCAAAAGACGGCGTTAACCTGTTTGCGGGTGATAAGTACGGCGGCCTATCTGAAATGGCGCTTTACTACATCGGTGGTGTAATCAAACACGCTCGTGCAATCAACGCATTTGCTAACCCATCAACGAACTCGTACAAGCGTCTTGTACCTGGTTTTGAAGCTCCGGTAATGCTTGCTTACTCAGCACGTAACCGTTCTGCTTCTATCCGTATCCCAGTAGTACCAAGCCCTAAAGCTCGCCGTATCGAGCTACGTTTTGGTGACCCAGCTGCTAACCCATACCTATGTTACTCAGCAATGCTGATGGCTGGCCTTGACGGTATTAAGAACAAGATTCACCCAGGCGAAGCGATGGATAAAGATCTATACGACCTTCCTGCAGAAGAAGCGGCTGAAATCCCAACAGTTGCAGAATCACTACAAGAAGCTCTAGCTGCGCTTAACGAAGACCGTGAATTCCTAACCGCTGGTGGCGTATTCTCTGATGACTTCATCGATTCATACATCACTCTGAAATCTGACGATGTACAACGCGTGAACATGGCGACACACCCACTTGAATTTGAATTGTACTACTCAGTTTAATCCTCTTGGAAGTGCTGCAGCCCTTACCCTAACAGGTGAAATCCACTGCAACATGTAAGAACTACTAAAAAATATTAGGCTCGCCTCGCAGGTGGGCCTTTTTTCTATTCTCCCCCCCTCTTCTTCTTCGTAACATGCCTTCTACCAAACACAATACAATCAACGCCCAACATCAAACCACCTGCGGTGGAAAGAGCCTAAACATATGAAAAATATACTGTTCTTAATCGGGTTAACCGTCGCACTCTCATGCACTGCTCAAACGGTATATACTTGGGTAGATGAAGATGGTGTGCTCCACTTTAGTGATACTCCTACCAGTCAAAGTGCCAAGTCCCTGCACTTACCTGACGTACAAGCTTCTGCGCCCGCGCCTAAATTTGAAAACTCGACACCCGTTGACGCTGCAGCTTCATCTACAACTAAAACGGCAACGCCAGCTCAAACTCAACCAAAAACTACAGAACGCGAGGCACCAACTCAATTAACACTCACCATGCTAAATCCAGTTCATGATCAAACCATACGTAGCAACCTCGGCTTAATCCCTGTTCAGATAGATCTTAACCGCAAACTCGGTATTGGAGAGCAGTTGCAATTGATGCTCGATGGACGCCGCTATGGCGCCCCGCAGACTCAAGCGAATTGGCAACTCAAAGACATAGAACGAGGCACACACACCATTGCCATTCAAGCACATAGAAGCGGCAAGCTTATTGCATCTACTAGTCCAGTCACCGTGTATTTACATCGAGCGACGATCAAGTAGGCCAATGTGCAAAAAGAGACGAGATTCCCTCTACTTTTCACCGAATCGAAGCAGCTTTCAGCGACCCTAATGAATTACCTTTAGCTTCTGATTGATATGCGCCATACTTGAACTTAGCTTCGCACCAACTTGGTGCAGCGATAAAACACCAGTTCAAGGACGAAACAGTGAATCGATCAGCCAAAAGCGACAGTATAGATACAGATCATCTTTCCAGCGCCATTCTCGACAATATGGTGACCTCGACATTGATGCTCGATGAGCAACTGTATGTCCGATACGCCAACCCGGCGGCTGAACAGCTCTTTTCACAGAGCGCACGACGCATCGTTGATCATCCATTGAGCCAACTTATCCAGCACGCCTCTCTCGACTTAGCACTGCTCACTCAACCACTACAAAGCGGCCAGAGTATTACCGACAGTGACGTTACCTTTGTCGTAGACAACCGCCCATTAATGCTTGAGGTAACGGTGAGCCCAATCTCTTGGCAGCGTGAGACGTTGCTATTGGTTGAGATGCGTAAGATAGACCAACAACGACGACTCAGCCAAGAGCTCAACCAACACGCGCAACAACAAGCGGCTAAGTTACTGGTGCGCGGGTTAGCGCATGAAATTAAGAACCCTTTAGGTGGTTTAAGAGGAGCGGCGCAACTGCTTGGAAAGATGCTCCCTGATCAATCTCTGAATGAGTATACGCAGATCATTATTGAGCAAGCCGACCGCTTACGTGCTTTAGTCGACCGCCTGCTTGGCCCTCAAAAGCCGGGAACTAAGTCAGAAGAGAACCTTCACCAGATTCTAGAAAAAGTCCGACAGTTGGTAGAGCTCGAATCGGGTTCGGCACTCGCTATCGAAAGGGATTACGACCCTAGCCTACCGGACATCTTGATGGATTCGGCACAGGTTGAACAAGCCATGCTCAATATCGTGAGCAACGCTGCACAGATTCTAAAGACTCAGGAATCTGGGAAAATCACCATTCGCACCAGAACGGTGCATCAAGCAAACATACATGGGCAACGACACAAGCTCGCTGCTCGCATTGAGATCAGCGATAACGGCCCGGGCATTCCCGACGAGTTAAAAGACACCCTGTTTTACCCCATGGTCAGCGGACGAGAGGGTGGCACAGGGCTTGGGTTATCGATATCTCAAAACCTCATCGATCAGCACAATGGAAAAATTGATGTTGAGAGCTGGCCGGGTAACACCACATTCACGATTTATTTGCCGATATAGGCGAAATCTTGTCTCCCACTGGAAACAACGTTTCATCGGCAACAACAAATACCGAACAATAAAAACAACAATGATCATCACAATAGATTTGGCTGCAAAGGAATTGAATTATGAGTAAGGGATACGTTTGGGTCGTCGATGACGACAGTTCTATACGCTGGGTCGTAGAGAAAACACTGTCATCTGCGGATATAAAGTGTGAAACATTTGCTGATGCAGAGAGCGTGTTACTCGCTCTTGAGCGCGAAACACCAGACGTATTAGTGTCTGATATTCGCATGCCTGGTATCGACGGGATTGAGCTGTTGCATCAAGTGCATCAACGCTCTCCCGATTTGCCAGTGATCATCATGACCGCACACTCCGACCTTGATGCTGCGGTAAACGCTTATCAGAAAGGCGCTTTTGAGTATCTGCCTAAGCCGTTTGATATCGATGAAACGCTTACTTTGGTAGAGCGAGCCATCGCACACAGCCAAGAACAGAAGCGAGAACAAGCCAGCGAAGTGGTCGAAGAGACTAACGCACCCGAAATCATCGGTGAAGCACCGGCGATGCAGGAAGTTTTCCGTGCCATAGGGCGACTATCGCGTTCATCTATTTCTGTTCTCATCAATGGTGAATCGGGTACTGGTAAAGAATTAGTGGCTCATGCCTTACACCGCCACAGCCCTAGAGCAAAGAATCCCTTTATCGCTCTTAACATGGCCGCAATCCCCAAAGACCTAATCGAATCGGAGCTATTTGGTCATGAGAAAGGTGCCTTTACTGGTGCAAATAGCATTCGCCAAGGACGTTTTGAGCAGGCTAACGGTGGCACGCTATTTCTTGATGAAATTGGTGATATGCCACTCGACATTCAAACTCGCTTACTGCGTGTGCTTTCTGATGGTCAGTTTTATCGCGTGGGTGGCCACTCTGCGGTTAAGGTCGACGTTCGTATCGTGGCGGCAACCCACCAAGATCTTGAACGATTAGTGCATGAAGGTGGCTTCCGTGAAGACCTTTTCCACCGACTCAATGTTATTCGAATTCATATCCCAGCACTGCGCGAACGTAAGCAAGACATAGAAAAGCTTACTCATCACTTCCTAGCTTCAGCCGCAGAAGAGCTCGGGGTGGAAGTGAAGACGCTGCATCCTGAGACGGTTTTAAAACTGAATCAGCTGAATTGGCCTGGTAATGTTCGTCAGCTTGAAAACATTTGCCGTTGGCTCACCGTCATGGCCAGCGGTAGTGAAATACTACCTTCAGATCTGCCACCGGAGCTGTTGGAAGAGAAAACAGTGGCCACTTCAGGCTCTGGAGATAACTGGCAACAACTGCTCGCTAATTGGGCAAAATGTGCCCTTGATTCAGGAGAAAAAGAGCTGCTCACTTATGCTCTGCCTGAATTTGAACGGATACTGCTGGAGGCTGCACTCAAACATACCAATGGTCACAAACAAGACGCAGCCAAAGTGTTGGGATGGGGGAGAAACACCCTTACTCGTAAACTCAAAGAACTGTACTAAGCTTATATGACTATCGGTGCAGCTACTTTTTTAATCAAAAAAGTGTCGCTTGATGTTAATAGTATCAGTACAATCACAAAACGGCATTCACCAAAATTGTAGCTAAAAATGTCTTTGAAAACACAAATTACATTGAGAACCGCAGTGGTTCTGCCATTCGTGATGATTTTTCTGTTCACTATGGGCGTAATGGTTTTCACTCAAAAGCAGAACTATGAAGAAACGGTGAGTGATCTTAGTACACGCCAACTAACATCACTCACTGATAACGTTCATCAAAGCCTCACAGAATTTTTAGAAAAGCCGTTTCACGCTAACCTTTCACTCAGTCACAACATTGGTTATCACCACCTTTACCAAGCAGGTGACCTCAGTAAGGTCCAAGACTACATTCTTTATAAGTTTTCAAATCATTTTACGACTGTACCTCAACTCGATGTGATCGGCTTTGGCTCTGAAAACGGTAATTATGTGGGTTTCCGTAAAGAAGCGAATAATGGCTACACCTTGATGGTGCAAGATGATCGCACTCAAAATCAACTCGTGATCTACCGTGGTCGCCAGATCAGTGACGATATACGTTCAGTCATTTCGGGATATGACCCAAGAGTTCGCCCTTGGTATACGCCTGTGGCTAACCAGAAAAAAGCCTCATGGTCTTCGATTTACACTAATGCTGATGAACGCCAAGAGATCACCTTATCCGCCCTCGCCCCTATCTATGACGGCAACGAATTTAAAGCGGTTATCGTCAGTGACATCAAGCTCAATACCTTTAACGTATTCTTGAATAATTTAAAATACAAAACCGATGCCTCTGTCTACATCATTGACCAAGAGCAGCGCTTGGTTGCGCACTCCGGAGGAGGTAAGGTTGTCTCCAAAAGGACGGATAAAAGCCACACAAGTCAGCGCTTATTGGCTACAGAGAGTGACAACCCAATAATACGAGAGAGCGCCAGTTACGTTAACCAATTCCATTTGATTGAAAACAGGCAAATACAACGTTTCGACTTTACTCTGAATGGCGAGCGATACTTCAACCAAATAACGCCTTACGAGGATGAGCATGGCATCACATGGTTTATTGGTATGTCGATCCCTGAAACCAACCTACTCGGTGCATTACCAGAAAACCAAAGAAACAGCTGGTTACTTGGACTAACGCTGAGTTGCATTGGTGTCATCGCCGGATTAATTGCTTTTAATCGAGTGACCCAACCCATCACCTCCACCGCAGATGCAGCAAAAGGTCTAGCGACTGGCGATTGGGACAGCAGCATGCCGAAACCAGGTAATATCTATGAAACTAGCATGTTGGTAGAAGCCTTTAATGAAATGACTAACAACTTAAAGGCTTCTTTTGAACAATTACAGTCTCAACTTACCTATGACTCATTAACCAAATTGTACAGCCGAGAAGGTTTTATCGATGCTGTACAGAAAAATACAAAAACCGAGAAAGGCACACTGTATTTAGTCGGTATTGATCGCTTTCGCGACATTAATGACAGCCTAGGCCATTACAATGGCGACCAACTGCTCATCATCGCAGCCGCTCGTTTGAGAGGTACGCTACCATCTGAGTATCTATTGGCACGTACTGGTGGTGATGAATTTGCGATTTACGCGCCTGACGCTCTCCAAGAGGGGGGTGTTCATCAGATCACTAACCGCTTACTCCAAACCTTTGCGGCTCCATTTGCCATGGAATCCGAGAATGTCGTGATCAATGTCTCTATCGGTGTGGTTCATGTTTCAGGCACTAAAGATATTACATTGTGGCTGCGTAACAGCAGTATTGCCTTGAGTAATGCCAAGCAAGACAAGACTCGCGTCAGTATATACAGCCCAGAGATGGGCAACGCTTCTAGGCATCGAACCCAGATGCTAGCACGCATCAATCGAGCAATTGAGCAACAACAGTTCGAGCCTTTCTATCAACCAATCATAGACCTTGAATCTGGCTCCCCGATAGGTGCAGAGGCTCTGGCACGATGGGTAACGAAAGAGGGCGTCATTTCACCACTTGCATTCATTCCGCTTGCCGAAGATACAGGGCTTATCTACGATATCGGCAAACAAATACTACACAAGTCCTGTCGAGATACCGCCATCGCCATTGAGTTAGGAAAATGGGACGAAGACTTCTCTCTGCACGTTAACCTTTCTGTCGATCAACTCACCGAAAACGGTTTCATTGACTTGGTTAAAAACACTTTGTCTGACACCAAGTTACCGGCCAAAAACCTCACATTAGAGATCACCGAGTCACGCATCATCGACAATGATCCAACGATCATCGAAAACATGCTAACGCTGAAAGCATTGGGTATCTCAATTGCGATTGATGATTTTGGTACCGGCTACTCATCGCTTGCTTACTTGCACAAGCTGCCATTTGATTGCCTTAAAATCGATCGCAGCTTTGTTAGCAAACTCGATCAAGAGAACCTCGACAGCTCCATCGTCGCAGCCATCGTTAACATCACTAAAGGTTTCAAAGTAAGCTTGGTAGCCGAAGGCGTTGAAACTCAGCAACAGGCTGAACTACTCAAGCAGCTACAGTGTCCACTAGCTCAAGGTTTCTTATACAGTCGCCCTGTTCCTTTTGATCAGTGGCCTACCAACATCACGAATCACAACAGTAAATAAAGCATGGCGTAACAATCAGCAGAGAATCGAATAAACCAAATACAAAAATGCCAGCATGATGCTGGCATTTTTTACATTTCTATTCTCAATCGAGCGATTAGATAACGCGAGAGAATTGTTGTTGGCGAGCCTTAGCGCGCAGGTATTTATCAAAACACATACAGATATTACGAATCAACAAACGGCCACGCAAAGTCACGCGGATTTCCTTGTTATCGACTTCAATTAACCCATCATTAATGAAGGTTTGTAGAAGCGCTAAGTCTTCCTTGAAGTAGCGATTAAAGTTAACTGAAAACTCAGATTCAATCGTGGTTTTATCAAGCTTAAAGTTACAAATAAGCTGCTTAATCACCTCACGACGCAGCAGATCATCATCGTCTAGTACCACCCCTTTCCAAAGGGCATGGCGCAGGTCATTGACCTGAGCGTAATACTTCTTCAGCTCTTTTTGGTTCTGCGCATAAGCATCGCCTACCATAGAGATAGCCGAGACACCAAAACCAATCAGATCACATTCACCCTGAGTGGTGTAGCCTTGGAAATTCCGGTGCAGAATACCTTCACGCTGCGCGACTGCTAGCTCATCTTCAGGTAGTGCAAAGTGATCCATGCCGATGAACTGGTAACCCGCCCCCGTTAAGGTCTCGATGGTATCTTGAAGAATCGCCATTTTCTCTTTTGCTTCTGGCAGGTCTTCGTCTTTAATCTTACGCTGCGCAGCAAACAGCTGAGGCATGTGTGCGTAGTTAAATACCGATAAACGACCCGGTTTCATTTCAAGCACTTGCTTCAGTGTTTCAGCGAACAAAGCTTGAGTCTGCTTTGGTAGGCCGTAAATCAAATCAAGGTTAGTTGAGCGGAAGCCTAATTCTTTGGCACGCTGAACCATTGCAATGATGAACGCTTCATCTTGCTCACGGTTAACCAGCTTCTGTACTTCTTTATTGAAGTCTTGAACACCAATACTCAGGCGGTTAAAGCCTTCGCTACGTAGGTGGTCGAGTACGTCTAGCTCAATCTCACGCGGGTCAACTTCGATACTGATTTCAGCATCCGCAGTGAAGTTAAATTCATCACGCAGAATCATCATCAAGCGAGTGATTTGTATTTTGGTCAAGAAGGTTGGCGTACCGCCTCCGAAATGCAGCTGAGTCACCTCACGACCATTCAACAAAGAAGCGCGTTGGCGAATTTCATGCTCAATCACATCAAGGTACTCATCCGCTTTATGCGAGTGACGAGTAATGACCTTGTTACAACCACAGTAGTAACAAAGCTTATGACAGAATGGGATATGCACGTAAAGAGAGAGTGGACGCTCAGGATATTGAGTACACGCCATGTCGTAATCAGCGACGGTAAACGCTTCATGAAACTCCAACGCTGTTGGGTATGAGGTGTAACGAGGTCCCGAATAGTTGTACTTGTTTAAGATTTCTTGATCCCAAACGATTTGCTGATTCGTTGTTACTGGCTTGCTCGACATAGCGGTACTTCCAATTTAGATCCGCGAGAACCTAAGGTCTCTCAAATCATTTTACATACATTAAAATATAGACGGGCTATTTTGCCACACGACCTGTAAGGTCGTTCAAGACAAAATCAATTTTTCAAAGAAAAACTCAGAACTGCTAGCTTGATCACTAACAAAGCGTCGGGATTAACGAGACGCAAGAGGTAAGAAGGCTCGTTTAACATTCGGTATTCAAGACAATACTATTGAAGACAATGTGTCCTAAAAGCAATATGCCTTAAGAATAACGTGTATATTAAACAAACCTCTATATTTAAAAGTCTGTCGTGACTAGATCATCTGAATGCTGATTTGGTTGTTGAGAGGCTTGACCTTCTCCTGCAACCTTTTCAAATCTTCGATAACCGCATCATTCAAGCGAGTCTCTGCCTTGTGGCGTGTGAGATTCTGCTGCATGCGTTCTTTTTTCGTCAGTTCCTGTCTTGCCTCTCCTCGCGCCATATCTTTAACGATATGGTACAGCTCAGAAAGAGCAGGATATTCCGAATCAAAATCGACACGTTCATCACCCTGAACATTATCCATTATGATACACACTCGGATACTGATCTCAGGTAAATCACACTGGCCTTGGATACCCGCTAAACACAAGGTATTTACGTTGTCGTAAATCGTTGCGTTACGTTTTTCAATGGCGAGTGCTTGATGCTGCTTTTGCAATTCCGTCTGCTTCTTCACTTGAAGTAGAAGGTAACCTGCGTAAGAGCCCAAGCCGAGAATGATCATTCCACCAGCAATTGCTAATAAGGTTACGTTCATTGGCTATTAACCTTTAAAGCTGTCTAAGTCGATGTCTTCAAATTGAGATAACAAGTCTTCATCAGAGTTTGTTTTCTTCTTCGATTCAACTGCTGTTTCTTCGAAGATCTCTTCTTCATCGTCTTCTGGCTCTAACAGACCTAAGCGGCCCATCAGGTGTTCGATACGATCAAGCTTCTCATCAACAAACTTCTGTAGACCTGCACCTAGGTTTTCACCATTTTCGATACGATCTAATAGTGTGTTCAGTTGAGCATCGTTCTCAAGCATCTCTAACTCTTGTTCGTTAGATAGCTTACGCTCTTGTTTAGTCGGCTTCTTCGCTGGTTCAACAATCAGTGGGATTTTTTTCTTGCTGCCTAAACGTGGATCGCGAGCTTGTGCAGCTTTACGCTGTTTTGCTTCGCTACCATCTGAGTGACGGCTGCCAGACTTAAGGCCTTTGCGCTTTTTAACACGCTTACGTTCACGACCTTCAACATCAGATTCACTACGGTTACGAGTAACCATAGGCTCCGGAGCGCCAAGTGCTCCCGGCTTTCTTGATTTCTTACTACGACCCATTACTGCACTTTCCTCAGTAAAATTACATCATTTCCAAAAAATTCTAGTTCGAGCTTATCCCGCTCTGCCAAAAACTGGAATGTTTGACGACTAAAGAAGACGACATGTGTCGGGTCATTCTTGTAGTGCCAACCAGCGAACGCGTCTACGTCTATTACTAGCTTAGTCATAAGACCAATCCAGCCTTTGGGTTTAACTAAATTCAACCATTGCTGCCACACCTTGTCTGGATGATAAAGATGTTCAATCACCTCCGTGGCAGTCACAAAGTCATACGTTTCTTCCAACACAGAGAGCTCTGGATGGTAATAGATATCGTACAACTCCACGCTGTGTCCGGCTTCTTCTAACATAATAGATAGCGTAGGGCCCGGTCCACAACCAAAATCCAACCCTTGTGAGTTAGATGAAATTTTGTCTGTTAGTGGATCCGCGATGCGAGATAGAAAGCGGCGATAACCTTCATCACTAGGATCATTCTCATGGAGATCATAGTGTGCTTTCTCTTCTTTTGCTTCTAACCTTTGTTCAGGTTTAACAAATACCAGTTCACATTGCTGACACTGCAGATAGGCTCTGCGTTTGTCTTCAAAATAGTGATTCACGCCTTGGTGATGGCATAAGGGACAAGTATACATAGCACATCCTTAAACAGGGATGCGAAACATACCAGAAACTGAGTTTATAGTGGAGAGGTATTGGGTGTTTTTTCATCAAATCAATAAAAAAAGCGATAGGAAAACCTATCGCTCTCTAAATCTGCCTTTATCGGCCAAAATTTGCATACTCAACTTGGTACACAAATCTCCCTTTGTTATTGGTGCTTTCCATGCCAAATTTGTTTGTTGTTCATCGTCCTGATGAGTTTTGGCTATCCTTTTCTAACACCTTGTTGCTGGGCTGTCCTAGCCTGATCCGTTTCTGTCTATACCTTTAGACTAGATGATCATCCGTATCTAAGTCAGCTCCTAGCTGATGGCGATTACTTTACCCGGTTACAAAAAGACTACAAGAGTGCTACTTCACACTTTCGTACACGAATCGACCACACATTGATAAATCAGACATTAAATAAAAACGCATAAATAAAACGCATAAATAAAATCCACACAAAAGAAAACACCCCAACCATTACTGATCAGGGTGTCTCTTTAACCTCGCTCGAACGTACATTTCTTAACTCTGGCTAAGAGCAAGAAACCGACAAATTAGTGTAGACCACCAACGTACTTCGATAAGGTATCAATGTCTGCGTCTGTTAACTTTTTAGCTACATCACGCATCATCGCATTCATGTCGTTATTACGGCTATCATCGCGGAATTTCTCAAGTTGAGCCTTGATGTAATCTGCATGTTGGCCTGAAATTTTAGGGAAACCAGAAAGTTCGGTGCCGTTACCACGAGGGCCATGACAAGCAGTACACGCTGTTAGGCCGCGTTCTGAGTCACCCGCCGTGTAAAGAACCTTACCTTCATCTACAACATTTTCAGGAGTAGAATTATTGGAGATAGGTAGAGAGGCGTAGTATGCCGCTAGGTCAGCCATATCTTCTTCAGATAAAGGCATCGCCATTGCACCCATTACAGGTTCATAACGACCTTGTTTACCACCACTCGTCATACCTAACTTAAGCTCTTTTAACTGCTTTATTAGGTACTTCTCATGTTGACCAGCCAGTTTAGGATACTGGGTGATCAGACTGTTGCCGTCAGCACCATGGCAGGCGACACATGTTTGTGATTTGGCTTTACCAGCTTCAATACTACCTTGAGCCCATACTGAGCAGCTGGCTAAAAGACTCAAAATTAGCGCTAATTTCTTCATGACATTCCATTATAATTATCAAGCTTCCAGTACCACTCTATGTTGCCACTCATGGTACAATAGGCGACCTTATGCCGAGCACGGTTATTTTACACAAATTCACAAAAAAGTAATCAATCGACTACACAAAGTCGAGATGGAGTTAACAGTGAGCGTAAAAATTCATTATCAAAACACGCATTTCATTACCAGTGCACCTGATATTCGTCATTTACCAGAAGACGAAGGAATCGAAATTGCGTTTGCAGGACGCTCCAATGCTGGTAAATCTAGCGCGCTAAACCGCGTTACCAACCAAAAAAGCTTGGCGAAAACCAGTAAAACACCAGGTCGAACTCAGTTAATTAACCTATTCAAGGTAACAGATGGTTGTCATATCGTCGACTTACCTGGATATGGCTTCGCTCAAGTTCCACTTGAAATGAAGAAAAAATGGCAGAAGTCGCTAGGTGAATACCTACAACGCAGAGAAAGCCTGAAGGGCTTGGTGGTATTGATGGATATCCGTCACCCAATGAAAGACCTTGACCAACAAATGATCTACTGGGCTATCGATAGCCGCATCCCAGTACAGGTTTTGTTAACAAAAGCCGACAAGCTGAAAAGTGGCGCGCGTAAAGCACAGCTACTGAAAATCCGTAACGATGCAAAATCTTTCGGTGGTGATGTCGCGGTTGATGTCTTCTCTTCAATGAAGGGTATCGGTGTTGACCAACTGCGTAGCAAAATGGATGAGTGGTTCGCACCTGCGTTTGCAGACCAACTTATTGATGAGCTAGCAGATGAAGAGCACAACGACTCCGAATAGCGCCTCTATCTATAATCGCTTCATCTATAGCGAGAAGTTAAAGCACTGACTACCAGTGATTTAACCTTATCAATACCCTACCTTATTTAGGTGGGGTATTTTTTTGCTCATAAATGAGTGAGTTAAGCCCAATTTTAAACGTTAAAAATGATATTTATCCGCTTGAACGTATAGAAGTAAACCATACTAAAAACAACGTTTGCTAAACAGAACAACGAGAAAGGAATACTCATGTGGAAAACACTCTTGGCGATAATAGCAATGATGCTGATACCTGTTACAGGCCACACCTCTGAAGCAGAACCAACAGAAGCACCACTGATCAACGTCGATATGACCTTAGATCTCGATGGCATGGAGAAGTATGCTCAGGAGGCCAGTGAATCTCTTGAGAGGATATCGCAATCTTTGCAAGCCATAGTCAATAACCCCAACCTCAGCGAAGACCAGCAACAAGCCTTGAATCAGACCGTCGACAGCATGAATAAATTTGCGGCTTCAACTCAGACATCACTCAATCAACTCCCTCAAGCCTTGGATCAATCTCGCCTCGCCTTTAAACAAACCAGTCAAAGACTGCTCGATGATATACAGACCAAACTCATCATTGCGCTGGCGGCGGTTATCGCTGTCATTATTATCGCTTTAACCGCTATCTATCTGCTTATCCTGAAACCAATGCAGCAAACCTTGGTGAAAGCGACCAACAATATCTCTTCGATGGCACGCTCCATCCAGATCACCGCCGAAGCACTGAAATACAGCACAGAGAAACAACAGAAAATCATGGACTACATCGAGCATTCACCAACTCAATGCTCTGATAAATAAGGCATGAGCCATCAATCCTTTACCGGAAATTTGTAAAATAAAAGTTATTTCAAATAAAAAAACAATCGAATTTAAGACGGATTAAAATTACCAATTTCTGATTGAGTTCCAAATTTAAGAAAACTAACGTAATAAAGAGGATTTTTGAAAAGCCTAGGAAAAGGCATGAAAAGTAAGCGGATCAGTAGGGTAATTATGGTTGGAAATATTTTTCTTTCGCACAAGAAAAAACGCCCCAGTCAAATGCTGACTGGGGCGGCTGAATCAGCCTAATCCAATAACGTGAAACAAAAGGTCTGAAAGATAGAACATCTTACCTCTGTACCCTACGAGATTTAATGTACAACAATTGCTCAGAAATGAAAACATTTTTTGTAATTTTTTTTCATGAATGTTTTATTAAAACATCCTAGTTCTTTCCACAATTCAACTTTATTTTAGATAAAAAAAAGCCAGTGTTTGTGCACTGGCTCATACTAATTCACTCGATAAGGTCAAAAACTGATTAGTGGGCTTGGTCCCAGTTATCACCGTGGCCAGCTTCCGCAACAAGCGGAACGGCTAGCTCAGCAGCGGATTCCATCAATTCTTGTACTTTACTTTCAATTTCGGCTAAAGATGACTCTTCCACTTCAAATACCAATTCATCGTGCACTTGCATTAGCAGTTTCACACGACCATCGCCTTCCGCTTGAATCCACTCATCAACCAATAGCATTGCTTTTTTGATAATGTCAGCTGCCGTACCTTGCATTGGTGCGTTGATCGCCGCACGCTCAGCCGCTTTACGACGCATGCCATTTCGAGATTTAATCTCCGGCAAATGTAAACGACGACCATAAATCGTTTCAACAAAGCCCTGCTCTGACGCTGCGCTACGTGTGTCTTCCATGTACTGCATTACGCCAGGATAGCGTTCGAAGTAGGTGTCCATGTAATGTTGCGCTTCACCGCGAGGAATACCCAGCTGCTTAGCCAAACCAAAGGCACTCATACCATAGATAAGACCAAAGTTAACCGCCTTTGCACGACGACGCTGCTCAGAGGTAACGCTCTCAATATCAACGCCAATAATTTCAGCCGCAGTGGCTGCGTGGATGTCTTTGCCTTGTTGGAAAGCTTCCAATAAGGCTTTGTCGCCCGACAGGTGCGCCATAATACGTAATTCAATTTGTGAGTAATCGACCGCTAAAATCTTCCACCCATGTTGAGCAACAAATGCTTGGCGGATACGACGACCCTCTTCATTACGAATTGGGATGTTCTGCAGGTTTGGATCGGTCGAAGACAAACGACCTGTCGCTGTCACCGCTTGGTGATAGGACGTATGAACACGACCCGTTTCAGCGTTGATCATCTTAGGTAGTTTATCAGTATACGTCGATTTCAGTTTTGCTAGGCCACGATACTCAATGATCAGCTTAGGCAGCGGGTAGTCCAACGCTAACTCTTGCAACACTTCTTCGTTGGTTGACGGGCTACCTGATGGCGTTTTCTTGATAACGGGCAGACCCATCTTTTCAAACAAGATCGCTTGCAGCTGTTTTGGCGAGTTCATGTTGAACTCTTGCTCTGCAATCTCATAAGCTTTCTGTTCTAGCTCAACAAGACGAACCGCAATCTCTTGCGATTGAGCCCCTAGTAACATGTCATCGATGAAGACACCTGTGCGTTCAATACGAGACATCACAGGAATCAGTGGTACTTCAATGTCTTCATAGATGGTTTTTAGCTTTTCATCTTGCTCAATGTTTTCCATTAAACGATGATGAAGACGCAATGTCACATCAGCATCTTCCGCAGCATATGGAGATGCTTCGCCCAATTCAATCTGGTTGAAAGTAAGCTGTTTTTTTCCTTTACCTGCAATTTGCTCAAATGAGATACAGCTATGCTGAAGGAAACGCAGCGCTAAGCTATCCATATCATGCTTACCACCTACGCTGTTGAAAACGTATGACGCCAGCATGGTGTCGTGTTTGATGCCTTTCATCTCGATATCGTAGCGCGCTAAAACGCTCATATCATACTTTAGGTTTTGACCTACTTTTGCTTGCGAGTCATCTTCTAGTATCGGTTTAAGCTGTTCTAGTACCCAATCACGATCGAGTTGTTGAGGAGCATCGAGGTAGTCATGAGCAACCGGCACGTAAGCGGCAACGCCTTCTTCAGTGGCAAATGATAGACCGACAAGGTTAGCGACCATGTAGTCTAGGCTGTCTGTCTCTGTATCAAAAGCAAACACTTCAGCCGCTTTAAGTTTTTCTAACCAAGTATTGAAAGCATCTTTATCTAGAATCGTTTCGTAGTGGCTGCGATCAATCGTCACTGCAGAGGTATTCATCTCAACAGCTGAAGTGGCAGACGAGCCGTTGCTGCGTACCGCACCTGATCTTTCAGCCGCTTCCACCACCCCATTACCGCCGTCAAGTAACTCATTGAGCCAAGACTTAAACACCAGCTGACCATATAGCTTAATCAGCTCATCAATGTTTGGTTGAGCTTTCACGAGCGATTCCGGTGTTTCTTCTAACTCAACATCCAACTTAATGGTCGCAAGTTCGTAAGACATCTCAGCGTTGTCTTTATTATCGATAAGCTTCTTCGCCATGGTTTTTGAACCACGAAAGCCAAGCGCCGCAATGTCATCAAGGTTTTGATACAGTTTTTCGATGCTGCCGATGCCTTGCAACAGAGCCGTCGCTGTCTTATCACCCACACCCGGCACGCCCGGAATGTTATCGACTTTATCACCCATTAGAGCAAGGTAATCGATGATCAACTCAGGTGGGATACCAAACTTCTCGATAACGCCTTCACGATCCATCACCACATTAGTCATGGTGTTGATAAGAGTAACGTTGTCATCAACCAGTTGGGCCATATCTTTATCGCCAGTACTGATAAGAACAGGCATGCCCATCGCGGAAGCTTGAGAAGCCAGCGTACCAATCACGTCATCGGCTTCTACCCCAGGGATAGAGATAAGCGGTAGACCCATCGCACGAATGACATTATGCAGTGGCTCGATCTGGCAACGAAGGTCGTCAGGCATTGGTGGACGGTTTGCTTTGTACTCTGGGTACATATCATCACGGAACGTTTTCCCTTTCGCATCAAAAATTACCGCCATACGATCAGAAGCGAATTGACGCATCATGCTACGTAGCATGTTAACCACACCATAAACAGCGTTGGTTGGGATATCACCATTGCTCATTGTGCCAGGGTAAGCATGGAACGCGCGATATAGGTAAGAAGAGCCATCGATTAGAATCAATGGATTATCAGGAATACGAGCCATAATGTTTGTGTATCCAGTAAGTACAGAAATAATCTGTTAAGAATGCCACGTCTGTTGGTTGGATTCTACGTTGTCGATCCGTATCCGTTCATTCGATTGTATTCGTTATAATCAATTTATTGTTATTTTTTGTTCTGAGACACTAGCCACCTGTGGATAACTCTGTTTATATTATTTATCCACCCTGTTGAGAACTAAGGTGAAGCAATAAAAAAACAAGAATAAATAACTGAAAATAAAGAAAAAAATAACAGATCGAACAGATGATCAACGATCTTTTTTCGATCCTGCATTGTGGAAAAGAATACTGATGGCGTTTTATTCATAAAAATACGTGCCACTAAATATGCATCTTGTTGAAATGAAGGTATAAAAAAAGCGACACCCGAAGATGTCGCCTAGCAAAAACCGGTAAAGCTATTCAAATTGAATACCACAGCTTTACCTAAAAGCTATAAATTACACTGGAAGCAATGTGAGCAATGTCGTGTCAAAAAGAACTTAGTATAAGTTCGCGAGAATTCTGTTACGTAACCAAGTAGATACTTGAGTACTCAACATCCTTGTGAACATTTCCTCATTCCCTAAGACAGGGTTAATAATAATGATTCTCATTTAATAGTCAACAGTTAGATGATAATAAATCTCATTTGATTTATAATTAGTGAATCATCACACTAATTTCAATCACTCATCACACTGAAAGTGCCTTCAAAAAATGGATTCGATTTTCAGTAATATATTCTTTTTCTTCCAGTTTTTCGATTTGATAGCCGTTTCTCAATAACAAACGCAGCATAGCTGGAAACTGATTGCGAGATTTAACTTTCAGTTGTTGATAGCCCTGTTTCTTCACCCATTGTTCCTGAGCATCGAGCTGCGCCTGTGCGACCCCTTTATTTCTTGCAAGTGGAGAAACGCCCCCAAACCAACTATAAAAGGTCTGCCGATCCAATTCATAGCCGATCTTAAAACCCAGTAACACGCCCGCTTCTTCAGCAACGAGGATCAGGCTTGTTTTACCCGCTAACCGCTCCGATAAAGACGCGACACTCTCTTTTTTAGCAAACTCAGTAATCTGTTCAACAACAGACACCACCTCTTCCAGTGAGCCTTCACGTACAATGACTGACATCTTATCCACCCTTATAAACGAAAGGGCTGGCACAATGGCCAACCCTTTTACTGATCACTTAAGTTCATTCTGCGCAGTTACTTTTCTTTTAAATGCTTTGATACTTGTGCATTGTCTTCAGCAAGCCACTCTGCGACATCTTTAGCAAAGTAAGTAAGAATGCCATCGGCACCAGCACGCTTAAAGCACAGCAGTGATTCCATGACGGTTTCGCGCTCTTTCAACCAACCATTTTGAATAGCGACTTTGTGCATCGCATATTCACCAGACACTTGGTAAGCAAATGTCGGCGCTTGTAGTTCATGCTTCACACGGCGCACGATGTCTAGGTAAGGCATGCCTGGTTTCACCATCACCATGTCAGCACCTTCATTCAGATCGATTGCCACTTCATGAATTGCTTCATCACTGTTCGCCGGATCCATCTGGTAGTTCTTCTTGTTACCACCTTTTAGGTTTGAAGCACTACCAACAGCATCACGGAATGGACCATAGTAGCAAGACGCGTATTTCGCAGAATACGCCATAATTTGAGTATGAATATGACCGGCTTCTTCCAACGCTTCACGGATTTTACCAATACGACCGTCCATCATATCTGATGGGGCAACCACATCAGCCCCCGCTTCAGCGTGCGACAGCGCCTGCTTGATCAAGACTTCGGTCGTCTCGTCATTTATCACGTAACCATCTTCATCGATGATGCCGTCTTGGCCGTGAGTAGTGAACGGGTCTAGTGCTACATCAGTAATAACGCCAATGTTTGGCACGTGCTCTTTTAGTAAGCGTACTGCACGTTGAACTAAACCTTCCGAGTTATGAGCTTCAACCGCACATAAACTTTTAGCGTCTTGGTTCACTACCGGAAACAGAGCAATCGCAGGAACACCTAATTTTGACAGGTAATCCGCTTCCTCAAGCATAAGATCGATCGACAGGCGTTCAACACCCGGCATGGATTCTACAGGCTCGCGGCGTTCTTTGCCCATCAGGATGAACATTGGGTAGATTAGATCATCCACAGACAATTGATTTTCTGCCATTAGGCGACGGCTAAAGTCATGCTTACGCATACGGCGCATACGACGACCTGGAAATTGACCTTGAATTGAAACAGACACTAGATTCTCCTTGCCTAGTCTAAGCACGAAATACTTAGATATGAAAAGTGCTAAATACAAGCAAAAGCATATCATTGATGGCTCAGGACGCTAGCAGTAAAGTATAAAACCCATTCAAAAATAGGGATGAATGGCAAAAAATGACCTTCTCCTCACACTGCCGTATACTCACAACAACTCAGTACAGACCGCTTTCAGGACAAAATAATGATCGACACCCATGCTCATATTTACGCGAGCGAATTCGACGAAGACCGCGAACAAGTAGTACAACGCGCACGAGATCAAGGAATTGATACGATTCTGCTACCTAATATCGATTTAGAATCTATCGAGCCAATGCTAGCAACGGAAGCACAGTTCCCTGAGGTGTGTCATTCGATGATGGGCTTACACCCCTGCTACGTGGATGCCAATATTGAACAAACCCTGAAAACCATTCGAGCTTGGTTCGATAAGCGTGACTTTATCGCCGTAGGTGAAATTGGTATCGACCTGTACTGGGATAAAACCTTTAAAGCCGAACAAGAGATGGCGTTTGTGACTCAACTGCAGTGGGCAAAAGAACTCGATCTACCAGTAGTGATCCATACTCGAGACTCTATCGAGGAGACACTAACTCTACTCCGTCAAGAGCAAGATGGCAGCTTACGTGGCGTGTTCCACTGCTTTGGGAGCAGCTTAGAAGAAGCTCAAGCGATCAATGAACTAGGTTTTCATTTAGGGTTAGGGGGAGTCTCTACTTTTAAGAATTCGGGGATGGATAAGGTAATCCCACATCTGGATATGAATTACGTCATCTTGGAAACAGATTGCCCTTATTTAGCACCCGCGCCACACCGTGGTAAACGCAATGAACCCGCTTATACGGAGTTGGTTGCGAAACGTATTGCCGACCTAAGGGGCATGACAATGAAAGAAGTTGACGCAATAACCACTCAAAATGCGAGAGACTTATTTAATTTGTCATAAATCAAATTGATTTAAACCACCAAAATATTTGAGAAGAGAAAGCAACAGGTCTATTATCAACTGCATTCATATGGAGATGATGATTATGTGTGACCACTCACAGCACTTGCAACGCCAGCATCGGACCTTGTGGCATAAAATATTAGGGATTAAAGAGCTCTATATATGCCAAAACTGTGGATATCAGTTAAAGATTCGATAGACAAGACACAATAAAAAGCGGCCATAGGCCGCTTTTTTATTGTTAAATGACTCGTTAAGAAGCACGGTTCAATTAAGATTCAGCTTCTTCCTCTTCATCTTCATCGCCATTCGGCTTACGCACATAGAAGCGCGCAAAGAACAGACCAATCTCAAACAAAATACACATTGGAATGGCCAACAGCGTTTGCGAAATCATATCAGGTGGTGTCAGCATCATGCCGATAATGAACGCACCCACAACAATATAAGGGCGCTTTTCAGACAGCGATTTAGGCGTTGTCGCACCAGTCCAACATAACAAGATAATCGCAACAGGCACTTCAAAAGCAATACCAAAGGCCAAGAACAGTGCCAGTACAAAATCAAGATAACTCGATATGTCTGTCGCAAACTCCACCTGTCCCAAAGAGATAGTGGTAAAGAAGCTAAATACCAACGGGAATACCACGAAGTAAGCAAACGCTACACCACAGTAAAACAGCAGCGAACTTGAAGCCAGCAAAGGCATTATCAAACGCTTCTCATGTTTGTATAAGCCTGGTGCAACAAAAGCCCATACTTGATACAAAATAAACGGTACCGCGACAAAAATAGAGGCTACTAAAGTTAACTTTAACGGCGTGAAAAATGGTGATGCAACATCCGTTGCAATCATCGTCGCCCCTTCAGGTAGGCGATCTACCAAGGGTGCCGATACGAATTCATAAATATCATTAGCAAAATAAATTAGCCCAACAAACACAACCAGAACTGCAACAATCGCACGCAGTAGGCGATTACGTAGCTCTAGAAGATGGCTAATTAAAGGCTGTGTCTGCTCAGTCGAAGACATGTCAAACCTCTTAAAAGGAAGATCGAAAAGGAGCCGCGCGCCTATCTATCCAGTTGAATTAGTATCCACTTGAATAGCTATCTACTTAAATATTTAGCTACTTAAACATCTAGCTACATAAGTATCTGGCGACTCCTCCTTGCGAGACTATTCGGCTTTCTTATCTGACGGTGCTGAAGCCTCACTGTTAACCTGAATAGTTTCAGATTCCACAGCTTCCGTGACACTGGATTTAGTCTCACTTGGCTTATCAGACTCAGGCTTAGCATATGGACGTTGAACATCAGCAGCGGCCTGCTTAAGTTCATCGACTGATGCTTGTAGGTCTGGAGATAAATCTTCCATACCCATTTTTTCCGCCTTACGTAGGTTTTCTTGCAGCTCTTGTACCTTAAGCTCATGAGAAAGTTCATCTTTCACACTATTTGCCATGCTTTTCGCTTGTCCAACAAACTTGGAGACACTGCGAATCGCTACGGGCAAACGCTCAGGTCCTAAAACCACTAACCCAACGACAGATATTAATACCAGTTCCCAAAAACCGATATCAAACACGATTTACGCCTGCTCTTTGTCTTTCTTTGTTTCAGCAGTTGTTTCAGCGCTCGCTTCTTTCTTCTGCTGTTCAATATTCTTTGGTTCGAAGTCTGCATCTTTCTTATCTGCAGGCTTGTCTTCATCGCTCATCGCTTTTTTGAAGCCTTTAACCGCTGAACCTAAGTCACCACCCATGCCGCGCAGTTTCTTTGTTCCGAATAGCAAAATTACAATTACAGCAATGATTAAAAGTTGCCAAATACTGATACCACCCATTGTCATTGTCCTCGGGTCTGTCTACACATAAAAATATTAAGAGAGTCTACTGTCTAACGACGGTAAGCTCGCCAACTAAGCAACCAAAATGTGACACCTGCGATGCCACAGCCCATGGATAGCTGCTCATAAGGGCTTGAAACTAATATTGCGGAGCATACGACTAAAGTAGCTCCAACGCCAAACAAAAACTTTCCAGTCGCTTGCTGACGCTTACTATCTCGGTAGCCTTGATAAAGCTGATCCATTCTGTGGTTCATCGCTTTACCTTGGCGCAAGCTGTCATAAAGTAGCTCTGGCAGCTCTGGCAGTTTTTCTGCCCAAAATGGCGCGCGCTCTTTGACTGCGTTAATCACAGCTTGCGGCCCCACTTGATTCATCATCCAAGTTTCTAGGAAAGGCTTCGCCGTTGCCCACAAATCAAGTTGCGGATACAACTGGCGGCCTAGGCCTTCCACATACAACAAGGTCTTCTGCAGAAGTACCAACTGAGGTTGAACCTCCATGTTGAAACGTCTTGCTGTATTAAATAAGTTTAGCAACACATGGCCAAATGAGATCTCGCCAAGTGGTTTGGCAAAAATAGGCTCACACACCATACGAATCGCAAATTCGAAATCATTGACGTTGGTATCGTGTGGCACCCATCCAGAATCCACGTGCAGCTCTGCGACTTTACGGTAATCTCGATTAAAGAAAGCCAGCAGGTTTTCGGCTAAATAGCGCTTATCTTCACTGTTAAGCGTGCCGACAATGCCACAATCCAAGCCAATCCACTGAGGATTATCTGGATTTTCAGGGTTAACGAACACGTTACCCGGATGCATGTCTGCATGGAAAAAGCTGTCGCGGAACACTTGGGTGAAGAATACTGTCACACCGCGTTCAGCCAGCAATTTCATGTTAGTGCCGTTGGCGTTTAGCGTTTCAATGTCTGAAACCTGAATACCATAGATTCGTTCTGACACCATCAGGGTTTCACTGCTTAAATCAGGGATAACCTCTGGAACATAAAGCTCTTCACTGCCTTCAAAATTACGTCGCAGTTGAATCGCATTGGCTGCCTCACGACGCAGATCTAATTCATCAAGTAGCGTTTTTTCGTACTCGTGGACCACCTCAACGGGTTTCAAACGACGTGCTTCAGGAAGCGACTTAGCGACTATACGCGCCATTCGGTGCATCAGTTTTAGATCTGCATCAATCACCGGGCGAATATCAGGTCGAATTACCTTGAGAACAATCTCGCGACCACTCTCTTTCAGCTTTGCCGTATGCACCTGAGCAATAGAAGCCGAAGCCAGTGGCTCAATATCAAAATCAGTAAACCAGTTATCTAAACTGCCACCCAGTGCCGTTTCCATATCTTGCTTGGCCAACGCGCCATCAAATGGCGCCACTTGGTCTTGCAACAACGCCAATTGATCGGCGATATGAGGAGGAAATAGGTCACGACGAGTCGACATCATTTGTCCGAATTTGATCCAGACCGGCCCTAATTCTTGTAATGCTAAACGCAAGCGGTGGCCTAACTCTTTATCTTGATGCTTATTCTTGAGCCAAAACAGTGCCTTTCTCGCCAGCAAAGGGGCTTTAGTCAATTGGTGTTCTGGCATCAACTCATCAAGGCCATACTCTAACTGTACCTTGATAATATGATAAAGACGTTTCACTTCTGCAGGGGTCATGCTTTCTCCAACAGAGTATTCAATTTTGATTCAAGGCGTGCGGTGGCACTTTTTACGTCATCAACCTGATCGCAAAAATGTGCGACTTCTAACGGAGCGGGTGCCATCTTCCACTCCTCAGTCAAAACCTGAGCAAGGTGGTTTTGATGCTTAGTTGCCTGCTTGGCCATCAGGTCACCCACATTTTTAGCGCTTTGGACCAAGGTATGCGCAACCACATCGCCAGTCACTCGTGACAACCACTCTTCCAAGTCAGGCTTGCAGTCTGTCATCAATTGAGCAAATTTTTGTGCCAACTGAATATCACCTTCTAAGATCAGCTTATCTTGCTTGATCAGCTTAGTGATATTCGACTGCTCACGCAGTTCCGGTAATACCGATAGATTCAAGGATAAATAACAATCAGGTTGTCCTTCATAGTCAGCCAATACATCAATTTGTTGGCTGAAAACGAAAGTGAGTGTTTTATTCAACTCTTTCAAATTGACTTGAATGATCTGCCCCTTTAAACGAGACAAACGACGAACCAAGGCTGGATCATCGTTCACGAAAGTATTTAAAGAGGTTTCAATAACCGCGGTGACCAATGGATCAAATGGCATGACTGTCCTTACCTTTGAAAACGGATAAGCCTTAACCTATCCGTTCTGTCTTTATTCTTTTATTGTCTAGCCAGCTCAACGAGCCTACTGTCAAGTTCGACTAGAACTTGTAACCCCGGTGCAGCGCAACAATGCCGCCCGTTAGGTTGTAGTATTTAGTGTTTTCAAAACCCGCGTCTTGCATCATGCCTTCTAAAGTTTCTTGATTTGGGTGCATGCGGATAGATTCAGCAAGGTAGCGGTAACTGTCTGCATCATTGACAATCAGCTCACCAATTTTAGGTAACAGGTGAAAGGAGTATGCGTCATACACTTTCGATAGTGGCTCAAGTACTGGCTTCGAAAACTCCAGAACCAACAGGCGGCCGCCCGGCTTAAGTACGCGGAACATTGAACGCAATGCTTGGTCTTTATCGGTTACGTTACGCAGACAGAAGCTAATGGTAATGCAATCGAAGTAGTTATCTGGGAATGGTAGCTCTTCAGCATTGGCTTGTACGTAGTGCACATTGCCCACAATACCGTTATCTCGCAGCTTATCACGGCCAACATTCAGCATTGAATTGTTGATATCAGCAAGAACCACGTGGCCTTTGTCACCAACAATACGCGAGAATTTCGCCGTAAGATCGCCAGTACCACCACCGAGGTCTAGAACACGTTGACCCGGGCGAACGCCACTGCAATCAATCGTGAATCGCTTCCACAAGCGGTGAACACCACCCGACATTAAATCATTCATGATGTCGTATTTAGCGGCTACAGAGTGAAATACCTCTGCGACTTTCGCGACTTTTTCGTCTTTCGCGACGGTTTCGAAACCAAAGTGTGTGGTTTCTGACTCTACTTCTGAATTTGTCTGCACGCTTGTGTCCATAATGCTGTTATCTACCATGGTAAGTTCTCATCGACAGCACACTCTCTCTTTAAGAGGCGCTGCGGCCGATTAGTTTACTTTATCCTCAGCGGGTTGTCTTTCTACTAAGGAGGCATTTTCTGAAAAAGCCTCATTTTGCGCCATTTCAGCCAAACCTATCGAAATCGGTTTTTTCACTTCAACACCCAATTGCTTGAAGCTTTCTGCCTGACGAATCACATTGCCCCGCCCTGTTACTAGCTTATTCATGGCACCTTGGTAGCTTTGATTGGCTCTATCTAATGAGCTACCAAGGCCTTCCATGTCATCAACAAACAAGCGCAATTTGTCGTAAAGCTTGCTCGCACGTTCCGCAATTACTTGAGCGTTCTGGTTCTGCCTGTCGTTGCGCCACAGGTTATCAATGGTACGCAGTGCCACCAGCAAGGTCGTTGGGCTAACCAAGATGATGTTTTGCTCCATCGCGTCTTTGACTAAGCTAGGGTCGGCTTGAATCGCCACTTGAAATGCCGGCTCTACCGGAATAAACATCAACACATAATCGAGGCTCTGAATGCCTTTGAGTTGATGATAATCTTTCTGGCTCAAGCCTTTGATGTGCGCTCTTAGAGAAACTAAGTGATCCCGTAGTGCAGCATCGCGTTGTTGATCAGTTTCAGCATTGAAGTAGCGTTCAAAGGCCACCAACGCCATTTTCGAATCCACCACCACTTGCTTATCTTGTGGCAGATGAACAATCACATCCGGTTGATAACGCTTGCCCGCATCGTTTTGCAGGTTCACTTGCGTTTGGTATTCATGGCCTTCGCGCAGGCCTGATTCAGCAAGTACGCGAGCCAATACCACCTCACCCCAGTTACCTTGCTGTTTATTATCACCCTTAAGCGCTTGAGTCAGGTTCACCGCTTCACGCGTCATGCTCTCATTCAGACGTTGCAGGTTTTTAAGTTCATGCACCAAAGTATGACGCTCTTTGGCTTCTTGGCTAAAGTTATCGTTAACCTGCTTTTTAAAACCTTCTAGCTGTTCTCTCAAAGGTGACAACAAACCTTCTAGGCTCTGCTTGTTCTGCTGATCAACCTTGGCGGTTTTAGTTTCAAATAACTGGTTAGCTAAATGCTCAAACTGTTGCTTTAATCGAGATTCAGCATGCTCCAACAGCTGCAGTTTTTCATTATTGGCGAGATTTTCTTGATCATGCCTCGCCTCTTGCTCTCGCAGCTCAGCTTCTAGCTCTGATTTATGAGCTTTCAGCACATTGATCTCATCAGCATATTGCTGGCGCTCCTGCTTAACGGCTTCAAAATAACGAAGCTTTTCCATCGCGGCCATCACCTTGCCGTGCGCTTGCTTGAGTTCAAATACCGCTTTGTCTCGCTCATCATCCAGCTCATCCAACTCTTGTTGTGCCTCTGCAAGCGATAACTTGAGTTGCGCCTGTTGAGATTGATGCAACAAACGATCGGACTCAAGTTGCTGTTCAAGAAGTCGCTGTTGAAAAGAGAACTTTTGCTTTATCCACCAACCCACCACACTGCTACTGACGAGCGCGCCAGAAATTGCAGCAATAAGCGTTACTTGATGTTCGATAATCCATTGCATGATAATGACTTAGCCTAATTGGAAATAACTCATTAAATGGTATTTTGATACTGGATAAATGTCCAGTTTGCCGTATTAAAATTCGCCAGATAGACTAAGCGCTCTGTATTAATTTCCATCAAATTAGAATGAGTTGCTATGAACGAACGTCGTGCCTTGGGC
Source organism: Vibrio sp. ECSMB14106 (assembly GCF_000972265.1). Classification (NCBI taxonomy): domain Bacteria; kingdom Pseudomonadati; phylum Pseudomonadota; class Gammaproteobacteria; order Vibrionales; family Vibrionaceae; genus Vibrio; species Vibrio sp. ECSMB14106. The sequence goes on along the minus strand of NZ_LAUM01000006.1, from coordinate 38,606 downwards.
TTTGGCCTTTCCGCAGTGCTACTGTGGTCAACGGTCGCTACTGCTTTTAAGCTGACCCTTGCTGAGTTTTCACCGATTCAAATGCTGACCATCGCCAGCATTGTGTCGTCGATTGCACTGATCGCGGTTTGCGCCTTTCAAGGCAAACTTACTCAGTTGAGTACTACGTTTCTTTCCAACCCTTGGTATTACCTCCTGCTCGGTTTGGTGAACCCTCTAGCCTACTACCTGATTCTCTTTAAAGCGTATGACCTACTGCCCGCTTCTCAAGCTCAAGCCATCAACTACAGCTGGGCGATCACCCTAACCTTAATGGCAGCGGTGTTTCTAGGACAAAAGATTCGCAAACAAGATTGGATAGCGTGTACCTTCAGCTATGCCGGCGTGGTGGTGATTGCTACCAAAGGCGACGTGCTAGGCATGCAGTTCGATAGCCCACTCGGGGTGGCACTGGCGCTGCTTTCAACCCTGCTTTGGGCGGGTTACTGGATTCTCAACACCAAAAACAAGGCTGACCCTGTGGTTGGCGTACTGCTTGGGTTCTTAGTGGCATTGCCATTCGCGATTGGTTTAACCCTTTACGAAGGCGAGAGTTTTAGCCAAATCACAGCGAAGGGTTGGATGGCGGTGACTTACGTTGGCCTATTTGAGATGGGTATTACCTTTGTGTTGTGGCTATCTGCACTGAAACTGACCAACAACACAGCACGCATCAGTAACCTAATCTTTGCCTCACCGTTTATCTCACTAATGCTACTTTCAACCATCATTGGCGAAGAGATTCACCCGGCGACACTGTTTGGCCTAGTATTAATAATTTCCGGCTTGGTGATTCAGCAGATCAAGTTTTCAAAAAACAAGACAGTTGCTAATGAGAACTAAAAGTGTCGATTGACTGCGAAAGCCATCAACTTAGTTACTTTTCACTCTGAAATAGATACAAAAATGGCGAGTCATGTGACTCGCCATTTTTATTCATCTGACTAAATAACTAAACCCACTGCCCTGCGGCAAAGCCAGAACTCCAACACCATTGGAAGTTGTAGCCACCCAGCCAGCCAGTTACATCCATCACTTCACCGATAAAGTAGAGGCCAGAGACACTCTTACACTCCATGGTTTTTGAAGATAGGTGATGAGTATCCACCCCTCCGAGAGTGACTTCGGCCGTTCGGTAGCCTTCAGTCCCATTGGGTGCGATTTTCCAGTTTTCTAGATGTTCTACAACGCCATTTAATTGCTTTTCATTAAACTGTTTAAGTGGCTTGTCTTCCAGCTCTTTACGATCAATCAGTACTTCAATAAAACGCTTTGGCAATACTTTCGCCAAGGTGTTTTTCAGGCTCTGGTTTGGGTGTTTCTCGCGAGAGTTTTCAAGTAGCTCCGCAACATCCACTTCGGGTACTAGGTTGATAGAGACCGATTGGCCCGCTTTCCAGAATGAAGAGATTTGCAGTACTGACGGGCCAGATAAGCCGCGGTGTGTAAACAGCAGCGCTTCTTTGAATACAGTGCCGTCTTGAGCGGTGATCTCAGCAGGGATGGCGATACCAGAAAGCTCAGCGAAGGCTTCTTTGTCTTCTTTATGCAAAGTAAATGGCACCAAACCTGCGGTAGTCGGCAACACAGACAAACCAAACTGCTCGGCAATCTTATAGCCAAATGGCGTTGCGCCGAGCTTAGGCATCGACAAACCACCTGTCGCGACAACCAATGAGTCACACTCAACTTCGTCGGTGTTGAGGTGCATCTTAAAGCCAGTATCTGTTTTTTCGATGGAGTGAACATCACAACGGTAGCGCTGTTCAACTTTCTCTTGCTTACACTCTTCAAGCAGCATGCTCACGATGTCTTTTGCGGTGTGGTCATTCACACAGAACAATTGGCCGTGAGCACGCTCTTCGAACTCAATGCCGTACTTGCTCACCATCGAGATAAAATCCCAGTTGGTGTATTGAGACAGCGCTGACTTCACGAAGTGAGGGTTGTTACACAGGAAGTTGTTTGCTGAAACATCATAGTTAGTGAAGTTACAACGGCCACCACCTGAGATTAAAATTTTTCTGCCTGGTTTCTTTGCATGATCAACCACCAGCACTCGTCGGCCGCGTTTCCCAGCTTCCGCAGCACACATTAAGCCCGCGGCGCCCGCACCAATTACGATTACATCAAATTTTTCACTCATTGTGGTTCTGCTTTTCTTCACTTTTGCAGCCCGAGTACGCCCTGTTCTCGAAATGCGGTCAATAAAAAAGGATGTGCATAAACAGCACATCCTTACTTGTTGCTCGCTATTTTAGCGGCAATTTTCAACTTTGCAATTGATGTTCAATTGTACGAATCGCAAGCATCAATATGTTCACTGATTGGATACGAGACCCACAACCAAAACCCAGATCACGCTTAAACGATGAACGAAGATAGTAACGTTACACCCAGCAAAGAGACAGAAAGTATAAATAGCTGCCTCACTCGATCACATTTCGATGTGAAAACTTCATCATGGTGATGATGATATTCTTTGCTTTTTATGTAACTAAACAAGCGAACCTGTTTGGTCATATTGCCATGGGTTGTGAAAAAACCGCCTCCGTCTACTTGTTGATACAGCAGAGGGTGCGCTTCTCGCATAATATAAATGAGTGTTCGTAGCGCAGTAAAATAACGCAACCAATTCACACATGTCACAACCATTAGTGCAAATAGAATAGTGTCGCCGCTGATCATCCTTTCCTCCCTACATCTTCATCAGAAAACTCGGAAGAAAAAGATAATCAGTGTCTTTCTCTTACTACCTAAACAGCAGGAGTTTCCATAATAGAAGATGAACCATCTTTTGCCAATTGCGCTAAGTCTTTATCAATAAAGAACAGTGCTTTACCGTCTTCACCAACAAGTTCTAGCTTATCTAATACACCTTTAAATAATTTTTCTTCTTCGTGTTGCTCTGCAACGTACCATTGCAAGAAGTTAAAGGTTGAGTAATCTTGTGTGCTAAAAGCGACGTGAGCGAGTTTGTTGATTTTTTGAGTAATCATTTGCTCATGTTCATAAGTTTCACGGAACACTGCACCAAGGCTATCAAATTCATGTTTTGGCGCTTCAATCGCACCTAGAATTGGCATCGCACCCGTTTCACTTACGTAAGTGAAAAGACGTTGCATGTGTCCCATTTCTTCTACTGCATGAACACGCAGAAACTCTGCTGCACCTTCAAATCCTTTGTCTTCACACCAAGCACTCATTTGTAAGTATAGATTGGATGAGAAAAATTCGAGGTTAATTTGATCGTTCAGTTGCTCAACCATTGTTTTAGACAGCATTTCGGTCTCCTAATTACATCCGTTATTTTCTCTATCATATCACTATTTAATGAATATCTCGCAGGCCATTAGTTAACCAATATTTCCCTCTTACTACGCAAGACGATGGATATGAGATCACTCTGGCAAAAAAAGGTATCACATAGTGCTAATCTTTAACTAGACAATGAATAGGGAGGTAGCGATATGAGTTACAAACATATTTTGGTTGCGGTCGATTTATCTGAAGACAGTAAACGACTCGTCGATAAAGCGGTTGTATTGGCTAAACCATTGGGTGCAAAAGTCTCTTTTATCCACATCGATATTAATTATGCCGAGCTTTATACTGGGCTGATTGATATCAACATGGCAGAAACTCAGCACAATGCGATGGAAGCATCACGAGTTCAATTACAAAGTTTTGCTGAACACGCTCAGTACCCAATCGCTCATACTTTAGTAGGCAGCGGTGACTTGAGTCATGAACTGTGTGACACCATCAACGAGTTTAATGTTGATCTAGTGGTCTGCGGACATCACCAAGATTTTTGGAGCAAGCTGCTTTCTTCAACACGACAACTGATCAACGCATCACCGGTTGATATGCTGGTCGTGCCTCTAAGAGATTCAGAAGACTAATGATTTAAGGTTAGGTAACATACAGCTCATATCTTATTAACGAAGTTTTTGTATGAGCTATTTAGCTGGTGTTACCCTCCTGTGGGCCTTCTCATTTAGCCTGATTGGCGTCTACCTTGCTGGTCAGGTTGATTCTTGGTTTTCTGTTTTAATGCGCGTCGCCCTTGCTGGCATCGTATTTATTCCTTTCCTTAAGTTCCGTGGCGTCTCGCGTAAGTTGATCGCTAAATTGATGGCAATTGGTGGTATCCAGCTTGGTCTGATGTACTGCTTCTACTATCAATCTTTCTTGCTACTATCTGTGCCTGAAGTCCTTTTGTTTACCGTTTTCACCCCGATCTACGTCACACTTATTTATGACTTTCTAAAAGGGCAGTTTTCACCGTGGTATTTGGTAACAGCAGCGACGGCAGTACTTGGAGCCATTTTCATTAAGTTTGCGGGAATCAACGACAATTTTTTAGTCGGTTTCTTAGTCGTGCAAGGCGCTAACCTGTGCTTTGCTATCGGGCAAGTAGGCTATAAAGTGGTAATGGAGAAGGAATCGACTGAACTACCGCAAAGAACGGTCTTTGGTTACTTTTACTTAGGTGCGTTATGCGTCGCTTCGGTTGCTTTCATGCTACTGGGCAACGCTGAGAAGTTGCCAACGACCACACTGCAATGGGGAATCCTGATTTACCTAGGCTTGATAGCCTCGGGGCTGGGTTACTTTATGTGGAATAAAGGCGCATGTATGGTGAATGCAGGCGCACTGGCCGTAATGAATAATGCCTTAGTTCCAACCGGCCTTGTAGTGAACATCCTGATTTGGAATAGGGATGTTGACCTGGTTCGACTTGCCATTGGTGGCTGCGTTATCTTGTTTTCTCTATTCCTCAATGAGACCTGGGTGAAGAAGCGCGTAGCGAGATCAGCAAGCAACATTTAACCGTTCGATTGGATTGAACAGATTGTGGCTACCCCAGAAAGCAAAAGAGCGACCTAAGGTCGCTCTTTTTAAATAAACTTATCATCTTCAGTATTAGTGAATATGGTTTGCTACCAACGATTGGCTTTCTGTGAAAACAACGTCATCAAGTTGTAGGTTGATGCGTTCCAGTTTGCTTTCCATCTTCTGACTTTTCTTAAACAGCTTTTGCTGCTTCTTAATCACCTTCGCCAGTTTCTTATTGTACTTCTCTTGCTTCTTCGCGGCTTTTTTCGCTCGCTTAAGCTCTTTTTTCTGACCGTTGCTCGCCATGATTTTTTTCAGCTTGGCTTTTTTCAATGATGGTTTCTTAGCAACGCTAGGATCAAACATTTGTACGGCAGAATCAGGCGTATCTACAACCTCAACAAGCGTTATTTCAGGCTTAGGCAGCGTTTCAGCTAACAGGCCACACACCACTTTCTCTTCGATGGGTTTGCTTTGACAACCAAGCGGTGGAATTGCAGTCGGTTTGCATAGGTTCGCTTGATCTGCCGAAGAACGCGCACAAGAACGACACACAAACTTGGGTTCAGTGACCAAGCTGTGGATCTCACCTAGATGTTCGGTAATATCTCGACGGTTTAACTTACAAAAGCGTTTAGCCATGCTACAACTCCAGCTAAGAATAATAATGATTCTTAGTTAGATATACATCCGTAACGCGACTATCGCAAGTGTTAAATGGTGATTTATCGTATTTATGACGGGGAGTTTTCTTAGCATGTCGCTAAGTTATTGATGCTTTAACTGAGTAATTGATATTTTACCTAGGTCATTGATGCTTTCACATACACATCAAAACGGTTCTTTTTGGTTTCGATCGCCATGCTTGGTTTTTGCTCGTCTAACCACGCGGCGTAATCCGGCCTTTTAACCACAACGCGTTTTGATGCGAGCTTAAGAGCCGGTTGTAATAAAGCATCAGCATCCATATCAGCGCCGACCAAAGATTGGAATACGCGCATCTCTTTTTTAACCAAAGCCGATTTCTTTTTGTTTTCAGGGTGTGGGTACATAGGGTCGAGGTAAACCACATCTGGTTGCTTGAAATTAGGATCATCACAGAGCTGATTTAAGGCGTCATGGCTTGAAGCGTGAATCAACGTCATACGTTCACTTACCCAACCACCAATATCCGGATCTTGCTGCGCACGTTGTAAACCATCATCAAGCAACGCGGCCACGACAGGATGACGCTCGACCATTTGCACTTTACAGCCCAACGAGGCCAACACAAACGCGTCACGTCCTAAACCGGCCGTGCCATCGAGGATAGTCGGTGTTGCTCCTTTGTTTAAACCTGCCGCCTTGGCAATCGCCTGGCCTTTACCGCCACCAAACTTACGTCTGTGACCAACTGCGCCTCCTACTAAATCCACAAAGATAGCGCCCAACTTCGGTTCGTTTACTTTGCGTAACTCAAGTCGCTCGCTCGTTAATACCAACGCAAAATCGCTGCTTTCATCATGAGATAAGTTCCAGCGGGTCGCTAAGTCATTCAAATGATCGATTTGAGTAGCATCTTCGCAAATCAGTTGTAGTTGCAAGGTCGTCTCCAACAGACTGTAGTATTCAAATAAAAGAGGCAACCAGTTTACCTGATTGCCTCAACAATACATATTAACGGTGTAAAAAGGATGAATACGTAGAAACGATGAGTAAGGAAAAACACTCATGATGCTTAGCGTTCATCACAAAGCTATATTCACTAAGTCCAAATGTTATAGAAAGCGCTCTTGCTGTAACTCTTCGACTAATTCTTCAAGCGGCTTAGGCTTACCTATGATGTAACCCTGCGCATAGTTAACACCAAGCTCGAGCAGTTTGTCGATCACCTGAGTGTTTTCAACAAATTCAGCCACCGTATATTTGCCCATCTGCTTAGCGAGGTCGTTGATAGAACGAACCATCACGTGGTCCATCTCGTTGACATCAATATCACGTACAAACAAACCATCGATTTTCACAATATCGACCGGTAGCTTCTTCAGATACCCAAACGACGATAACCCTGAACCGAAATCATCCAGTGCAATCATACAGCCCAGCTCTTTAATTCTCGTAAAGAACTTGATCGCCTGTTTCATGTTACTCATTGCGGCCGTTTCAGTGATCTCTAAACAAATTTTATGGCTCGGTATTGACGAGTTTTTGAGGTTATCAATCAAGAACTCGACAAACTCTCGATTACCCATCGAATGACCAGACAAATTGATTGAGCACATTCCAAGCTCATCAATAACCTGTGGCCGTTGCTCCAACCAACTCAATGTCAGGCTCACCACTTTGCGGTCAATCAGGTGTGCAATGTTGTATCGCTCTGAAGCGGGCATGAAGATACCCGGAGAGATGTATTCCCCATCAACATTCTTAATCCGAACCAAGATCTCGAAATGCATTTTCTCGCAATCTATATCTAAGCCTAGAATACGCTGTGCAAATAGCTCTAAGCGATCATTGGCCAATGCTTCATGCACCAAGTTCACGCTCTCCATCTCCAAATGACGGCGACGAAGGTCTTCATCATCTTGATGATAAAGGTGGTAGCGGTTACGTCCCTCCTCTTTGGCCACATGACAAGCAGCATCAGCCTGAGCATGCACCATCTGCGGTGAGGAGGCAGTATGGTCAATCAATCGAAGACCGATAGAGCAAGTGAGGTTGAGGCGAATATCCCTCCACACAAATGAATTTTCACTCATCATAGAGATAATGCTACGACACACATTGAGCGCATCTCGCTCGGTGCAGTCTTTGATTAACACGGCAAATTCGTCACCACCCATGCGCGCCAATAACGCATTATAGGGCAGCACATCTTCTAACAGTTTTGCACTAAACAAGATCGCAGCATCGCCCGCTTCATGCCCTGCGGTATCATTCAACACCTTCAGTTGGTCTAAATCTAGGAACAACATCGCATGAGTTCGCATGTGGCTTTCGACCTCTTTAAGCGCCTTTTTCAGCTCTTGCTCAAAGTGGTTGCGGTTAAAAGTGTCAGTCAACAAGTCGTACTGTGCTTGATACTCTAACTTTTCTGACAGCTCGTGTGTTTCAGTAATGTCTTCACCCACAATCAACAGCTGATCAGACTCAACCAACGGGCGAATATTTTCTCTAATCCAGATTGTACTGCCATCAGCATGACGATATTCAATATCACGGCGCCACACACCGCGGATTTTATGCTGCGGTTGCAATAAAATATTACGTGGAGTCATCGCATTCTCATCAACGTAGAACTCTCGAGGGCGATGGCCCAATAACTGTTTCAATGAATAGCCCAACAACTTTTCAGCAAACTGATTCACTTGTTGGATGCGGTTGTGACCATCTAGCGTAATCATCATTACCGGTTGTTTGTCATAATACAGCTTTAGGTTTGCTTCACGCTGGAACAGTTTATTCTCAACAAGCTTACCCGACGTAACGTCACGAGCTTCAAATAAGAACTGAATATCATCCCCTTCGCTGATCGGCATTGGCTTTAATGAGATGTCCAATACCATTGCGCCACGATCACGACACCACACTTCGGCTTCAAATCGCAAAGCCTGATGTTCGTCTTTAGAGATAAAATATTCCTTTAGCCGCTGCTTTGCAGAATCTTCCCAGTGTTGATGGTTTTGAAGAGGCGTCCCCAATTTATAGCCTTGGTTGTAAAGAAGTTCATGCAATTTACTATTACTAGACAACAGCACACCAGCCTCATCGATAATCCCCATAAACTGTAAACTCTGGTCGAATATCGACTCAAGTAGCCGTTGGCTCTGACGGCTCGTTCTCTCACTTTTCTTGAGACGATTAAGGTAATAAACCAAGATCGCGATGACGCTCGACATCGTTAGGAACAGCAAACCTATGGTCTGAATTTCATCGCGGTAGCGAGTCAGGAATGGTTTGGGCTTATTGAAGAAGGACACCGAAGCTTCATTCTCAGCACCCAAGTCCCAGCGTGAGATTTGTTGGTAATCAAGTTTGATTTCTGGGGCGCCCGCAACCACTTTCGGCAAAGGTTTATCCGGGTTATCGAGCACCTTCAGCAACACCTGCCCCGTACCTCGCCCTTGTGTCTTACCACGGTGGATGACACCGCCAATAGCACCATACCCAAGCCCCAAATCATGCACGATATACAATGGTATCTGAGCTTTTTTGTTAAGCTGGCGCCAGTCCTCATTACTGCTGACTCGGCCGTTGATATCTCGGTAGTAAGCCCAAAACAGCAGGCTTTTTGTAATATCAGCGCGTTGAGCGAACGTCATCAGTTCTCGATAAGAGTCGGGCTTATATTGCTCTACCAACCTAGAAAACTCAGGACGCTTTTCTAGGAATAGATCCACTTGAGCGCGAATAGCTTCACCCGTTACCGAATGATCAGTGACCACATATATTTTTTCCACTGTCGATTGAAGTCGCTTGATCAGCTCTACATTGCTTGCTATATCAATATCTTCGGTGATACCCGTCGCATTCAAACCTTCTATCATTTGTGGAGAGAAATTGTTGATGCCACCAAAAATAACAGGCGTGCCATTGAGCTCAGGCGCTAAGCGCTTCATCAGGTTAAGGGCGTTGTTATCACTGACCACCACAGCGGTAAACTCTTCATGCGACAGCTTGGTACGGTATAGCTGATAAATTCGCTCTAAGTATTCCGTGTTTTGAGTACGCTTGCTATCGAGATAAACGACACGATAAGACAGGCCGTCACGGTCGAGTTCTTCAGCCAACCCTTCATGGAAATCATCTGTCCAGACAAAACCTTGATGATAAGAGTGAATGACCAATACATCTTTTGTCTGTGCTGAAGTAAAAACACTCCAACACATCAAAACTAATAACAACGAAAATCGCACTGTATTCACCCTAACACTATAGTTACTGCTAATATTATCACCCTTGGCTATGATGTGTACTCTAGCCGGTATGTTTTCATTCAATCTAAGGATTACGCATGTCCACAACAACCGCTCGTCTAGATGACCTAGACCGTGCCATTCTCAAAACTTTAATGGAAGATGCGCGAACGCCTTATGCTGAAATGGCAAAGCAGTTTGATGTCAGCCCAGCCACGATTCATGTTCGTATCGAAAAGATGAGAGCGGCTGACATTATTGAGCGTACCGAGGTTGTGGTAAACACCAAAAAATTAGGTTACGACGTATGCTGCTTTATTGGCATCAATCTCAATGCCGCTCGCGATTACCATTCAGCCATCGACAAGCTCAATGCTTTAGAGGAAGTGGTAGAGGCGTACTACACCACAGGCGCCTATAATATTTTTGTCAAATTGATGTGTAAATCGATCGAAGAACTGCAGTTTGTATTGATCGATAAGCTGCAAGCGATCGATGAAGTTCAGTCGACCGAGACCCTAATTTCATTGCAGAACCCTATCAATCGCAATGTGAATCCATAGCATTGATTCAGCTTAATGTAGACAAAAAAAGAGCCTCTAACGTAGAGGCTCTTTTCGCTATTAACTCGTAATGAAAGCTAATTAACTCGCAATAGAACTAAGCAACTACCACCGTTACGGAAATGATAGCAATTACGCGTTGATTCCCGCATGACGCAACATTGCATCAATGTTTGGCTCACGACCTCGGAAGCGTTTGAATAGCTCCATTGGCTCTTCACTGCCACCCATTTCAAGGATGTTACTCAGAAAGCGATTACCGGTTTCTGTATTGAAGATGCCTTCTTCTTCAAATGCAGAGAACGCATCGGCTGAAAGCACTTCTGCCCATAGATAGCTGTAGTAACCTGCACTGTAGCCACCAGCAAAGATGTGGCCAAAGCTATGCGAGAAACGGTTCCAATCAAGGCTTGGTAGTACCGATACCTTAGATTTCACATCGGCTAGCGTCTCTAATACGCGAGCCCCCACTTCTGGATCGTATTCTGTGTGTAGCGTGAAATCGAACAAACCAAACTCTAGCTGACGCAGGATAAACATTGCAGATTGGAAGTTCTTCGCCGCTAGCATCTTCTCGAGCATCTCTTTTGGTAAGGCTTCACCCGTTTCGAAATGACCAGAGATAAACGACAGCGCCTCTTCTTCCCAACACCAGTTCTCTAGGAATTGACTTGGCAGCTCAACGGCATCCCAAGGCACACCATTGATACCCGAAACTGCACCCGCTTCTACTTGCGTCAGCATGTGGTGGATACCGTGACCGAATTCGTGGAATAAGGTCACTACTTCATCGTGAGTAAACAGTGCTGGCTTATCACCAACTGGCTTGTTGAAGTTACACGTTAGGTAAGCAACTGGCGTTTGTAGCTCGCCAGATTCGGTAATACGACGACCACGACAGTCATCCATCCAAGCACCACCACGTTTGTGCTCACGTGCGTATAGGTCTAGATAGAAGCTACCGCGCAGTGCACCTGTCGCGTCAAAGATATCAAAGAAGCGCACTGAGTCATGCCATGTATCGACACCTTCACGCTCTGTTACCGACATACCAAACACACGGTTTAGTACCTCAAATAGGCCTGATACAACATTGGATTCAGGGAAGTAAGGGCGAAGCTCTTCATCAGAGATCTCAAATAGATTCTGCTTCTGTTTTTCGCTGTAGTAAGCAATGTCCCATAGGTTTAGCTCAGACACACCAAACTCTTTCTCAGCAAACTGACGTAGCTCTTCGACTTCGCGCTCACCTTGTGGTTTCGCTTTTACGGCTAGGTCATTGAGGAAACCGAGCACTTGATCCGGCGTTTCAGCCATTTTGGTCGACAGTGATTTTTCGCTGTAGGTGTTGAATCCAAGCATGCGTGCAACTTCGTGACGCAGTTTAAGTTGCTCGGTGATGATCTCTGTGTTGTCCCACTTACCTGCATTTGGACCACGATCAGAAGCACGCGTTACGTACGCTTCATAAAGCTCTTTACGTAGCTCTTGGTTATCACAGTAAGTCATCACAGGTAGGTATGACGGGATATCTAAAGTCAGTAGGTAACCTTCTTGCTCTTTAGACTCCGCCGCTGCTTTCGCTGCAGCTAACGCAGATTCAGGCATGCCCGCCAGTTCAGCCACGTCTGTGATCTGCTTGCTCCAACCCATGGTTGCATCAAGTACATTATTCGAGAATTGAGAACCTAGCTCAGACATGCGCTTGCTGATCTCGCCGTAACGATGCTGTTCGTCTGCAGGTAAGCCAATGCCCGACAGTTCGAAGTCGCGCAGTGCGTCAGTAATGGTTTTTTGCTGAGCTCGATTCAGTGCCGAGAATGCTTCACTCGCCTTGATCGCTTTGTACGCTTCAAACAAACCTTTGTGTTGACCCACCCAAGTACCGTATTCAGATAGAGCAGGCAAACAGCTCTCATACGCGTCACGTAGCTCATCACTGTTCACGACAGAATTCATATGGCTTACAGGTGACCAAATGCGGCTTAAACGATCGTCCACTTCTTCAATCGGAGCAACGAGGTTGTCCCAGCTTGGTGAAGTATTACCTTCAAGTACTTGTTCTATCTTGTTGCGACACGCTTCAATCACTTGCTCAACTGCTGGCTTAACGTGCTCAGGCTTGATTTGTGAAAACGGAGGTAAGTCCGTGAAGGTTAATAGCGGATTAGACATATAAACATTCCTTTGGCTTTAGAGACTTTCGTCTTTTTTGTAATGGGGTCGTCTTACAGTCATCAGGCTAAGGGTCGCCTAAAAAAATCACCTGCGAATAGTTATTAAATAGTGCCCAACAAGGCAAATTTCAATAGTAGAACCAATAACTAACTGCATATTGCGAACGACTGTTCCTGAATTGTTCGAGAATTTATAGTCCATTGAGGGTTATAATAGTCAGATTCACCCCACCTACACTAACCACACTCTAAATCGAGAGTGTTACGAGAGTTTAATTTGTTAAGTTATCGCCACAGCTTCCACGCGGGCAACCATGCCGACGTAGTAAAGCATATCGTACAGAGCCTTATTCTTAATTCTTTGAAACAGAAAGATAAGCCTTTTGTTTATCATGACACTCACTCTGGTGTAGGTCGTTACGACTTAACGCATGAATGGTCTGAAAAAACCGGTGAATACAAGCAAGGTATTGCACGCGTCTGGGAACAAACAGAACTTCCTGAAGACATTCAAAGCTACCTTGAGTCTATCTCAGCACTCAACAATGGCGAAAAACTGCGTTTCTACCCGGGCTCTCCACGTGTTGCCCGCGCGCACCTGCGCGACCAAGACCGCATGGTACTGACTGAGCTTCACCCAGCCGATCACCCTCTGCTTGAGCAAGAGTTCCACTGCGATCGTCAGGTATCTATCTACAAAGAAGATGGCTTCCAACGCCTAAAAGGCAGCCTGCCACCTAAAGAACGTCGTGGTTTGGTACTTATCGACCCACCTTACGAGCTGGCAAAAGAGTATCGCGATGTGGTGACTGCGATTGCTCAAAGTCATAAGCGCTGGGCAACCGGTATCTACGCAATTTGGTACCCGGTAGTAAACCGCTGTGATATAGAAGATATGATCGAAGGACTTGAAGGATTAGGCATCAACAAGATTCTACAAATCGAACTGGGCGTATCACCAGATACCAACGAGCGTGGCATGACAGCATCAGGCATGATTGTTATCAACCCGCCTTGGAAGCTAGAAAGCCAAATGAACGAGATTCTTCCATTCTTGAAGGAAGCAATTGCGCCGGCGACCGGTCACTTCAAAGTAGAGTGGATCGTACCCGAGTAATCTCGAACTTAACGTCATAATCTGACGAATATTCAGCAGATTGTGACGTACACGAATAAATTTCAAACAGGGTGATTGAGTTCAACCGATCTGCCCTCAATATAATAATTAGATAATTTAAGAATCTATAGGACGTAGGTATCCAGTGCGCTCACTGTAACTACAGCCTTCAATAAATGGAGAAAGTAATGGCAACTCATTTTGATTACATCTGTATCGGCGGCGGTTCAGGCGGCATCGCATCAGCTAACCGCGCAGCTATGCACGGTGCAAAAGTTGCACTTATCGAGGCACAAGACCTTGGTGGTACATGTGTAAACGTTGGTTGTGTTCCTAAAAAAGTAATGTGGCACGGTGCTCAGGTTGCTGAAGCGATCAATCTATATTCGGAAGATTACGGCTTCGACGTTGAGGTAAAAGGCTTCAACTGGAGTAAGTTGGTTGAAAACCGCCAAGCGTACATTGGTCGTATCCACCAATCTTACGATCGCGTTTTGGGTAACAACAAAATAAACGTCATCAAGGGCTTCGCTAAGTTCGTTGACGAGAAGACTGTTGAAGTAAACGGCGAACACTACACTGCAGATCACATCCTGATCGCAGTAGGTGGTCGTCCAACGATTCCAAACATCCCAGGCGCAGAATACGGCATCGACTCAAACGGTTTCTTCGATCTAATGGAGCAACCAAAACGTGTTGCTGTTATCGGTGCAGGTTACATCGCAGTAGAAATCGCAGGCGTACTAAGTGCACTTGGCACAGAAACACACCTGTTCTGCCGTAAAGAGTCTCCACTACGTAGCTTCGACCCAATGATCATCGAAACATTGGTTGAAGTAATGGAAGCGGAAGGCCCAACACTTCACACACACTCAGTACCTAAAGAAGTTGTGAAAGAAGCAGATGGCACACTGACTCTACACCTAGAGAACGGCAACACTCAAAACGTTGACCACCTAATCTGGGCTATCGGCCGTCACCCAGCGACTGACGCTATCAACCTAGCGTCAACTGGCGTTGAAACTAACGACCGTGGCTACATCAAAGTAGACGAGTTCCAAGCAACGAATGTTCCTGGCATCTACTGTGTTGGCGACATCATGGAAGGCGGTATCGAGCTAACTCCTGTTGCTGTTAAAGCAGGTCGTCAGCTTTCTGAGCGTCTATTCAACGGTCAAACCAACGCGAAAATGGACTACAAGCTCGTTCCTACTGTTGTATTCAGCCACCCACCTATCGGCACAATTGGTCTAACGACTCAAGAAGCTGAAGAGCAATACGGCAAAGACAACATCAAGGTATACACGTCTGGCTTCACTGCTATGTACACAGCAGTAACCAAGCACCGTCAACCTTGTAAAATGAAGCTAGTATGTGCTGGCGAAGAAGAGACTGTCGTTGGCCTACACGGCATCGGTTTCACTGTTGATGAAATGATTCAAGGCTTCGGCGTTGCAATGAAGATGGGCGCAACCAAAGCAGATTTCGACTCTGTTGTGGCGATTCACCCAACGGGCAGCGAAGAGTTCGTGACCATGCGTTAAACCTTTGTAAGTCAAAGAAATATTATGAAAAAGCCGACATCTGTCGGCTTTTTGTGTTTTTTACCGTATGGTTTGAATACTTATTAACCGAACAGCATTTTACACACTTAACTTGGAAGAAAGATCACACTACAATCGCGCGCTATAAAATTACACGCATAAAAATAACAAATAGCTCTATTACATAAAGGATGTACGAGTAATGAAAAAAGTGAGTATTCTCGCAGCGGCGATTGCAGTGGCTTTAACAGGTTGTGGTAGCGACAGTTCTAATTCAGGTGTCACAACACCGACAGAACCATCAACAACAACCAACAAATTTATCGATGCCGCTGTTGAAGGTATCTACTACAACACCAGTTCTGGCTTAAACGGTGTTACAAATAGCGAAGGCGAATTTACCGCTAAAACTAGCGACACGGTGACCTTCTTCATTGGCGGCGAAAACGGCTTAAAAGTAGGTGCAGCATCAAACCGTGATGTACTGACTCCATTTGAAGCGGCGGGTAAATACGCTCGTGCACTTAACCTAGCAATTTTACTTCAGTCTCTGGATAACCAGTTTGGTAGCACTTCAGATGAAATTCTGACAATTCCAGATGTGTTGCGTGAGCCTGATGCTGCTACGTTAGCGAAGATGAAAGATCTGAGTCTTGATGACCGCGCTAGCGTGATTGACTTCCTAGATACGATGGACGTAGATGCGGCTAATATTGCCTCTGAAGAACAAGCATTAACTCATATGGAAAATGCATTTGGATCAATGGAACGCGGTGATGACTCTGCAAATCCATTTATCACTGCTGGCAAATTCGTTCGTTACATTGATGTCACCCAGAACTCTAACGAATTCATATACGTCCACGCTGACAAGCTAATGGAAGAAGAAATGTTCGAGCGTACTCGCGGCATGACCGAGATGACGTTCAAAGTGAATTCTGCAGAATCAGTCACTATGTTCGCAGGATCTAACGACTATTCATTATCAGAAAGCTTTGCTGAGCAATACCTAACATGTGTATCTAACTCTGCTCATCAATGGATAGATGAAGACAGCTCGAAACTACAAGGTTGTGATACAAACAAGGATGGTACTGTAGACCAAACAAATGGCTCAGTAACACCTGATAGCAAATTTGTATTGAATGACGCGTTTGCCTACAAACTTCGAGACTTGGCACAATCAGCAACCGCTGATGAAGAATTCACAGCCGAAGACATCGAGGGATGGAAGCCATTCGATGTACAAAAAGCATCTGACTTGAATCACTACACCGCAAACAATGTCTGGGATGACAAAGATAAAGACAGCGACCCATCAAACTGGATTCGTGATACGACTTCTGGCTCTTTCGATCCTGTAACTGGCATTTATTCTGAGATTGTTAAGAAAGAAACACTGGGGAGCGACGCAAATAATCCTCAACCTCGCGTAACAGAGCGTGTTGCTTACTACTACGAAATTCCAACAAAAGATTCTGAACGTTATGTAGATTTCACTGGTACATGGGAAACGAAAGAGTACTGTGACAATGGCGAAGTTGCAGTGAGTACTATGGTGTTCGGCACAACAAAAGTAACTACATCAGGTTTTGAATGTGACAGCGAAAATGGCGGCCAATCTTCACCAGAAGATATGGGGCAGTTTGATGCAACCTACGCGGAGTTAGGCGCTATCGATTACTGGTGGTTTGGTCAAACAGACCGAGCTTCAAAAGCGACACTGACAGAACTGAACACAGTAGTTCGTTTCTGCGACCAAGATAATTACGTTGCAGGCGCTGCTTGTACCTCAAATGATGAATACTTCGTTAAGTGGGAATACCAACCTGCGGGTACCAACTGGGATGAAGGCCTACTGATCCGTCGTAAGATGGATAACACAGGTAACACCTATGGTCGTTTTAGCATCATGCAGAAAATCAACTAATCACTGAGTTATTTTGATGACTTAATCAAAAACCAGAAGCCGTGCTTCTGGTTTTTTTCATTTTGACCCCACATGAACCTTCAAACAGCTATCAACGTAGATACCAAAACAAAGACCTATCTAGAACA
Source organism: Vibrio sp. ECSMB14106 (assembly GCF_000972265.1). Taxonomy (NCBI): domain Bacteria; kingdom Pseudomonadati; phylum Pseudomonadota; class Gammaproteobacteria; order Vibrionales; family Vibrionaceae; genus Vibrio; species Vibrio sp. ECSMB14106. The sequence continues at coordinate 21,371 of NZ_LAUM01000006.1, read as the reverse complement.
GCAATGGAGTTTGTGATGAATCTACTAATTGAATCATTTGAAGGCGGGATCTACTTGGCTTACCAAGTTATTGGCGAGCAAAAGCAATTAATTAAAGATGACCACCAGCATCCTATGAAGTTTTTGAGTGTAAACCAAGCACGCGATCATTTTAGTGACCAAGGCGTAGCATCAGCAATGCTGGTTCATAACAGCGCCTACGACGAGATGTGCGGTGAGCATTGTGGTAGCACACAGCCTTTCGAGATTGATTTGAAGTGGAGTTAAATCAACCTCAAATCAATCGCGATAAAAATTGAAAGGCTTGCATCAATGCAAGCCTTTCTTATGGGAGTCACTTTCACTTTTAACCACTTAGATTAGCGCGATGTCCGTTTCAGTCTTCGTTTGATGTTCTGCTCTTTCACTACAAAGTCGAACAGCGGAGCGAACAGGTTGGCGAACAAGATAGCCAGCATGATGCCCTCTGGGTAGGCTGGATTGAGCACTCGTATACCAACCGTCATCACACCAATCAAAATCCCATAGGCCCATTTACTCTGATTGGTAAACGCGGCAGATACAGGGTCTGTTGCCATGAAGAAGGTACCAAAGGCAACACCACCCAACACAAAGTGCCAGTAGAACGGCATCGAAAACATAGAGTTGGTTTCTGACCCTATCCAATTCATCAAGCTAGATGTCACAACGAGACCGACAATCACACCGGCGACAATGCGCCAAGAAGCTATCTTCATCGCTATCAGAATCAACCCCGTCAGCATGATTAGTAGTGACGACACCTCACCCATCGAACCAGGAATATTACCAACAAAGGCATCCATCCAAGTGATCGTCTCGCCAGTCATGTTATTGATGAGTGACGTGCTGCCGCCTTCATACCATTGACTCAGCGGTGTCGCGCCTGAATAGCCATCAGCGGCAACCCACACAAGCCCACCCGACATGTTGGCTGGATAGGCGAAATAGAGAAACGCGCGGCCTGCAAGGGCTGGGTTCAAGAAGTTGCGACCTGTACCACCGAACAGCTCTTTGGCGACAACGATACCAAAGGTGATACCTAATGCGGCTTGCCAAAGCGGGATAGTTGGTGGGAGGATTAGTGCAAACAGCACCGAGCTAACAAAAAAGCCTTCATTAACTTCGTGCTTGCGAACGACAGCAAACAAGACCTCCCAAAAGCCACCCACCACAAATACTGTGGCATAAACGGGTAGGAAATAGAGTGCACCAAGCAGCATCTGACTTGCCCAGCCACTTGCCATCAATGACTGCGCATCACCAAATGCCCAAGACAAGCGCCAGCTGCTTTCAATAACAGAGGTAAGTTCGTTAAGTTGATAACTGGACGTTAATGCGAGGAAGCTTTGGTGTCCGACGTTATACATCCCCCAAAACATCGCGGGAAAGGTCGCTAGCCACACCAGAATCATGATTCGTTTGAGATCGATGCTATCTCGAACATGGGTCAAGCCTTGGTTTACGTTGCCAGGCGTATAAAATATGGTCGCAAAAGCCTCATACACAGGGTAAAGCTTTTCGTACTTCCCTCCAGCTTCAAAGCGTGGAGCCACGTCTTCTAATCGTTTTTTTAAACTCATAATCTCAATCACCTTATTGCTTGAGTTATGGTTTTCTACGCATCAACTGCTCTATTTGAACAATTTCTAGCGATTTTTAGTCAAATTCGTATAAAGAAAGAGTGTCCAGAAGTCGAACCGATGTTGAAAAAGGAAGGTGTAGAAGGTGTATAAACAACAAAGCCCCAGCAATGGCTGAGGCTTATTTGGTTTGGTAACGGTCGTCGTTACTTAACGCACATCACGTTTAGCAGTGAAGAACCTTTTAGCTGATTCACGTTCCCGTTAGTAAACAGACCTTTCTTATCTGCGCCCCAATAAGGTAGATGCATTGGCCAATTCTGGTTTTCCATAACCGATGAACCAAGAATGCTCTGCCATTGCTGATCACTCATCAATTTCATGCCAATTTGCTTACACACTAGCTCAGCACTTCCAAAATCTAAACGGCTCCAAGGTTTACCTTGTTCCATGTAAAACTGTTGCTTATGATCAACTAAATAAGGAATGGCATATTTGCTACCCGCAACGTTTGCTGTCACTCGGATTTCGATATCAAGGTCATTGTCAGGGCTTGTGCCACTGCTTGGGAAAGCTTGAATTGCAGCGACACTCGTTGCCGCTTGAGTTGCAACCACAGGTTTCGGTACTGGTTTTGGCTTTGCCGGAATTGCAGGCTTAACCACTTTTGATTGTGCCGCTTGCGCAACGATAGGTTGTGACGAGGTTTTCGACTTATCGACCATGCGAATAAAGGCTTCACCGTAATCAGGAACCTTACGCACCTGAGCTAGGTCTTTTCTCGCATCAGAGAAGGTAGAGTATGGGCCAATTAAGCAACGATAGTCGCCATCTTCCGGCTTCATCCAAACGTTAGTCGAAATTTTTTCATAAAGAGGTTTCGCTCGGCCTAATGATAAAGGCTCATTTAACAAGCCACATTGAACCCAAAACAACTCGTTTTCTGAATGACGTTTAGGGGCTTTTTTTCCCCACACACCCTTACCGATAGGACATGATTGTTCTAACTGTGGTAATTGATTAGTACTGGCTTGAGTCGCATCACATAGGACCGATTCCGCATTAACCTGGCTCGATACTAAAAGGGATGCCGCGATAAGCCCCATACGATAATTTTCACTCACAACACAGCGTACAGCATTCATTGTCAACTTCATAACCACCACTTAAACCCTTTCGGGCTAATTGTTACCGACTCTATATCGATAAAACATGAATTCCATTTTAAGTATTATTGACCATACCAATAATCTATAGTTCCAGAGTCATTAAGCAAAAAAAGAGCCGTAATTGCTTACGGCTCTTAGTTTAGTGACTTTTTTTGTCAAAAATCAATCTGTGCTATCACCCTTTATAAATTTTAGGGTTAAACACATCACGTAACCAGTCACCCAATAAGTTAATTACTAGAACTAATGTTACCAAAAGCACACCTGGGAATGCTGTGATCCACCATGCTCCTGAGAAGATGTAGTTAAAACCAGTACTGATCAGAGCACCCAGTGACGGTTGGTCTACCGGAAGGCCTAAGCCTAGGAAAGAAAGTGCCGCTTCTGACATGATGGCATTTGCCACCTGTACCGTAGAGATAACCAAGATCGGTGATAAACAGTTCGGTAGAATATGACGGAACATGATGCGAGGTGCTCTGAAGCCCATCACACGCGCCGCCTCTACGTACTCTTTCTTCTTCTCTGCCAATACTGATGCTCGAATGGTTCGTGCATACTGCGGCCATTCAGCAATACCAATGATCACCACTAGCATTACAACCGCATATTGTGCATAGAAGTCACTACCGAAACTTGCCTTAAAGATAGCCGAGACAATGATCGCGACCATCATGGTTGAGAACGAAAGCTGAACATCAGCAAAACGCATCAGGAAGCTATCGATACGACCACCGAAGTAACCCGCAGAAAGACCAATGATGATACCGAGTGTTAGCTGAAGGCCAACCGCTAAGAAACCAATCGTCAATGAAAGACGCGAGCCGTAAAGCATGGTCGATAGAATGTCACGACCTTGCTCATCGGTGCCCAATAAGAAACGCTCTTCGCCGTCTTCCATCCAAGATGGTGGTAACTCAGAATCCATGATGTCGATTGAGGTCACGTCATATGGATCCATTGGCGCTAAAATCGGCGCCGCTAGAGCCATCACTAGGAAAGCTGCAAAGACCGCAAAGCTGAACATTGCAACTTTGTCGCGCAAGAAGTAGTACAGAATGTCTGACTGCTTGAATCGCTCCCAACGAGATGGAGCTGTTGTTGTGTGTTCCATGATTATGCTCCTTTCCCTGTAATATTCACTGTTGGGTTAATGATGCCGTAAAGCAGGTCAACAATGGTGTTCGTTACTACGAAGATCAGACCAACGAAGATAACGTATGCGGTAATCAGTGGAGTATCCACTCGGTTAATCGCTTCAAGGAATAGGAAGCCGGTACCCGGCCATTGGAATACAGTTTCAGTTAGAATGGTGTAAGCCACCATCGTACCGATTTGAACACCACCTACCGTGAGTACTGGCAGCATTGTGTTTTTCAAAGCGTGTTGGTAGTAAATCTTGTTCAGCGCTAGGCCTTTTGCTTTACCAAACTTGATGTATTCAGAGCTTAGAACCTCGAGCATTTCAGAACGTACTAGACGAATGAACAGCGGCAGCATGATAGATGCCAGAGCAATACTCGGCAGCACTAAGTGCGCAAGGCCATCTAGCGTTAAGAAGCCAGATTCCCACCCAAACCAGTTTGCGGTATCACCCCGCCCGAATGACGGTAGCCAACCGAGTTCGATAGAGAACACATACATCAGCATGATTGCGGTTAAGAAAACCGGCACAGAGATGCCGATACTACTGCCCGCCATCACGAGCTTGGTGAAGAAACTTTTTGGATGTATTGCAGAATAAACACCAAGTGGGATCGACAGACAAACAATGATCAGAGAAGCGCCCAACACCAGTTCCAGTGTCGCGACCAGTTTATCTAAAATCACATCCACTGCAGGACGTTTAAAGAAATATGAAGTACCAAGATCGCCTTGTAGAGCAGCGCCTATAAAGCGAGTGTATTTTGTAACGAAGGGATCATTTAAGCCGAGTTCATCACGCAGCGCTTGACGCTCCGATTCTGAAACAGATTGACCGACTAACTCACGCAACGGGTCGCCCAGGTTATCCTGAATGGCAAACGCCACCAAACTGATCACAAACATCACTATCAGAGCCTGAAACAGGCGCTTGACCAGAAACGTAACCATTCCTTGCCCCTTATCTATCCATGACTATCTAATCGAACTCCGCGACTAGACAACAAAAAATTCAGTCTTAAAAAAGTATTTAGCCAGACTGAAGGAAAACCAAATACCAAAACTTAAATCTATTTCTTAATAATTTGAGAGCCTGAAAAGCTTCAGGCTCTCGATTCTAGCAAGCTAGATTATTTTACAACTAGGTCGCCAAAGTAAGGCATAACCATTGGGTTTACTATGTCAGCTGCACCTACATTAGACTTCGCGCCCCACGCTTCACTCTGCCAGTGTAGAGGTACGAATACCGCATCGTTGTAAAGAGTCGCTTCAACGCCTTTCAACATCTTAGAGCGTTTAACCGGGTCAGTTTCAGTGTTAGAAGCTTCTACAATTGCATCCATTTCAGGGTTTGAGTAGCCAGAACAGTTGTATTGACCACGACCAGTCTCTTCGTTACGAGTCATTGTTAGGAATTCGTTGAAGTTCGCTGAATCTTCGGTATCTGAGTGCCAACCGATCATCATCATGTCTGCTGAACATAGGTCAAACTCAGGCCAGTACTGTGCTTTAGGCATCGTTTTAAGATCAACTTTGATACCAATCTTAGACAGCATTGCCGCAGACGCTTGCGCTACTTTCGCATCGTTCACGTAACGGTTGTTTGGTGCTGCCATAGTTAGTGTAAAGCCATCTTCGTAGCCCGCTTCTTTCATCAGCTCTTTCGCTTTTTTCAAGTCGTAACGAGGCACTAGCTCTTCGTTGTGACCCGCGTAACCTGTTGGACTTTGCTGACCAGCCGCTGTCGCGAAACCTTTCATGATTTTCTTAACAATACCTTCATTGTTAATCGCATGAACGATTGCTTGACGAACACGTACGTCTTTCAACGCTTCGTTGCTGTTTTGGTTCATTTGAAGCGTAATGATACGAGTACCAGGCAGCGTTACTAAATCGATGTTCTTAGCATTCTTAACACGCTTATGATCGTTTGGTGCGACGGGGTGAATCATATCAACGTCACCAGAAAGAAGCGCGGCTACACGCGTTGCGTCTTCTTTGATTGGCACAAGTGTTAGCTTGTCTACGTTGCCGTCAGACTCTGTGTCCCAGTAATCGTTGAAACGCTCAAACGTTACTTTTACGCCTTGCTCACGCTGCGTTACGATGAATGGGCCTGTACCTGAAACGTTAGTCGAAGCGTACGAGTTACCGTGCTTAACTAGTTCAGACTTGTCTTTCCCTTCCGCGGTTTGACCAGAGTAGAACTTGCTGTCCATTGGGAAGATGTAAGTTGCTGTTTGTAGTACTAGTGGGTAAGCCGCTTTTGATACTAGCTCAACTGTGTAGTCATCCACTTTTACCATTTTTTCGTATGGCGTGAAGATAGACTTAAAGTCTGGAGAGGCTTGTAGACGATCAAAAGTCCACACAACATCATCAGCAGTCAGTTCGTTACCAGAGTGGAATTTCACACCTTTACGTAGGTTGAAGCGGAAAGTCGTTTCATCAATACGCTCCCAGCTCGATGCTAGGCGGCCTTCAAAATCCATCTCTTGTGTGAAACGTACTAGAGGGTCAAACACCATGTGAGACATTTGCAGTGTACCACCAGACAACTGCTCGTGCGGGTCAAGTGATACTGGGTCAGCTGCGTAGCCAACAGTAATATCTGCGGCTGCTACACTAAAGCTTAGGCCAGCTGCCATCAAAGCTACTGCTAATTTGCTTTTCATGGTTTTCATTGCATAACTCCTTCATGCGGGAATCCAGATCCCTAGTTGTTGTATGTGCGTCTGTTTATTTTTGTTAGCAAGCTAAACTCCAGCCTGCTGATTTTATGTTGCGGCTTGTGCCACTGCTTTTTCTTCTCTTAAACCCGTAAATTCAGGCATTAAAGAAATTAGGTGTTTGCTGTATTCATGTTGAGGCGATTGGAACAGCTGCTCTGTTGGCGCTACTTCCAGTAATTCCCCCATTTGCATCACGCCAACACGATCACACATTTGGCGAATAACTGGTAAATCGTGACTGATGAACAGCATGGTTAGGTTGAGCTCGTCTTGCAGGTCTTTCAATAGATTAAGGATCTGAGCCTGTACTGACACATCCAGCGCAGAGGTAGGTTCATCACAAATTAATAGACGAGGACGAGTTGCCAGAGCGCGAGCAATAGAGATACGCTGACGTTGGCCACCTGAGAATTCGTGCGGGTACTTCACCCCTGACATCCTGCCTAAACCAACGTGATCAAGCAGGTCGTTCACGATCTGACGAGTTTCATTCTCGTTACGAGTCAGCTTATGGAATCGGATAGGTTCCGCAATGATGTCGAATATTTTCATTCGAGGGTTCATTGATGTGTATGGGTTTTGGAAAACCATCTGCATTTGGCGACGCATTGGACGACGCTCTTTCTCAGACTTAAGTCCTGTCAGATCAATCCCTTCAAAAGTCACTTTACCTGAGTTTGGTGCGTACAAACCAGCAATAACACGAGCAATCGTTGATTTACCTGAACCTGATTCACCTACTAGACCAAACGTTTCACCTTCATGTACTTCAAAGCTGACGTTGTTTGACGCTTGAACGTACTCACGACGGCTCTCAAAGAATGAATCTTTGGTGGTGAAGCGCAAGTTTACGTTTTCAACGTTCAGCAGTGGACCAGTGTAATCACGATGATCTTGGCTTTGACCTAACCAGTGGTTTTTCACATCAAGTGGTGCCATCTCTTGCGCTTCTTCGATGTAACTCACTGTAGGGAAACGATCGAGTTTACGATCTGAACGCGGAACCGCTGAAATAAGACTGTGTGTGTAGGGGTGCTCAGGAGTACCCAGAACTTTCGCTGTTGGGCCAAACTCAACTAAATCACCACGATACATGACGGCTACACGATCAGTAACGTTAGATACTACGCCCATGTCGTGCGTGACTAACATGCAACCCACGTTTTTCTTAATACATAGCTCGCGAATCAAGCCCAAGATTTGGTCTTGGATTGACACATCCAGTGCCGTTGTTGGTTCATCTGCGATGATAAGGTCAGGTTCACCTGCCAAGGCGATCGCGATAACCACACGCTGACGCATACCACCAGAGAATTGGTGTGGGTACTGCTTTAAACGATTTTCTGGTTGCGGGATACCCACTTGGTTCATCAAGTCTAATGAGCGCTGGTAGGCTTCTTGATCTGAAACCTTCATGTTGGCATGAATCGTCTCTTTTAACTGCTGCTCTACGGTGAATAGAGGGTTAAGAGACGTCATTGGATCTTGGAAGATAAAACCAATCTTTGAGCCGCGAACAGAACGCATCTGTTCAGGAGATAGACCTGAGACTTTTTCGCCATCCAGAAATACCTCGCCGCTAGCAATGCGGCCGGGAGGGCTCAGCAAATCGATCACAGCATTACCTACTGTTGATTTACCTGCACCTGACTCGCCTACAACACCAACAATCTCACCACGTTCAATACTGAACGAGAGTGATTTAACTGCGGCGTGAACTCCATGACGAGATGGGTATTCGATACGAAGATTTTTTACTTCTAAAAGTGACATTACCAGACCTCTACTGCTTTGGCAGCTTTCTGCCCTGTCTGCAAAATTGAATCCATTCTTACCAGAATATTGTTCTGATATTTTATACGGTTGACAATTTGGCAAATAATTCACAGAAAAGCAACAAAAATAGGATAAAAAGTCGACGTCAAACGCTTAACAGGCAAAAGTAGCACATAAATATTCACATAAGAAGCATATAGTAATAAAAATCAACATTATATTATCGGCGATAAATTCTCACAAACCCCATACAACTACTTACTTGTAGAGCTAAACTTATGGCTAAAAGCAGATCTCACTATTAGTCACTAAAAACAAATAATTATTCCAAAAAACAATTAACACTATAGAAACAAACTCTACATTTTACACTTTAAGCAAACAAAACAACTAGATAGAAATATATAAACCAGATATTTAACCACCCACATAGCTACAGTAAATATAAAACAACAAACCTAAAAGCTTGATAAATTAGATGAGATTTTGAGGTATTTGACCGAAAGAAAGTTGTCAGATATAGCCCTTAGTGACCAAATCCGGGGCCAAGTTTCTCTTTTCACAAAATCCATAGACCAAACACATTAATTTGTCGAATTATTGAGCGGTTATTTTAGATAAAACTAGATATAGATCTTTGAGTTTAATAAAGCGCTCCTCTCTATGAAAACGCAATAATTGAGAAAGTCGAAGGTGGGATTACCTGTATATGAGGGGGATCTTACTGAAGAGGTACCAGGAGAGTAGCCTAACTCGATTCGCTCCTGCCATCAGAAACAATAATTGGAAAATACCCATGCGACAGATGTAAAAAAGCCCCAGTCTTTCGACTGAGGCTTCTTAAAGGTGATCGGTGAAGAGACATTCTTTGAACATCAGGCGAACCCCACTTGGGTTCCAATCTAATGAGCTACAGATGAAAAAAAAAGCTCATCATTTCTGATGAGCTTTCTTAAAGATGGTCGGTGAAGAGGGATTCGAACCCCCGACCCTCTGGTCCCAAACCAGATGCGCTACCAAGCTGCGCTATTCACCGAGACGTTTCGTTTGATTTCTCAAACAGGGAGCTTCAAAAAAGCTACCAAAATTAATGGGGTGGCTAACGAGATTCGAACTCGCGACCACCGGAATCACAATCCAGGGCTCTACCAACTGAGCTATAGCCACCACTAACTTTTATATAACCGCTTAACAGCAATTATTGAAATAGTGGTCGGTGAAGAGGGATTCGAACCCCCGACCCTCTGGTCCCAAACCAGATGCGCTACCAAGCTGCGCTATTCACCGACTAGTTTTGTCTCGACTCAGGGAATATTAAGTCAACACAGGAAGCCTAGGCTACCATTATTTTTTAAAAGAAAGAATGGGGTGGCTAACGAGATTCGAACTCGCGACCACCGGAATCACAATCCAGGGCTCTACCAACTGAGCTATAGCCACCATTGTTTCTTTGTGCCAATTTTCACTTACCTAAGTAAGTGACCGGATGGCGCGCCTGAAAGGATTCGAACCTTCGGCCTTTGGCTCCGGAGGCCAACGCTCTATCCAGCTGAGCTACAGGCGCATGCCCTGTCGGCGGAGTGGAATAATACGTAGATCACCCAATGCCGTCTAGTACTTTTTTAACTTTTTTTTCTGTTTGGTCTCTTTTTCGACAGTTAATATGTGATAAACCCCTTATTTGAGTACTACAACCTGTCACAGCTTATAAGTTGTTGTTTATTGCAACAACTTATCGGGATATAATCACCCATTATTTACATTGGTTTAACAGTCGCTCTTTGCTGCTCAAATCAAAACACCCTTCCAACACTATAAATTGGTAAGCATGTACTTACCTTGGGAATGTAAAGTGAGTTTAATGGATATGTCTCGTCGAATTTTAAGCGTTGTCATCGCAGTTTTAACCTTTTCAACTGGCGCAATGGCTTCAGGCCTAAGCGAAGCAGAGCAAGATATAATTGCAGAACGCATCAAGCCAGTTGGTCAAGTATACCTAGTCGGCAGTGAGCCAGTAGCCGCAGAACCAACAGGCCCTCGCGACGGCGCAACCGTTTATGGTACTTTTTGTATCGCTTGTCACGCATCTGGCGTAAGTGGCGCACCTAAGAAAGGTGATGCGGGAGACTGGGGGCCTAGAATTGCTCAGGGTCGCGACATTCTAGCAGACCATGCAATCAACGGTTTTAATGCAATGCCAGCGAAAGGTTCATGTATGGATTGTTCAGACGACGAAATCAAAGATGCTATCGAGCACATGATTGCCGGTCTGTAATTTACCGATCTATAATTAAAAATGCCAAATTCAAAAAAGGTGACCAGATCTGATGGTCACCTTTTTTATTGGCTTCTATATAGCGCGATTAAAGCAGAGCTTTATTTCTTGTTGAACATCGCACGAATATTGGCAATGTGCGCCTGCCCTTTTTCCATCCTTTCTTCAGCAGATTGAGGTTTCTTGACGCTTTCCCACTCAACATCATCATGCGGCAGCTCATCAAGAAAGCGGCTTTGGGTTGGCTTTATCAATTCACCATACTGACGGCGTTCACGACACTTAGTAAAAGTTAGCTCTTTTTGTGCTCGAGTAATGCCTACATACATAAGACGACGCTCTTCTTCTACATTGCCTTCATCAACACTGGTTTGGTGAGGTAAAATGCCCTCTTCCGCTCCCATTAAAAATACATATGGAAACTCCAAGCCTTTCGATGCGTGAAGTGTCATTAACTGTACTTGGTCAGCATCATCGTCATCTTCTCCACGTTCCATCATATCGCGCAACGTTAAGCGCTGAACGACTTCTCTTAGCGTTTTTTCTTCTTTATCATAATTGTCACCTTCTAAGTCAGCCACAATCCAACTATAAAGGTCAGAGACGTTTTTCATTCTCATTTCCGCGGCTTTGGGGCTTGCCGAGGTTTCGTATAACCAATCTTCGTAATTAATATCGCGCACCAAAGAACGAACCGCTTCCACGGTGTTACCACGCTCGGCGTTATCCGAGATACGAACGATCCAATCACTGAAACGACGCAGATTTTCTAAACCACGGCCAGTCAATGTTTGCTCCAAGCCCATCTCAAAGCTGGCTTCAAATAGGCTTTTGCCACGCATGTTGGCGTAGCTGCCTAATTTCTCAAGCGTAACCGGGCCAATTTCGCGACGCGGCGTGTTTACAATACGTAGGAAGGCGTTGTCATCATCTGGGTTCACCAACACACGCAGATAAGCCATGATGTCTTTTATCTCTGCTCTAGCGAAGAAAGAGGTGCCACCAGAGATCTTGTAAGGCACACGGTTTTGCATCAAAGCTTTTTCAATCAGGCGAGATTGGTGGTTACCCCGGTAAAGCACCGCATAATCTTTGTATTCTGTGCGGTTCAAAAATTTGTGTGCAATGATCTCACCGGTAATACGTTCGGCTTCGTGCTCTTCATTCTTGGCATTCAATACCTTGAGCTTTTCACCATCAGGGATCTCAGAAAACAGTGACTTCTCATACACGTGCGGGTTATTGGCGATCAAGATGTTCGCCGCACGCAAGATTCGGCTGGTTGAGCGGTAGTTTTGCTCTAGCTTGATCAAACGCAGATTAGGGTAATCCTCACCAAGCAGCACCAAGTTTTGCGGTTTTGCGCCACGCCACGAGTAAATGGATTGGTCGTCATCACCTACTACCGTAAGACGTCCTCTTTCACCAACCAACAATCGTACCAATTCATATTGGCTGGTATTGGTATCTTGATATTCATCAACAAGTAAATAGCGGATACGTGACTGCCAACGCTCACGAACTTCTTGATTGGTTTTTAACAACAGTACAGGCATCGCGATCAAATCATCAAAATCGAGTGCGTTATAGGCCTTCATCTGTTTTTGGTACATCTCAAAGCAGAAAGCAAACAACTGCTCCTGTTCGCCTTGAGCGCGCGCTTTCGCCTGATCTGGCGTTAGCATGTCGTTTTTCCAGTTCGAAATGGTACTCATCAATGCGCGCAGCAGATCCTTATCACCATCGATCTGCCTCTCTGTTAGCTCTTTTAACAAAGCTAGCTGGTCTTGGTCATCAAACAGAGAAAAGCCCGCTTTTAGACCCAGCGCTTTGTATTCACGACGAATGATGGTTAAGCCCATGGTATGAAAGGTCGAAACAATCAGCCCTTTCGATTCGCCCTTACCCAGAGTTTGCCCAACACGTTCTTTCATCTCGCGAGCTGCTTTATTAGTAAAGGTCACCGCCGCAATATTACGCGCCTTGTAACCACACTCCTGAACCAGATAAGCAATTTTATTGGTGATAACACGTGTTTTGCCTGATCCAGCACCCGCTAATACTAAGCAGGGGCCTGAAACATACTTCACGGCTTCATCTTGTCTTGGGTTCAGTTTCATTTGGTTCTCAATTTGGTCTAGAGGTGCGAATTAAATTGCGCGTCTATAATAATCCTGCAATAGCATGATTGCTATGCTCTCTTATATAAGATTTTTACGTTATTTGTGCAAAATTTTGTTGCACATGTGTATAGTTATCAGGCTACAATGAATGAACGTTCATTCATCGGTGATGGAAAATGACAGCTCATACACCTCAGGATAAACGCCAACAAATACTTTCTGCCGCTGAAAAGCTAATTGCAGAGGTCGGCTTTCAAGGCCTCTCAATGCAAAAATTAGCGAAAGAAGCAGGAGTAGCTGCAGGCACTATCTACCGCTACTTCGATGATAAAGACCACTTGATAGATGATGTTCGAGTGCTCGTAACTCAACGAGTAGCGGATGCTGTTCAAAAAGGGGTTAATGATTCGGATCCAATAAAGCAACGCTATAGAACCATGTGGTTAAACATATGGAGCTTATCGGGAACGAATTTAGCCGCGATTAAAAATCAGGTTCAATATGACTCTTTACCCGTGACAAATAGCCAAGACTTCAGGGAACTAGAACGTAAAATGTTTGCCCAAGTTGAGCTGCTATTTAATGAGGGCAAAGAGCGAGGGTTATTTAAACCACTTGATAATGAAGTATTAAGTGGCTTGAGCTTAGCAGCTAGTGTCTCGCTAGCACGTAAGCATTCTTTAGGATTTTACCAACTTGACGAGGCTGCACTAGAAGCGGCAATAGAAGCCTGTTGGGATGCAATAATTAAACACTAGATTGGAGTTTTGACCATAATGAAAAAGTGGACTTTCTTCATGTTACTCATCGCTGTACTTCTTTTCGGCAGCGTTATTGGGTTTAACATGTTCAAACAACAAAAAATTGCTGAGTTTATGGCCAACCGTCCTGAGCCAGAGTTTCCAGTAACGGTAACTGAAGTTCAGCCGATCGACTGGGTTCCGGTGATTGAGGCAATCGGCTTCATTGAACCAAACCAAGGTGTCACTCTAGCAAACGAAACCAGTGGTGTTATTGATCAAATTTCCTTCGAGTCAGGTACTGAAGTTAAGAATGGTCAACAACTGGTTCGCCTTGACTCAGGTGTGGAAAAAGCAAATCTAAAGAGCTCTGAAGCTCGTTTGCCTGCTGCGAAAGCAAAATACAAGCGCTACCAAGGGCTATTCAAAAAAGGCTCTATCTCTAAAGAAGCATACGATGAAGCAGAAGCGAACTACTTCTCTCTATCTGCTGATATTGAAAGCCTAAAAGCATCGATTGAACGTCGTGAAATCCGCGCACCGTTTGATGGCACTGTCGGTATCCGTAATGTGTATTTAGGTCAATACCTGCAATCGGGTACGGATATTGTTCGCTTAGAAGACACCAGTGTAATGCGCCTGCGCTTCACGGTTTCTCAAACTGATATATCTCGCATCAACGTTGGCCAAGCGATCGACATCTTTGTTGATGCTTACCCTGAAACACCTTTTGAAGGCTCTATCAGTGCTATTGAACCTGCAGTAAGTATCCAAAGTGGTCTTATTCAAGTTCAGGCAGACATTCCAAACAATGATGGCAAGCTTCGTAGCGGCATGTTCGCTCGCGCTAACATCATTTTACCTAAATTAGAGAACCAAGTAACTCTGCCTCAAACAGCCATTACTTTTACTCTATACGGTGACAATGTTTATATCATAACTGAAGAAGATGGGGTTCAACGTGTTGCTCAACATGTTGTAAAAGTAGGCGAACGTACCGCTGATATCGCTCATATTCTTGAGGGTGTGAAAGCCGGTGATACGGTTGTCACTTCAGGCCAAGTACGTCTAAGTAATGGTGCCAAAGTTAAGATTGTTGAAAGTGATGCCATCACTCCACCATCTGAAACACCTAAGCTGTAACTGGAGGCACAATGCGCTTTACTGATGTTTTTATTAAACGTCCAGTTCTAGCGGTATCCATCAGCTTTTTGATTGCGCTGCTTGGCTTACAAGCAATCTTCAAAATGCAGGTGCGTGAATACCCTGAAATGACGAATACCGTCGTAACCGTTACTACGAGTTACTACGGTGCAAGTGCCGATCTTATCCAAGGCTTTATAACCCAGCCCCTCGAACAAGCTGTAGCTCAAGCGGATAATATCGACTATATGACTTCTTCTTCTGTTCTCGGTAGTTCAACGATTACCGTGAACATGAAGCTGAACACCGACCCGAATGCAGCGCTGTCTGACATACTGGCCAAGACAAACTCGGTTCGTTCGCAGCTTCCAAAAGAAGCCGAAGACCCAACTGTAACTATGTCTACCGGTTCAACAACAGCGGTCCTCTACATCGGTTTTACCAGTGATGAGTTAGTATCGAGCCAAATTACCGACTATCTAGAGCGTGTCATCAACCCGCAGCTATTTACGGTAAACGGTGTATCTAAAGTCGACCTTTATGGTGGTATGAAATACGCACTACGCGTATGGCTAGACCCCTCAAAAATGGCAGCGGTTAGCCTAACTGCATCTGATGTGATGACGGTACTGAACGCTAACAACTACCAATCAGCTACGGGTCAAGCGACTGGTGAGTTCGTGCTTTATAACGGCAGTGCAGATACTCAGGTATCAAACACTGAAGAATTAGAGAACCTAGTGGTGAAGAGCGGTGAAGGTGAAATCATTCGTCTATCCGACATCGCTAAGGTCTCTTTAGAGAAAAGCCACGATATTTACCGAGCAAGCGCCAATGGTCGAGAAGCAGTTGTTGCAGCGATTAACGCGGCGCCAAGTGCTAACCCAATCAATATTGCAGCCGATGTACTTGAGCTTCTTCCTCAGTTAGAGAAGAACCTCCCAAGCAACATATCAATGAACGTGATGTATGACTCGACCATTGCGATTAATGAGTCTATTCAAGAAGTTATCAAAACCATTCTTGAGGCTGCCTTAATTGTATTGATCGTTATTACCTTGTTCCTTGGTTCATTCCGTGCAGTTCTTATTCCTATCGTTACTATCCCACTATCACTTATTGGTGTGGCAATGGTAATGCAAGCAATGGGCTTCTCGTGGAACCTGATGACACTACTGGCAATGGTACTCGCCATAGGTCTAGTGGTAGATGATGCGATCGTGGTACTCGAAAACGTTGACCGACATATCAAGCTCGGGGAATCTCCTTTCCGAGCTGCCATTATCGGTACCCGTGAAATTGCGGTACCCGTTATCGCGATGACACTAACGCTAGGTGCGGTATACGCTCCTATCGCTATGATGGGTGGTATTACAGGCTCGTTGTTTAAAGAGTTTGCATTAACCCTGGCAGGTTCAGTTTTTGTATCGGGTATCGTGGCACTGACGCTATCGCCTATGATGTGCTCAAAAATGCTAAAAGCTCATGCAGAACCAAGCAAGTTTGAACTAAAAGTACATAGTGTATTGGATGGTATGACTAACCGCTACGAGCGTATGCTTGGTGCGGTAATGCAGCATCGTCCAGTATTCATTGGCTTTGCTATCATCGTATTTGCAAGTTTACCGTTGTTGTTCAAGTTCATCCCTAGTGAGTTAGCACCTTCAGAAGATAAAGGTGTAATCATGTTGATGGGTACAGCACCGTCGAATGCGAACTTAGACTTCATGCAAAACACCATGAACGACGTAAACAAGATTCTGTCTGATCAGCCAGAAGTAGCTTACGCACAAGTGTTTACAGGTGTACCAAATGCAAACCAAGCGTTTGGTATTGCGTCTATGGTTCCTTGGAGCGAGCGAGAAGCAAGCCAGTCTGAAGTAACAAACCGTGTTGGTAACTTGGTGAAAGATGTCCCTGGTATGGCCGTAACAGCCTTCCAAATGCCAGAACTTCCAGGGGCAGGTTCAGGCCTTCCTGTTCAGTTTGTTATTACCACACCGAACAGCTTCGAGAGCCTATTCCAAATTACGACAGAGATCTTAGCCGAAGTATCTACTAACCCGTTGTTCGTTTATTCAGATCTTGATTTGAACTACGACTCAGCAACGATGAAGATCCATATCGACAAAGACAAAGCAGGGGCTTACGGCGTGACCATGCAAGACATTGGTATCACTTTAGGTACTATGATGTCTGATGGTTACGTAAACCGTATCGACTTGAATGGTCGTTCTTACGAGGTTATCCCTCAAGTTGAACGTAAGTTCCGTTTAAACCCTGAATCAATGAACAACTACTACGTGCGTGCTGCGGACGGTAATGCTGTACCACTAGGCAGTTTGATTACGATTGATGTTGTGGCAGAGCCTCGTTCTCTTCCTCACTTCAACCAATTGAACTCAGCTACGATTGGTGCAGTACCTGCTCCAGGAGCAGCAATGGGTGATGCAATTGCATGGTTTGAAGACACGGCGGCGAATAAGCTTCCAAGTGGCTACAACCACGATTACATGGGTGAAGCACGTCAATACGTAACAGAAGGTAGCGCACTTTACGCAACCTTTGGTTTAGCTTTGGCTATCATCTTCTTGGTATTGGCGATTCAGTTCGAATCTCTGAAAGATCCATTGGTTATCATGGTGTCTGTACCACTTGCTATTTGTGGTGCCCTAATAGCTCTGGCTTGGGGTGCAGCCACGATGAACATATACTCACAAGTTGGTTTAATCACCTTGGTCGGCTTGATCACCAAACACGGTATCTTGATCTGTGAAGTAGCAAAAGAAGAGCAACTACACAATGGCAAGACGCGTATTGAAGCCGTTATGGAAGCGGCGAAGGTTCGTCTTCGTCCAATCCTAATGACTACTGCTGCGATGATTGCGGGTCTAATCCCACTGATGTATGCAACGGGTGCAGGTGCGGCTCAACGTTTCAGTATCGGTATTGTAATCGTTGCTGGTCTAGCAATCGGTACATTGTTTACCTTGTTTGTACTGCCAGTAATCTACAGCTACCTAGCAGAGAAGCACAAACCTCTACCTGTATTTGTTGAAGACAAAGATCTAGAAAAGCTAGCTCGTGTCGATGAAGCAAAGGCTGCGCAGAGAGGATTAGCTGACAATAAGTAATCGCTAAGTCGTAAAACAATGAAAAAGGCTACTTCGGTGGCCTTTTTTTATACGCGATAGGCGACATCTCAGGTGTGATTAAATAGAATAGTGATAAATAGTCAGGAGTTTAATTGATATGTTTGATCCAAAAAAACTAGAGCAAATTGCTAAGCAGATCCACGACTCTATGCCTCAGCCAGTGAAAGAACTGGGTTCAGACGTAGACCAAAAGGTTCGCCAAGTTATCCAAGGCCAATTGAATAAGCTAGACGTTGTCAGCCGTGAAGAGTTTGATGTTCAAACACAGGTGCTGCTGCGCACTCGTCAAAAGCTGACGGAAATGGAACAGAAGCTAGCTGAACTAGAAGCTAAGCTTGCTGACAAGTAAGCATTCAAGCGAGAAGATATATGAAGGGTTGACGTGAGAACGTCAGCCCTTTTTTATGCGGACGAGAACTCTAATAATGAATAGTTTCCTGACCACGTTCCTTCGTCACTTTCGGGAATGACTTAGCTTGAAAACCATCATCCTCTGAGACGCGAAGCATTCTCGATACCGCCCCTTGAAAAGCAAAAAGGCTTGGTCAACGGCGACCAAGCCTTTCTATTAGATGTTGTGTTACTTATTTATAACTCCAACCTGTAAGGAGCTAGTGATACTGCTTTGCTTTTTCAACATATTTCAGTATCTAAGCGACTAATTAACCGCCTACAGCGATACGCTTCATGTCGCTCATGTAGCTACGTAGCTCTTCACCAATGTACTCTACAGGGTGGTTACGGATAGCTTCGTTTACTTCAATTAGCTTAGCGTTGTCTACTTGGTTAGATGCTTCACCTAGACCACGGCCGATCACGTCCGTTGCTACTGAAGGCATGAACTTCTCACGCAGTAGTGGTGTTGCTACGTTAGCGAATAGGTAGTTACCGTACTCAGCTGTATCAGAGATTACTACGTTCATTTCGTAAAGACGCTTACGAGCAACTGTGTTTGCGATTAGTGGAAGCTCATGTAGAGATTCGTAGTAAGCAGACTCATCAATGATGCCTGATGCCGTCATAGCTTCGAATGCGAGCTCAACACCGGCACGAACCATAGCAACCATTAGGATACCGTTGTCGAAGTACTCTTGCTCTGAGATTTCTACGTCAGAAGCTGGGTAGTTTTCGAATGCCGTTTCGCCTGTCTCTTCACGCCAGCCTAGTAGGTTCACATCATCGTTCGCCCAGTCAGCCATCATAGTGCTAGAGAAGTGACCAGAAATGATGTCATCCATGTGCTTGTTGTAAAGCGGACGCATTAGATCTTTCAGCTCTTCAGAAAGCTCAAACGCTTTAACTTTAGCAGGGTTAGATAGACGATCCATCATGTGAGTGACACCACCGAACTTAAGTGCTTCGGTAATCGTTTCCCAACCGTATTGTAGAAGTTTCCCTGCATAGCCTGGTTCGATACCATCGGCAATCATCTTCTCGTAAGATACGATAGAACCTGCTTGTAGCATGCCACATAGAATGGTTTGCTCACCCATAAGGTCAGATTTAACTTCCGCTACGAATGAAGATTCTAGACAACCTGCACGGTGACCACCTGTACCAGCAGCCCAAGCTTTAGCGATATCCCAGCCTTCGCCCTTAGGGTCATTTTCTGGGTGAACCGCGATCAATGTTGGAACACCGAAGCCACGCTTGTACTCTTCACGTACTTCAGAGCCTGGGCACTTAGGTGCAACCATTACAACGGTAAGGTCAGCACGTAATTGCATGCCTTCTTCAACAACGTTGAAACCATGAGAGTAACCAAGAGCAGCACCTTGTTTCATTAGAGGCATTACTGTCTCAACAACATTAGTGTGTTGCTTATCAGGAGTAAGGTTAATCACTAGGTCTGCTTGAGGGATTAACGTTTCGTAGCTACCAACTGCAAAGCCGTTTTCGTCAGCGTTCTTGAATGATTGACGCTTCTCATCAATTGCCGCTTGGCGTAGAGCGTAAGATACATCTAGACCAGAATCACGCATGTTTAGACCTTGGTTCAGGCCTTGAGCACCACAGCCAACAATGACGATCTTCTTACCTTCAAGGTATTCAGCTTCTGTCGCGAATTCTTCACGATCCATAAAGCGGCAACGACCTAATTGGTCTAGTTGTTCACGAAGGTTTAATGTATTGAAATAGTTAGCCATTCTAGGGCACTCCTTTAAAAATAAGTCCGTAAGGTCGATATCTCTCTATCGAATGACTTCATACTAAAACAGACACTCCGTTGCTGAAAGTGATATATTCACAATTAGTTATTGCAATAAATGCAACATGGAAACGATCGCAGAACATGAACATAAAATCTCTACAATTATTTATACATTTATGTGACAGCAAGAGTTTCAGCAAAACCGCTGCTGCTATGCACGTCAGTCCTTCAGCGCTGAGTCGTCAGATACAAAAGCTTGAAGAGGAAACAGGGCAAGAACTGCTTATCAGAGACAACCGCAGTGTTGACCTTACCCCAGCAGGAAAACACCTATTGCCTGTAGCATTGAGCATCGTGGGAGAGTGGCAGCAATATAACCTTCATCTAAAAGGTGGAGAACAGGAACTTAAAGGGGAAATTCGTATATTTTGTTCAGTAACGGCTAGCTATAGTCACCTACCTGAACTCATAACCGAATTTAGGGCTATTCATCCGTATATTGAATTTAAGCTCTCTACTGGCGATCCAGCTCAATCCATTGACAAGATCTTAAACGATGAGGCGGATATCGCGATTTCAGCAAAGCCAGATATCCTTCCTTCAAGGTTAGAATTCGAAACCATCAGTGATATTCCACTATCAGTTATTATTCCATCCGGTGTCAGTAGCTTTAGCCAACAACTGCAATCTGACAAACCCAACTGGAATGCAATACCTTTTATAATCCCTGAAGCTGGTACAGCGCGTGACCGAGCCAATACATGGTTCAAAAAAATGAAGATAAAGCCCAATATTTACGCTCAGGTGTCAGGCCATGAGGCGATTGTAAGTATGGTTGCACTAGGTTGTGGAGTTGGTATTGCTCCTGATGTCGTCATCAACAACAGTCCTGTACGTGACAAAGTAGACCGCTTAAAGATAGAGCCAATCAAACCATTTGAACTAGGGGTGTGCTGTAAGCGCGCGCAATTAGAAAACCCATTAATTAGAGCATTTTGGCAGGTCGCCGAAGGAAAATACCTGCAAGACTAGTTATCTATAAGTGATAACAAGCAGGTGTGGAGTCACAGGTAAAGAGCACGTTAGTGCTCTTTTTGTTTTGCTAAACGACAGATATGAAAAAAGCCCGCTGATTTCTCAGCGGGCTTTTTAATGGTGGTGGAGGGATAGGGATTTGAACCCTAGAACCGCTATTAACGGTTGCCGGTTTTCAAGACCGGTGCTTTCGACCACTCAGCCATCCCTCCAACAATTTGTCATCAACAGATTAGTACACTGTAGATGTTGTTACATGTATACACAGGTAACGATACCTTTTTGTCTTCACTTTCAAAAAAGTGAAAATAAATAAGAGCCTGGCGA